>JAEZAF010000182.1 GCA_023430545.1 Chloroflexota bacterium
TCGCAGATCACCTCAAGCATATTCAGGCCGCGAACAGGGTCACCGGCGACACGTGTGCCGAATGCCAGATTGAGCTGGGCATTGGCGGCACAGGCGGTATCCGCATTCGGCGTATTGGCTGGAGCGCCAAAACCTACATCAATCAGAGCGACACGGACGTTATTGCCGCGAAACCCGGCAGCGTGCCAGCTCTGCACCCCCGTGATGTCATAGCCGTTGGTGAAGGTGCTGCCAATCGGATTACGCGAGCCGGCCTGGAAATCAGATTGCAGATCTGCCGAGACATTAAGAGGCAGTGCCTCAGCCGAAGAAAAGGCTGAGGACACTTCCATGCTATCTCCGGATGCCGTCAGCCGTGGGACAAGGCGTACCACGCTGATTTCATCGGCAAGACTGAGTGCGGCAATCGAGGCAAGGTCAATCCGGACGACGATCCGCTGGAAATCGACCGTTTCAACTTTTCCGTTATAGGCCAGCATCATGTTCGCCAGCGTCTCGCCTGAAACGCCTTCTGCGCCCCAGATCTCGACACTGATGCGCCCCTGCTTATCCAGCGGCAGGGCGTAGGCACTGCTGAGCGACTGCACCTGTTCCGGGCCGTCGGTATTAAAGGCCTGGATCAGGTTGTTCAGTTCACCGGCGACCTTGCTGCTGTCGAATGCCAGTGATGAAGCACTGCCGTCAGTCGAGGTCTGCGGCAGGACGACGATCTGCGCCGGACGATAATCCACGATGAGGACATCATCAAGCAGCAGACTACCGTCTGTGCTTTGCAGTGTGAAAGGTGTCATCACAGCAAAGCTGACACCCTCGCTGGCGGGTTCATAGTGCAGGACTTCCGCCTCGTTGACGGCGACCGTCACCACACCTGCGCGCATCGACAGATCAAGCCGGTGCCACTGACCAGCGGTCAGCGCGGTGTCTTCCGAGGTGAAGGGTGCCTCCGCCCCGATGCTGCCGAATGCTGTTCCCTGTGCCCCGAGTGTTAAATGGTAATTGTTTCCGAATAATACATTCAGCGTACTTGTAGTCGGTGTACCGCTGTCGGTTTCACCCGCTGCAAGGTTGAACCAGACGGTCGCTTCGAATTCTGTGAGGGGAACATGATTGGAGAGTGTCAGCGAATCATCAGCGGCAAGCTGTGCAGCGGCGTTGCCTTCTTCCGTCTGAATGGTGCGCAGTTCGCGGCTGCCGATCCAGTTCAATAAACCGGTTTCGAAGTCGTCATTGACGACCACAACGGGTTCGACCGCGGAAGTTATATCTTCGGTGCTGCTTCCGAATCCTGCCCCATTTTCATCATCACCCGGTTCAGCAGTGGGTACGACTGCTTCGCCATCCGATGTTGAAAATCCCACTGTGGGAAGGGGAATAGGATCGTCCTGGGCTGCCAGTTGTGCGGGCAGCAGCCCCAAAGTCAGACAGAGCAGCAGCAAACTGCCGACTGCTGACCACATAACGTTTGAGCGTCTAAACATTGAAGGCTCCATTTACTGTGCCAATGGTTCCTCCATTGTACACAGACTTGGCGTCATGAGTTGTAAGATAGGAGGAAGGTCATCTCTTTGACAAAACTCTAACAAGTTCAGTTACAGAGCATTTCAACATCGGAGTTCAGCTTCTGTGAGCGGCATTTAACAGAAATTTACATAGTTCATATTTATGTTGAGCAGGGGTGAACTTAATTTGTTGTAAAGATTTCAATGCAGTTTGATTCGATATACAGTTTTGTAATCATATACTATGTTATATTAATCAGATCCTTGAACGAGCAGCAATCTGTTATTCCTGTGCAATCTCTGGCTGGATAGCGTCAAGTGATATAACAATTGTGTAATCCACCTTCACCGTACTACATCAGATGGGGGATGCCGTGTCACGCTTCAGTTTTGTTTCAGGAAGAAGGTCAATAAAATATTTCATTGTACTTGCCGCCGCTGCCTTTTTTACCCTTGCATCTTTTTTTAACACAACACCTGCCCGTGCCGAGGGCAGTAAGGATCTGACCGATGGCGACGGCTATCGGCCCTTCCTGCTTTATGCCGATACCGCTACCGGCAGCATCATCGACCGCACGGTGTTCAAGGTGTTTGCCCAGCCCGGCGAGACCCTCAACATGGGATCAAGTGCCAATGGCATCGGGCAGGGGCTGATCCGCTATCGGTCTCCGATTTCCGCTGCGTGGACCCAATGCGTTATCAGCGGGGATGTCGGTGTCATCAATAATCGCGATGAAGAGAATGCGGGTCCATTTCCCGGCAGCGGTGGATACAATCCCTGTACGGTGATAGTGGCCGCTGGCGAACTCGGTGTGTGGGAAGTGGAATTCACCAGCCCGAACCCTGAACAGCGCGGCACCACCCCCGGTAATCCCCTGAATCCACAGCCTGCCCCGGTTGCTGCCAACTGGACGCTGACCGATCCCGCCGCGCAGCCTGCAGAAGTCCGCTGGATTCGGGCATGGGATGTGACTGTCACCAATGCTGGCGGCAACGTGGAGCTGGGCCGCGTCTATGCGGACTATATGCCGCTCAATATGGGCAATAACATCCCCGGTGAGCCGGTCTTCAGTTCTGAAGTTTACGTTTTCACAGAAGACGGTTACGGCTACGTTGTCGATATGAACGGGATCGACGCCTTCGGTTTCCAGTTTCTGTCGAATAACAAGGGCTTCCGTAACGCAGAGGGCGACCCTATCTACCGCTCGATTCAGTTCTTTGGCCCCAACAATAACCAGCAGGTTCCGGCAGGCTATTCGGTGAAGGACCCTTCAGAGCCGGACGATGCAGATGATTCCACGCATAAGCTGTTCTTCAACGAACCAGACTTTGACGTGCTGGACGATCTGCCCGGTGATGCGGCCCCGTCTCCCAGCGGTACCGTTTACTTTGTCACGCCGCCGCTGCCACCACCCACGATCAACGATTTTGAGTTCGTCGGGCTGGAAGGCACATCGGGTGCTGCCGGTACCAATCCGTTGAGTGGGACCTTTAGTTTCGATGCCAGTGCCGCCGGGACCTTCAGCATTGTGCTGGATACCAACCGTAACGGCACCTTCGGCGATTATCCCGACGCCGTTCTGATCGGTTATGCCAATACGGGCGAGAATGAAATCGACTGGAACGGACTGGACTCCGCCGATCAGCCAGTGCCTGCGGGCAATGTCGCCTATGACGCACAGATTCGCTTGTTCGGCGGCGAGGTCCATTTCCCGTTCTTCGACCCAGAGAACAATCATTTCGGGATTCAGGTCACCCGCGTGCTGGACCCCGGCACCACCCAGCCACCGCCGCCGGTGGACACGGTCTACTATAACGACCGCTATACCTATCGCGGTGAGGGTGATTACGATTACTCGCTGTGCGCCGGAACCGGTGATACACCGCCGCCGCCCACTTCCTCGGATATCTACTATCCCGAAGGCTGTTACGGTATTCCCCCGAATCCGCGCATCGCAGGCAGTGGGATTTCCAGCGCTGGCGGGGCGCACACATGGCAGACCGATTTTGGCAACCGCCGTGGGATGGATACATGGGCCAATTACCCCTCCATGCCCATGAACCTGATCGACTTTGTCACCCTGCGTCAGGCCGATCTCGCGATTGAGAAAACGCACGTTGAGCCGGAACTTTACGCGGGTGGGCCGATCACTTTCCTGCTGAACGTCACCAACCAGTTTGGCCCCAGTGATGCTATGGCCTCGACTGTCAGCGATGATCTGCCAGATGTCTTCCAGAATGTGACATGGACCTGCGAAGGCGCGAACGGCGGGGTTTGCAGTGTAATCAGCGGCTCTGGTGATCTGGTCAACGTGCCGGTTGATCTGCCGGTTGGGGGCAGTGTGATCTTTACGATCAATGCGACGATTGACCCTGCGCTTCAGCCCGGAGTGGAGATCACCAACCGCGCTGTTGTCCTGCGGCCCAATGATGTTACCGACCCGAATGACGTTGATCGTCAGGGGGCAGGTAATAACTCCGATACCGACACCATCGTGCTGGTCGATGTGACGGCGACTCCCACGTCAACACCGACATCGACGCCAACCCCAACACTGCCAGCAACTGAAACGCCAACAGCGACCTCGACTGATGAAGGCAGGACGCCTGAGCCTCCAGTCACTGAGTCCCCAGGGACGGAGACACCAACACCGACACTCCCATCAAACAGCACGGCCACCGTGACACCGAGCGTCCCGTACATCTTCAAGAGCGCTAATCCTGAGTTCTCACTGCCGGGGCAGGAAGTGGTCTGGACGATTACCGTCGTCAACCCATCGTCAGCACCGCTCACCGGCATCCGTGTGACCGATACCATCCCGGCGGGACTGGAAATCCTCTCAGCAACGGCCTCCGCCGGTGTAGTGAGCTTCGACGGCCAGACGGTCAGCTTCTCGCTGGATTCTCTGGCAGGTGGCGCCCGTGTGACGATCACCGTCCGCACACGCCTGCTGACCACCGACAGCGGCGGCTGTACGACAAACGTTTTCCGTAATCTCGCCGTCATGACCGCCGATAACAGCCCCCGACTTCAGACCTCAGCGACCGTCCGCTGTGTGACGAGCCTGCCTGCGACCGGCGAATCGCTGTGGGATACATGGCGCATCGTGATCTTCGGGGCAGTGGGGTTTGTCGGACTGTGGCTCGCCATGCAGATGATCCGCCGGGTGCTCCGCGCCTGACCCCTCTGAAAATTCGCACACCGGGCCGGACTGCAATGCTCGTTAGGTCGTCCGGCCCACGATAGCTGCAATACCAGATCGTGCAGGGCGGGATTCTTCCCGCCTACTGCATTCCGAACCATAAGACCTCGCCCAATACCCGCAGATTGAAACCTGTCACAGCAGACCGATGCCGTCTACAATCAGTGCGCTTGTGATAGTCCACAATTTCACTTTATTGAATATTCGAAGGTGAGGATCTGTGATGGGACTTGAGCTGTATATGGTCGGCGTGATGGTTGAGGATATGACACGTGCGGTCGAGTTTTATCGGCGGCTCGGTGTCGAAATCCCTGAAGGCAGTGAGTCGAAACTGCATGTCGAAGTGAAGATGAACGGGCTGACATTCTTCCTGACAACCCATCAGACCAATCTGCGGTGGGACCCTGCGAAGAAACCGGCATCCGGTGGCTATCGCATTCTGCTGGAGTTCTATCTTGAGACACGCGAGGCTGTCACGGCCAAATACGATGAGATGATCGCCTACGGCTACGAAAGCCACGTCGCGCCGTATGAAACCCCGTTCAATGCATGGTTCGCGCTGATCAACGATCCTGACGGCAACACCATCCTGCTCTCGGCCTGATCGTGGTTTTATTTAATGAAACACAGTAAAGGCTTACCCATGATTCTCGAAGCTGTGATCCTGAACATCCGCGCCGGAGAAAGCGAAGCATTTGAATCGGCATTCGCGCAGGCCGCACCCATTATCGCGTCGATGAACGGATACATCAGCCATGAACTGCACCGCTGCATGGAAACATCGGATCAGTATCTGCTGCTGGTGCGCTGGCAGACACTGGAAGATCACACCGTAGGCTTTCGTGGATCAGCGGAATATCAGGAATGGAAGCGGCTGCTGCATCACTTTTATGATCCGTTTCCCGTGGTTGAACATTACACCTTAGTTTAGGCATATTGATGGCAAACTTCTGGATGATTTCCGCGCCGCTTTTCAGTCATACCGACTGGGGCGGCTACTTAAAAACAGCCCAGCAGCTTCAGGCGCTCGGCCATCAGGTGACATGGGTCAGCGGTGACAGCCTCCGACGGTCCGTCGAGGCGCAGGGTGTGACCTTCGCCTCTGTCCCGCAGACTGGCTGGCTGTGGCCGCCGCCCCCTGCGCCCGATGTCACGCAGATCCCACCGGCAGAAGCGGTCATGCTCCGCTACCGCCGCGCACTCGATACATGGCTGAGCGAATCACTGGTCGGAGAGGCAGTCGAGGCACTGCTGGCACTGGCCGACGAGATCGGTGTGCCGGATGCGATCGTCACGGACCCGTTCCTGACGGCGGCGGCACTGGCAGCGGAAAAACTGAATGTCCCGCTGGCGGTCTGCGGCTGGATCGCCCAGCGCGAACTGAACGAGGACGGACTCTTCCCGGTTCAGAAGTCGCTCGGCAATGAGAGCCAGCAGCGTATCGCACGGCTGTGTGAGCGCTTCGGTTTACAGGGACGCTATTTCGCCCAGGGGCCGACTCCGTCGATCCTCAGCCCGTATCTGCACGTCAGCTATTTTACGGAAAGCTGGTATCAGGCCGACGTTCCCAACCTGCTGCCGCAGACGCTGTTTGTCGGGGGACTGCCGGAAGCACCGACCTCACCAGCCCCGGACTGGCTTCAGGCCATCCCTGAAGAAGTTCCGCTGGCACTGGTGACCCTCGGTACGACCTTCACCGGCGATCTCGGTTTCTTCAGTTGGGCGGCACAGGCAGCGGCACGCGCCGGTTATCTGCCGGTGGTCGTCATCGGCTGGAATCCCATCGCGCCCGAAGCCAAACAGCAGCTTGTCAATGCACTGCCGAAAAATACACGTCTGCTCAACTTTGTCCCATTTGACCATGTGCTGCCGCGCATCCGCCTGATGTTCCATCACGGCGGCATGGGCACGACTCATGCGGCGGTCGTGCATGGCATCCCGCAGATTGTCGTCCCGCACGCGGCAGACCAGCGCGGACAGGCGCGGCGCGTGGCACAGGCCAAAGTCGGCCTGAATCTCTCGGCCCATGAGGTGCGTCAGGGGATGCTGTGGGAAGCGGCGCGGGCGCTGTCGCAGGATCAGCAGGTGCAGCAGAATGCACGTCAGCTTGCGGCGGAAATGGCATCTCTGGGCGGTCCAGCACGGGCGGCAGAGGCACTTTCGGAGCTGGTGCAGCACACCGTTTCCAATGAGTGATTCACCCGTTCGTCGTGTACACTGTGAGGACATTATGACTTCACAGGGGATGGTCTGTGTGCCATCCCGCCGTATGGACGCGACACCACCGTGTCCACGATAAACACCTAACGCAGACAGGATCAGGTGATTCAATCCATGACCACAACCACCACATCATCGACGACGACATCGACCAAACCCCGTTTTCGCTTTTCATGGTCCGCACTGCTGACACTCGTGCTGGCGGTTGTGCTGCTGGTACTGGCCTTTCGCGGCGTGGACTGGGCCGAACTGCTGGACACCGTCCGGCAGGGGCGGCTGGAATATATCGTGCTGGCCTTCTGGATTATGACCGTGTCCTACTTTCTGCGGTCGCTCCGCTGGCGTACCCTGCTCAGCGCCCAGAAGACGCTGCATCCCCTGACAACCTTCTGGGGGACGTGTGTCGGCTATCTGGGGAATTACTTTCTGCCCGCCCGTGCTGGCGAGTTTATCCGCTCCGGGCTGATCGCACGGCGCAGCGGCCTGAATGTGCTGTATATCCTCGCGACCGCGCTGACCGAGCGCATTATCGACGCCGCGCTGCTGGTGCTGATCATCATCGTGCTGCTGCCAATGCTGTTGGCGGACGCTGTCCCGGACTGGCTGCTCTCCGCACGGCAGGCGATGCTCGTCCTCGGGTTCGGCGGCCTGCTCGGACTGCTGGTCGCGCCGCGATTGGAAGGGCTGCTGCTCAATATCCTGCACCGCCTGCCCCTGCCAGAATCGGTCCGGGCGCGGCTGCAAAATCTGCTGGAAAAATTCCTGCTGGGGATGCGTGCCTTTCAGCATCCGGGGCGCGGGGCGGTCTTTCTGCTGCTGACGGTCATCATCTGGTCGCTGGATGTCGTCGTTGCCATGCAGGTCGCCAATGCCTTCGACATCGTCCTCACACCGCTTCAGATCCTGTTTCTGCTGGCTGCGCTCGGATTATCCAGCGCCCTGCCGTCCACACCCGGCTATCTCGGTATCTATCAGTTCGTAGCCGTCAGCGTGCTGACACCATTCGGTGTCGAACAGAGTCAGGCGCTGGTGTTCATCCTAGCGTTTCAGGCGATGACCTACGTACTGGTGCTGGTCTGGGGACTGCTTGGCCTCTGGCGGCTGAATCTCGGCCTGTCTGATGCCGACGCGGAGTCTACCCCCACCGACTCCGCTCTCTCTGCCCCTGAGGTATAAATGCAAAGGGCCGGATGCTTCCGGCCCCTGCCTGCTATCATCAGGTTGTCGAATAGCTTACTGCTGATCCTGCCATTCCTGAATCGTCTCGGCGATAAACTGACGGATCGCTGGATCTTCAATATCGCTGACTGCGTCGTAATAGCGGTCATCCACCTGAATGCGGACACCGCCGCCGGGTGCAGAATGGATGTGCAGCCTGCGATCGGCATAATCCCCGCTGAAGTGCAGTTTGTGCTGTAGGTACGCCTCAATCGCTGCCGCCAGATTCAGCTCTGGCACAGGTTCGAACTCGACTTTCGGGCGGAACAATCCCGGACGTTTTGTCGGCGCATCCTCATGAGTGGTGCGATAGTTCGGCAGTGCGCCGGGGATCGTGCTGTTGGGTGCAGGCGGTAATGAAGTTGATGCGGGTCTCGACACTGGTTGTGCGGGCGCTGCCTCTTCTGGCCTGCTGAAGGTTACCGGAGGGGCCGCCGGGACATCGTCGGTCGGAGAGGTCAGCAGATCGACATCGGGCAGATCGAAGTCATCATCCGACATCTCTGGCAGATCGGCCATCTCCATGCCTGCGTTGTCATATCCTGCGTCGCTATAGGCATCATCGGTCGCTGCGGTCTGGACCGGACGCGGCGTGTCTGGTTTGGCGATGGTTTCCGCCAGTTCGCGCATCAGCCGAGAGAATTTTTCCTTGACTTCAGGGTTTTCGGTCATCGAGCGATAGCCGGTCCCATCCAGATAAACCAGCAGTCGGTCATCTTCAAGGTCACGTGCAACTGCCAGAAGCTGCTTCACCTGCGTCATGTGACCGTCCGACAGCCGGACGCGGTATTCGACCG
Source organism: Chloroflexota bacterium (assembly GCA_023430545.1). GTDB lineage: Bacteria > Chloroflexota > Anaerolineae > Aggregatilineales > Phototrophicaceae > JAEZAF01. The sequence goes on from JAEZAF010000182.1 coordinate 8,938, forward strand.
TTGGACCGGTCTGCGGTGCTTGCGGCGTGCGTGGGGAAGCGACTGGATAGCTGGTCGAGGTGTTGAAATGCGCACTTTCGACCGCCTGCATGTCCGCCGCCGACTGTGTGGCGTTCAGCTCACTCAGCTTACGGCGTCTCCGTGCTGGCTTGACGATGCCGAAGTAAATCATCAGGCCGAACAGGCCGATGAAAAACACGACGACATAGCAGATCAGTGCCGAGGGGATCTGTTCAAGAAACTGGTTGAGTTCATCAGGATTCATCAGAATTATCCTTTACGCGCTTGGGCTTTTTTTACCGGCATGCGTATCTGTGGCCGACGGTTTTTCGGTGGGTTCGGGTTGGCAGTCCGGGCAGTAATGCGTCCCGCGCTGTGCCACCCGCGTTTTGCGAATCGGTGTGCCGCAGTGATGGCAGGGCTGGCCTTCACGCCCATACGCATACAGATAGATCTGTGCTTCGCCGCGCTCACCATCCGGTTTGCGATACCAGTTCACGCTTGCGCCTTCATGCCGGATACCGTCAGAGAGGGCTGCACGCACCGTCTCATACAGTCGGGCGATTTCTTCAGCGGTCAGGCTGTCTGCACGGCGCAGGGGATGGATACCTGCGCGAATCAGCGCTTCGTCCGCGTAGATATTGCCTACCCCGGCGATAAACGACTGATCGAGCAGCAGTGCCTTGATATTCTTCATGCGGCCTTGCAGTCGCTCTGCCAGCATCTCGACCGTGAAATCATCTTCAAGCGGTTCTGGCCCCAGTGCCGCCGCCCCTTTGGAGATTGCGTCGAAGTCCGGCGTCAGATAGACACGACCAAACCGGCGCGAGTCGGAAAAGCGCAGTTCGTTGCCATCGTCCAGCCCCAGACGCAGGCGCACCCAGCGGTCCTCGCCGGGATCAGCATCCTGCGGTACGACGTACAGGCGGCCTGTCATCTTGAGGTGGACGACCAGCAGATCATGATCCAGTTCCACGATGATATATTTGGCACGCCGACGGACGCCCTGCACCTTCTGGCCGATGATGCGCTCTGCAAACCCTTCCGGTGAATTCAGCGGAAACATCGTGGTCGAATCCGTCCACATGGTCTGAAAGGTGCGGCCCGTCAGCGGTTCACGCAGGTTACGAACAACAGTTTCAACTTCAGGAAGTTCAGGCATAGGTTATTCACCATGCGCTGATGGCGCTGGCGGAGTCTCCTCTATATGCTGATCAGCAAACGGTATCGTGCAACAACACAGAGTGTGTCATTGAATTACAGTATCAGGATAGCACAGCATCTCTGGTGATTTCATAGACTTTTACTGTGTATCCCCTTAATACAGATGAGTGTCATGGTGATCAGGCGACAAAAATCAAATGAGGCCGTCTCTATAAAGAAACAGCCTCATTTTCTGGCTTCGGTAGGGGATAGATTCAATCCCACCAATTGCATGTCTTAAACCGCTGACTCCGCCAGTGCCCGAGCGAGTACCGGGAATGCTGCCAGCATCCCGTAGAATTCATTGCCGGCGGGGGTCGGTGTGGGATAAGAGCTGAATTTCGCGATCACCAGCTCGGCCTTCGGCGCGATGTACAGCATCTGCCCACCATAACCCATTGCCAGATACGCACCCTGATCACTGTGGGTATTCCACCACTGCTGATGATACGACCATCCCTGATTGAGCGGACTGGCGGCGGCACCGCGTGCAAAATCTGCCGGATCTGCACCGCCTTCGATGTCTTCGATCACCGCTGCTGGCACAATCTGCTGGTCGTTGAAGTATCCGCGCTGGAGCATCATCTGTCCAAAGCGTGCCATATCGGGCAGCGTCGTAATCAGGCCGGAGCCGGATGTTTCAACTGCTGACGGCCCGACAATCCAGAAGGCGTCACGCTCTGCCCCAAGTTTCGACCAGATACGCTCCTGCATCACGTCAGCCAGAGATTTGCCCTCCAGCCGCCTGATGATCCACGCGAGGACATCGGTATTGGTGGTCAGGTAGGCAAAACGCTGTCCGTGCGGAATCTGCTCATCCTTCAGCATCAGTGGGAGAAACTCATAGGCATCTTCAGCACCGCTGTAGTTTTCTGGTCTGGCACGCCAGCCCATCGCCACACTGTACTGATAATTCTCCGATACTGGATCAGGCTCATTTTCACGGAAGGTGACCGCCGTCGTCATATCCAGCACCTGACGTATGGTCGCATCGCCGTAGCCGCTGTCCTTCATCTCTGGCAGATAGTCCGTTACGAGCGCATTCGGGTTGAGTTTGCGTTCATGGACAAGCATTCCCGCCAGCGTGCCGGTCATTGACTTGCTGCATGACGCCCATGCATGAAGCGTATGCGGTTGCATATCATTCAGATAGCGCTCATAGATCACCTTCCCATGATGCAGGACGATGATCCCGTCGGTGTAGCTCATCTCCACCATATCGTCGAATGTAAACAGGTTCCCCAGACTATTCCGATAGGTGATCGAGCTGAGATCACGCAGGGCATATTCAAACGGGACGACAGGCGCGCTGCCACGCCAGACATCCGCCGTCCTGTTGAGCTTCAGTTCGTTCTGAAAACTCCAGCGGTTGTACGGTGCGAAAAGCTGCTGGGCATGGGTCACACGTTTATCAGAGGCAGGCGGGAATCCCGCCATCAGCCCCATTTCACGTGCGGTCTGCGGTCTCTCCGGTGTAGACATCATGTTTCCTTCCTGTTTTGGCATCAGGCTAACGCGCCTCTTCGTCTGCCGGAGCCAGCCAGTACTGACCACCGCCGCGTTCGCGCCGCAGATAACCCATATCGATCAGGTCGCGGCGCAAACCGACATAATCTTCTTCGTAGATGTCTTTCAGAATCGCGTTCACTTCGAGTTCGCTGTACATCCGGTCCGCCTCAAACAGTGTCACCAGCCAGCGCAGGATGACATTTAGTTGTGCAGTCTGGTGCGGCTCACCCGGCACATCGACCAGCTTGCCGTTGAGGGTGTAATCGCGCAGCACCTGCTGATCTTCCGCACTCCAGCCGAGCGCATCGATCCAGCGGTTATCGGAGATCACAGGCGCTGGTTTTTCCGGTGTCAGCTCGATGGTCTCTGTCAGCCGCTTGAAGCGCGTCAGCCCGCCTTCATTCAGTCGGTAGAAGCGCTGATTGCCCGCCATCCGCAGTGATGCAAAGCCCGCGTTCCGCAGTTTCGTCAGATGATGGGAAACGGTCGACTCCCCTAAACCGATGCGCTGTGCCAGTTCGCCAACGGTGTGTTCGCGCTCCTGAAGCAGCCGCAGCAGTGTCAGGCGGCTTTCATCTGCCAGTGTCTTGAGCATTTCGAGCAGGGCTTCCTGCTCATCGTATTGTGTATCGCTCTTCCTTCTTGCATTCATAGGATAGACTAGCCTTCCATATTGTTTCGATAAATATCGAATTTGATTATTGTCGAAATAAAACGGCTGTCAATCCTGAATTTCGATTCCTATCGAAATTACGTGACGGAGACTGGAAAAAACGAGATCTTTAGCTGATTGCGGGATATGGATCAAGGGGCGGTTCAATTCCGTCTGTCAGTAACATGAAGCGAAGAGGATGCAGGTGCGCGGGAACAGAGGGCTTTCGACCCCTACAGCAGTCGTTCGTCCTTCACGCCCCAGATCTTCTCGTAATCGACCTGCCACACCTCACTCTGCGACATACTGACACCATACGAGTCGAGCAGGGCCAGCACGTCGTCGGTTTTCCACAGGCGTCCCGGCATCAGCGTGTTAAGGCGATTGGTAATCAGCAGCAGCCCACCCGGACGCAGCACGCGGATACATTCGCGCAGTGTATCCGCCGGGGACGCCGTGAATTCCAGCGCTTCCAGACAGGTGACAATATCGAAGGTGTCATCGGGGAATGGCAGACACTCAGCATCACTCAGCACAAAGTGGATGCGGTCACGGTGATCTGCCAGCTTGAGGATCGCCTGATCCAGCATGCGGCGGCTGATGTCGGTCGCGACGATCTGCCCTTCGAATGGCGGGAACTCGAACAGCGCGATCGGCAGGCGTCCGGTGCCCGTCGCGACATCGAGGATCAGGGGATCGGTCTGCGGATGGATCTGCTCCATGATCGGGACGGCCAGCAGATACTCCTCATACACGGGATCATACTGCTTGATGCGGTCATAGCGCGTCGCGAAGAGGTCATATAACAGCGTCACAATCCGCTGCCCGAGATAGACGCCTTCGGTAGCGATCAGCAGCCACCACAGCAGCGCCGCAATTCCACCGACCACCAGCAGTGCCGCGATCACGATCAGTATGTTCACTTCCAATGAGTTCAACTTTCGGGAATGGAGTAAAAAATCAGATTATAGCAAAGGAAGGGAAAACGAATCAGGGGAGAACCCTCAGAGAAAACAGAAGCGGGGAACCCAACTGATCGCTGAGTTCCCCGCTGCGTATGACCTGCTGTATGATGCCTGAACCAGAATCGGCTCAGGCATTCAGATTAGTTGTTACGGTGATTGCCGTTGTTCGTGCCTTCGGCTTCGAGCTGCGGCGTCGCTTCCGTCGAGAGGGTGGCGCTGTTACCGCTCAGGCGCTTCACCGGGATGCTGCGCGGAAGGGCATGTTCGGCCTTCGGCAGTGTCAGGGTGAGGACGCCGTCCTCGTAGTTCGCCTCGACTTTATCAGCATTCACCGACTGCGGCAGGCGGATACGACGGCTGTACTTGCCATAGGCGCGTTCCTGAACCAGCGTGCGACCATTCTTGCTCTCGTGCCTGGTTTCCGGCATTTCGGCTTCGATTGTCAGGAAGTCATCATGCAGGTTGATATTGATGTTTTCCGACTTCACACCGGGCAGGGATGTGGTCACGGTGAAGGTGGTTTCATCTTCGTGCACATCGAGTGCCAGCGCGTTGGCGAATTCGCCATTTTCGAAGCTGCTGAAGGGACGCAGAGAACGGACGGTTTCATCAAACATGCGGTCCATCACATTCTGCATCGCAGCCATCTCACGAATAGGATTCCAGCGTGTAATGTTTGCCATGATTGATTCTCCTTGCGCAATATTTCCTGATTTATTGTTTATGTTCCGGCATCCGGGATGCCATGCTTTGTTACATATATCCTAGGCCAGATGTATAAGAAAAACTTCTGCAATGTGTCAAAAAAATATCAAAACTCCGTGAAAAAAATGTAAGAGCGCATGCCAGTCAGCCGTTGTCTTCCAGAGATGATTCGGCTACGCTAATCGCTCAGTTTTTGATAGACAGAGGCACTATGCATATTACGCCCGATCTTCAATGGACCGCCGGCCTGCACCATGACGGCTCAGCGGTTTATGTTTCCAATCCCTATCCCCGGCTGGACGAGCGTGTCACAATTACCCTGCGCGCCCCACTGGATGCCCCGCTGTTATCGGTCTACCTGCGGACAGAACCGGACGGTGAGGCCGATCATACGCAGATGCAGATCACGCGCACCGACGCTGTCAGCGCGTTCTGGTCCGTTGAACTTCCGATCACCATGCCGCGCACCCATTACCGCTTCAAGCTGATGACCGCGAAGGGCAGTCTGTGGCTGAATGCGCTTGGACTCACGCGCTCCGATGGACCAGATCACTACGATTTCAAGCTGCTGGCGAACTACGAAGCCCCACACTGGGTACATGATGCGGTCTTTTATCAGATTTTCCCGGATCGCTTCCACAATGGCGACCCGTCACTGACGATTAAACCGGGGGAATGGACCAAACGCGAGTTCAGTGTACAGGTGCGTAACTGGGAGGACCCGCCGCTGCCATACCGGGAAGCCGGAAACCTCGACTTTTTCGGCGGCGATCTGCCGGGGATCGCGCAGAAGCTGGATTATCTGCAGGAACTGGGTGTCGATTCGATCTATCTGACGCCGATTTTCACCAGCCCCAGCAACCACCGCTATAACATCGACGACTTCTACAACGTTGATCCTCATCTGGGCGGCAACGAAGCGCTCGTTCAGCTCCGTCAGGCACTGGACGAACGCGGGATGCGACTGATGCTGGACATCACACCTAATCACGTCAGTTCGATGAACGCATGGTTTGTTGAAGCACAGCAGAATGTCGATGCACCGACCGCCGAGTTCTTCACCTTTCACCGCCGCCCGCATGATTATGTCTCATGGCTTGGTGTGGCATCACTGCCGAAGCTGAACTACAACAGCCCTCGCCTGCGTGAAGTGATGTACGAAGCATCGGACTCCGTCATCCGGCACTGGTTGAAAGACCCCTACCGCATCGACGGCTGGCGGCTGGATGTCGCCAACATGACCGGACGACTTGGTGTCTCACTGCTGACACACAAGGTCAAGCGCGGCATTCGTCGGGCAGTGAAGGCCGAGAATCCGCAGGCCTACCTGATCGGTGAGAATTTTTTCGATGGCACGCCCTATCTTCAGGGTGATGAACTGGATGCCGTGCAGAATTATCAGGGCTTCAATATCCCGATGTGGCGCTGGCTGAATGGACGCGATAACGGCTGGCTCGGTGATGGGGGCTGGGTTGACCGCACCCAGCTTTCATCAGAAGCGCTCTCGGAGCAGATGACGGCGTACCGTGCTGCGATCCCTTGGACCATTGCCAGCCAGCAGTTCAACCAGCTCGGCAGCCACGACACGCCGCGTATTCTGACGATTGTCGATGGCGATCGTGATTTAGCGTGTCTGGGTGCATTTATGCTGATGACCTATCCGGGTGTTCCCTGCATCTATTATGGGGATGAAATCGGGATGGAAGGCGGGGCAGATCCGGACAACCGCCGTACCATGATCTGGGACAGCCAGCGCTGGGATAACAACCTGCGAAGTTTCTATCAGCGGCTGATCGCACTGCGTAAGGAGTCCCCGGCGCTGCGCTACGGCGGCTATCAGCAGATCATCGCGGAGGGTGGCTTATTCGCCTTCCTGCGCGAAGCGCCAGAGCAGACGCTGCTGATTATCGCCAACCGTGATACCGTCGAATGGTCGGTGATGCTGCCGGTGCGCCATGCCGGTCTGGCGGATGGCACTGTGCTGGTGGATCAGTTGAGCGATGCGTCATTTGTGGTACGTGATGGCGCGGTCGATCTGGGCGTGCCTCGATGCTGATGCTGGAAGTGCGTTAAAAGCCATTTGAAATTTGGTTTCTGGCGGACAGGGCAAACGTTGTCCTATTTTGTAGGGACAGGGCCTGCCCTGTCCGCCGTTTCCATAAATTTCAGAACAGTTTTCTGAATACTCAAATGGTTTGTTACGTTTAAAGTTCGTCTCTCACGCGAAAGAGGACATCCAATGAAGGCCAACATCCCGGTTGTACGTTACACCTCATGGCCGATGGTGATCCCGCAACTGATCACGATGGCGCTGTTTACAGGCATCAGCGTGCTGCTGTTGTGGAACCCACTGCAACTGCTCTCGGTATCACTTGGACTGTTCGCGTATATGCTGTTTGCCTTTGCGCTGCGCCACTTCCTGACCTACGATCACCGGCAGGGGATGGTACTGGTAAAGCGCGAGGATTATCAGCGGGCGATCACGATGTTCGAGAAGAGCTTCCGGTTTTTCTCTGACCACGCATGGATTGACCGCTATCGGGCGTGGACCATCCAGTCACCGTCTGGCTATACCTTCCGCGAGATCGCGCTGACCAACATCGGCTTCTGTCATCTTCAGCTTGGGGATGTCGCACAGGCCAAGGCCGTGTACACCCGCGTGCTGGACGAATATCCAGGCAATGCACTGGCCCGCAGCACCCTGAATGTGATCGAAACCGTCGAAAAATCCGCCTGAATGGGGGCGGGATTCAATCCCGCCCCATATGCAGCAACTTCAGGGCATTACAGCCAACAGGTGTTTTCTGTCGTCTGGGGTTTGTGGCGGTGGCGGCGGCGGCGCGAAAAAATGTGCCGCCGCAACTATTTTCCCCTCAAAAATCGGCGGCAATGGTCGGAATTGCGGCGTAAATGCGCCACAATGCGCCACTATTTACTGCTTGTTGCTGCTGCTGCCGCACAAAATTTTTGTGCGGCAACAACGGGTTTTCCCCTGAAAATGACGGATGTGCTGCTGCAAAGGTGGGCTTTGTTGCAGCATTGTGCAACAAGGGCTGTTTCGCGCCTCCATGTGGGGACTCACGGAATAGTTCAATATAGCACGAATGTTCGAATTGTGCGGTTCGAATTTTCAAACGAAGTGGACCAAAAAGCGGGGGCTATTTCGCCTCAAGATTTCTCAACCTGCTGAACGGGGGCGGGATGATGATCTTTCACAAATAAATACGGAGTAATTTTTCGGGAGCACACACGTGCTCCCCTACATCGGTCACGTCGTAGGGGCGACCTGCGATGAAACCAGCATCGCCGTGGTCGCCCGTCGCCCGCGTTTTCCGTATTTAAAAGTTAATCTGCATTAATCCCGCCTGTAGACCGTTAAACCTGCTCACTGGCTCGCAGCACCGCCAGCATATTGTTGATGGTGTTGCGGTGCACATGCTCCCATGCCATCGGGCTGCTGTTGGAATTATGCGGTGCAAGCATGACGTTGTTCATCTTTCGCAGAGGGCTGTCCGCCGGAAGTGGTTCATGCTCGAAGACATCGAGGGCCGCGCCTGCGATCTGCCCGGCCTGAAGCGCCCGGATCAGCGCCTGCTCATCGACAATCGGGCCGCGTGCGGTATTGATCACCACCGTCGTCGGTTTCATCAGGGCCAGCGTCTCGTCGTCGATCAGGTGATAGCTGGTCGGGTTCAGGTCGCAGTTGGTGCTGACGAAATCGGCTTCGCGCAGCAGGGTTTCGTGATCGACCATCTGAATCCCCGTCTGCTGGATGAAGTCGGGGGCAAGGCTGGCGATGTCCTTCGGATCAGTGCCGAGGATGCGCATCCCGAAGCCGACCGCACGCCGCGCTACTGCCTTGCCGACATCACCGACGCCGATGATACCGAGGGTGCATTCCCGCAGCGACCGTCCGGGGATCTTTTCCCACACACCGCTTTTCATGTGCTGATCCAGAAATGGCAGGTTGCGCGCATAACTCAGCATATAGCCGAGGACACTGTCCGCTACCGGTTCGCTGAAGGCGTTCGGTGTATTCTTAACCGACACGCCGAACTGGGCGCAGGCTTCACGGTCAATTGAGTCGATCCCCGTACCCCACTTGGAAATCACCTTGAGCCTGGGCGCGGACTGTAATACGCGCAGGGTGAAGCGGTCGTCCCCGGTGATTGCGCCGTCGATATCGCTGATAAATTCCAGCAGATCGGCCTCTTCAAAGCGCTCGAAGACCGGCGGGATAAACAGTTCGCAGCCAGCGGCTTCGAGTTCCGGGCGAAAGCGTTCGATCACCGGCTGCATGTAAGGCGCGGAGATCAGGATTTTCCAGCGTTTGTCGGACATGGTAAAAGGGATTTGCTCCTGTCGTGATCAAGACTTGCTATTCAGCGGTCTGTGTGCGCTGTTTGAGGTAGAGATATTCAGCCACCTGAAAATCGATCTCTTCGTCAATATCCCACGATTCTATGCGGTCGGTTTCGAACATCAAGGGGCGTTCGCCGATGCGGTTGCGGCGGAACTCCAGACTGGCGCGGCTGAACAGATAGAAGTTGGAATTTTCTTCGAAGATCGGCGGCAGGTCCTGCGTGCGCAGCAGGATGTTCGGGTTATGGTTCACGGGTCGCCCAAGCTGATCCCACAGGCGCGTTTGCAGCCGTGTGACACTGAACAGTGAGTCGCAGGCCGGGTAGTGATCGAGGAAATGCTGGATGGCAGTGGTCAGGGTTTCCGTCCGCAGCATGGGATTGGTGCTGTGTGTTTGCAGATAGAAATCTGCGTCCACCTGCCGGATGACATGCATCAGGACTTCGTTCATCGGCGTCTCACTGGCACACAGATGCGCGGGCCGTTCGATCAGCCGCACCTGTGGAAAGATTTCAGCCGCATCCTTCAGGATGGTCTCGCTGTCGGTATCGATCACGATTTCCTCGATCAGCGGGCAGGCCAGCAGAGTCGTGATGATGTGATGATAAAGCGGCTTCCCGGCGAAGTTTCGATAATTCTTGCCGGGAACACGCCCGCTGTTATGACGCATCGGCGTGAGTGCAACAATCCGCATTCAGTCTAAATCCTTACAGTGGCAGTGGCATTTGTTTTAATACTGGCTCAAATCTTCCCGCAAAAAGGGCGACCTGTAAATGTGGAAGTCCTGCTGCTCGCTGCCGGTCCTCATCTTTACTGTACGTTCTCGCCGCGACGGATCGCCAGCATCACGATCAGTTCTGCCAGCACCATCTGCAGAAAGGCGGTGATGAGCAGTGCTACGCCCATGAAAATACTGAACTGCACCATCCCCCACAGATCGCTGTAGAACGCCAGATTGAGATAGCGCAGGCCCCAGTCCCCGAACGCGCCAAACCCGACCATTGACAGCAGGGCGGAGAAGGTCGAGGGCATCGTGATAATGTCCGTGGCCGCCAGCATCGCGACAAAAAGCGCAAAGGTCAGCAGGATGCGGGCTATAATTGCGATCACCTGTACCAGTACGAGGAAGATCCGCTGCTGGAAGAAGGTCGACAGCAGCAGACCGAACGCCGCATCAAGGCTGATACCGGTCAGCGGCAGGATAAACGATGCTGTCATGCTGATCGCGAGCAGCACTACCACCGCAGGCAGCGGAAGCTGTGGCGTCGCCGGGCCGGAGATAATCGCCAGATAATCACCACCGAACGCCGTCAGATCATAGAGCAGCAGCCCAACGAGGATCACCCGCACCAGCAGAATCAGGATCAGAAATCCCGAAAGGCGGTAGAAGATGGCCGCGCTCCAGCGTGCCCGCAGTGCCAGCCCGACTCCATTGCGTGTCGCCCGCAGCGTGTCCCACGTCTGTTTGCGCTTCTCCTCACCGATCACGCTCGATGTATAGCTGATCACCAGCGCACTGAGTGCAAGCTGTACCACCAGCGTCGGCCAGTAGAGGATATTCAGCACCGCTTCTGAGACCGGCTGAGTGGCGGTGGTCATCGTGTTATTCAGTACCGATGAGGTAATCAGCGCCCCGCCAATGCCGAGGATGATCAGGACCAGGATCAGCCTCAGTAAATAGGTTCGTCGGTTAGGGCGGCCTGCCAGTCCCAGTGTATGACGCATGGCCGGATGTTCGGGTCTTGCCCACTCAGGAAGTTGTGCAGTCACACGTTGCAGCATCGCTTAAAGTCTCCGTTTCAATGATCGGGTAGGTTGGCTGTCACGATTTTGCATCTGTCGAGCATTCGCTTGAGCATTCTTTTCATCGTACGGTACCGCTGCCGCTGTCCTCATCGCGCCGGGTGAGCTGTTCTACCGCGCTGTCCAGTCCGGCATCCAGCGCACTGCGCCAGGTCGCTTCCGGCACATGGATCGACGTATTGTAGCTGAGATAATGCAGATAGACATCGGGCACACACGGACGCTCTGCGCTCAGGATCTGTTCAGCAGCAGCGGCATAGATCCCCAACTGAAGGTGATAGCGTGCCGCGTGCTGGTGCAGCTTCTGCTGACGGATTTTAGAGTCCGGCTCCCAGTGCCGCATCCTGCTGGTCTTATAATCGGCCAGCACCCAGCGTTCAGATTCTCCGGATGCGACTGGACGCTGAAACAGCACATCAATCACGCCGTGGACGATATGCGATTCCTGTTCGTACACGAACGGCAGTTCGCGCAGCACTGGCAGACCGTGATCCTGTGCTTCCCTGATCCAGCGGTACAGGGTGCTCTGTGTAAAACGGTCGAGCAGGGTGCTGGCCTGCTGTGCGGCTTCATCGACCAGATGCTTTTCCTTGATTCCAATCGCCCAGGCATAGCTGCCGAGCAGGGTCAGGCGTTCATCCAGTGCAATATTGAAGGGGATCTGCCACCAGCGCAGCGCCTGATGAACGATGTCTCCCACCTGACGCGCACTGACGCGGGTCTGATCGGAATGCGGCTGCACCCGCTGGATGACTGCCGGTGCATCGTACAGCACCCGCCGCCGGAAGCGTTCACGGGCGCTGTACTGTTCCTGCGTATCTTCAGCGTGCAGCCAGCCGCCCATATCGGCAATCGACGTAGCCGCCAGATGCCGCACCTGCTGCTGAATCGGGACTTCGATTGAAGGCAGCAGCGGTGGACTGACGACGTCGGTGAGGTCATCGGTGGGTGATTTGCGGGTGGTGCTGTCGGTGGTCGTGTAGGGTCGGGTGGATGGTGGCTGACCCTCTGAACGGGCTTTGGCTGCCTGCTGGGCCTGACGACGGGCGCGTTTCATCGCATCCTCGCCCGGATATTCCAGCATGACTTCATGGATCAGCGGATGCTCCATATCGATTGCTTCCAGCAGCCATCCGAGCCAGCCGTCCGCCTTGCGTTCTGTGGTATCCGCCGCACCGCTGATGATCAGCAGGTCCTGCGCACGGGTAGCCGCCACGTACAGCAGACGGCGGCGTTCGGCCTCTTCGCGCTGCTTCTGCAGGTTTTGACTGCGGCGGTATGCAAATGGCAGTACAGGCTTGCCATCTTCACCGATCAGCTTGCAGATGAACTCGTCCTGAAACAGCAGCGTGTCCCGACCTTCACTGCTGCGTCCCTTATAGGAGCTGTCCAGCAGGACGACGACCGGGAATTCCAGCCCTTTGCTGGCGTGGATCGTCATGATCTGTGTGACGCCTTCCACTTCCTGTGCGGCGTCCCCTTCACGGATTTCACTGGTGGTCAGATCCTGAATGTAGGTGGTGAAGTCGCTGAGTGTGGTCTTGCCGCTGACACGCGCCTTGTCCAGCAGCTTCAGGACATTACTGCGGCGCACAGCATTGTCCGGCAGGCCGCTGAGGATGGCGAGATAGCCGGTTTCCTCGAAGATCGTTTCAAGCAGTTCGGCGATCGTCACACGGCCTGCCATCTGCCGCCAGCGTGCCAGCCGTTCAGAGGTCAGTTGAGCCTGTAGGCGCTCACCGTCCGGGAACAGCGGCCCTGGTGATTGCAGCGCATCCCACAGCGGACGCGGGGCCATGCGCCGTCCATCAGCGTCGAATTCATTCCGCAGACCGTACAGTGCTTCGTCGCTCAGTCCGAATAACGGCGAGTGCAGCGCCGACGCCAGCGCCAGATCATCGACCGGGTTATACAGCGCTTTCAGCAGGTTCATCACATCCTGAACTTCCTGCCGGTTGTAATAACCACGCCCCGAGGTCGTCAGATAGGGGATGCCCATCTGCCGGAACACGCTTTCATACACCGTGACATGCGTCATCGCTTGCAGCAGCAGGGCGATGTCACCGTATTCGACTGGCCGGGTGATCCCGCTCTGTTTGTCGTAAATGGGCCGCCTGCTCTCGACGAGTGCCTTCAACCGTTCTGCGATGACCTGCGCTTCCCACCGCCGTATGACATCTGTGGTGAGCGATTTGGACTTTTCCTCACCCGGCACAGGGATATTTTTATCCAGCAGCAGGAGTTCAATCGCGGGCAGTGTGTCGGGATCTTCCGGTGGTCTCTGACGGTGCGCATCCATCGGCAGGCCGAGTTCCACCTGATACCGCCGCACCGGACTGCTGTCATCGGTCACCAGCACGCGCTCGAAAATGGCGTTAAAGCGCTCGACCAGTGGGGCATGTGTGCGGAAGGATCGCGCCAGATAGATTGTGTCTCCGCGTATATCTTCAATGTTCTTCTGAACACCGCCGAACACGCTCACGTCCGCCCCACGAAAGCCGTAAATCGACTGCTTTGGATCACCGACGACGAACAATGCACCTTCAAGCTGCGGCGGGGCAATGTGCTGTGCAATCCGCCACTGTCGCTGATTGGTATCCTGAAACTCATCGATCAGCAGGTGACGGATTTCGCCGCCCTGATACCGGGCGACCACTTCGGGATGCTGTTCCAGCAGGCGCACCGTCAGCGTTTCGAGGTCATCGAAATCCAGTGCGGCACGCTGCGTTTTCATCTCGCGATAGGTTTCCTGCACCCGTCGCACCAGTGCGTACCACGCTGGCAGCAGACGCGCCGCTTCACGGTCATGCTCACCGGGGGGATCACCCAACAGGTTAAGGCAGTCTTCCAGATGCTGCTTGATGACGCGCAGTAAATCCTTCGCCGCTGCGACGACTTCCTTCCCTCCCCAGGCCGCCGCTGCACCACCTCTCAGATTGATCGAGTCACGGCTGCGTTTGAGTGCCTCAAAGCGATCGACAAACGGCTGGATTTCGTCCATGCTCTGCTTCAGGCACTCCTGTGCCTGAAACCAGACCTCTGTCAGTTTATCGTTGGCGGGAGGTGAGAAATCTGTCTGATCGGTCAGGAAGGATTGCAGCGCGGCCTCAGATTTCAGGCGCTCCAGCTCACGTCGTGACCCATCGATCCATTCAGCCTCCCAGCGCTGCATCAGCGTGTCCGGATCGAAAGCGCCGTGACTGATAAGCGCATCGAGATCTGCCCCGATGATCCCCGATTTCAGCAGGGTAGTACGTATCTGGTGGAGATCATAAATCTCGAACAGCTCAAGGATATTCGGCCCGGTCTCCTCTTCAGCCGCTGCTTCTGTCAGACGCGAAAAGGTCAGATCGATGGCATCCGCCCGAAGCTGTGCCGCATCGGGTTCGTCCATTACCTGAAAATCAGGATCAAGGCCCGCTTCGGCGAAATTAGCGCGGAGCAGATCAGCGCACATGCCGTGAATCGTCGTGATGCGGGCGCTGTTCATCTCCGCGATGCGCCGACTCCACTGCTGATAAACTTCCTTCTCGTCAGCATCAAGCGCCTGACGATAGCGCTCTTCAATCAGTGTGCGGACGCGGGCACGCATTTCGGTGGCGGCTGCTTTCGTGAAGGTGATCGCCGCCAGATTGTTCAGCGCCCAGTCCGGGTTTTCCTGTAAAAGTGTCAGATAGCGTTCTACGAGAACCCGTGTCTTGCCGGAACCCGCCCCCGCGACCACGATCGCAGTCTGCCGCGTGGAAATAGCCTTTTTCTGATCTTCGGTTGGCTGCATGTCGGCTGTGTTTCCTGAAAATTAGGATTTAAGCTGCTGATCGTTCACCCATTTGTTGAAGGTGACCGGCGTGTAATTTTCAATTTGTGTGATCAGCGTGTCGATGTCATCGCTGCTGGTGATCACTTCGCGCTCGGTTGGGTGGACAAAGCCCTCTTCGGTGGCAAAGTTGAAGAAGTGCATCAGGCCGTCGTAGTAGCCTTCGACATTGAGGATGCCGAACGGCTTGCGATGAATCCCAAGCTGGCCCCATGTGATGATCTCACACAGTTCTTCCAGGGTGCCATAACCACCCGGCAGCGCGATAAAGGCATCGGCAAGGTCTGCCATCATTGCCTTGCGCTCGTGCATGGTATTGACGATACGCAGTTCGGTCAGCCCTTCATGCGCGATTTCCACATCGGCCAGCGCCTTGGGGATAATCCCGATCACCTTGCCGCCGTTCTCCATCGCGCTGCTGGCGAGTGCCCCCATCAGGCCGACATGTCCGCCGCCGTAGACCAGCTCATAACCCCGCTGTGCGATCCGGCTGCCCGTCTGCTGTGCCGCACGAAGATAGGCAGGCCGTACACCGGTGCGCGACCCGCAGAATACACAAATGCGTTTAATCATTCGAGATCTTCTCTGTTTCTGTATGGGCAGTTCGCTGCCCCTGTTGATACTGTTACCGTTCTTCGTATTGTAGACGCCATCCGGTTTTCCGAAAACCCGACAAAATCGGCCCGTTATGCAGCGTCAGCGCCGTACAACGCCGCACAACCTGCGTCTGTCGATTTCCCGCTAACAGACGAATAACGCGCCCTTTGCGCTGTCGATGGGTTATAGCAGATGAGGATTTTGTAGAAATCGCCCGACCGCCCGTCACTGATGCCTGCGAAATAGTGTTACAATGAACGGAGTATTCTGAAATGATCTGGTGTTACAGACAGGAATTTCAGACACCCATGTCTCACGGCATCACGGAAGTACGCCGCACTGTACGGATCGTCACCTTGCACGCCTTAACCCGCAGCGCATGTGGCCGTCCAGCACAGACTGTGGCGAAAGCAAACGGATGAATACGAATATGCCTTCGCGCGATACCGATGCTCATGCCGTTACCCTCGTGGATCTGCCAACGGTACGGCGGCTGATCGAAAAATCGACACTGCTCGACTGTGAACTGTTAGCCACCCGGATGTCACCGGAGGCTTATCACAGCGTCATCTCTAGCCTGCTGATGCTTCAGCAGCGTGGTGTTTACACATTTGTTTCCCGGTCGGAAAAACAGCAGGTCGTCGGGCAGTTTCGCTATAAGCCCGATGATACCGTGGCGCATATCGTCTATATCGCGCCGGAACTTGACATCTATACCGACGATACCGCGTGGCTTCATGTGCTCGATATCATGGCACGCGAGGCAGGCCGGGTGGGGGCGCAGGCACTGGTCGGGGAAATCGAAGAACAGGAACCGCTGTTCGAGACGATGCGCACTGCCGGTTACGCCGTCTATGCCCGTCAGGAACTCTGGCGACGCGATGCCCTCAACTATCCGTCATATCACCGTCCGCTGAAGCTGACGCAGGCGAAGGATGAGGACAGCGGACGCATCAGCGGGCTGTTCATGTCCACCGTGCCGAAGCTCGTCCAGCAGTACGCGATTGCGGATCTTGATATGCCGCACCTGATTTATGAAGCAGATGGACAGATCGCTGCATCGATCGCCTATTCCGAAGGCCGTCACGGGATTTACATGGTCCCGCACATCCGCCCGGAATATCTGAGCGAAGCCCCTGCGATTATCGAGTCTGCACTGCGCGCACTGCCACGCGCCGGACGACTTCCCGTCTATCTGTGCGTGCGCCGCTATCAGGACTGGCTGAGTGGGGCACTGGAAGGGCTGCACTTCACGCTCCAAAGTCAGCAGGCGGTGATGGTCAAACATATCGCCGCGTGGGTCCGCCAGACGCGCTTCCAGACTCTGACCGAACAGTTCGAACAGGCGACACGTCCCGCCAAGCCCAAAACCACACCCTACGGTGTCCTGATGTCGAAACATCACAGTCAGGACACTGACGAGGGCTGATTCTGCCCTGACCCTACATTCCATGTCTTTTATAGGGACACGGCAGGGCTGTGTCCTGAATTTTCAACTACGCTTGACGATATTGTTACTTTTTACATTAAGGAATAAACTGTCTTCGTGTGTATAACCTCTTAGTACGCAGCGTCAGGGATCGATTCCGATCCGTTTTGTGTCATACAAAGGTACAGGCCGGACACATCCGGCCTACCCGTCGCCAATACTCAGATCGCCTTTTGGCAGCCTGAATCACTCGAAACCATGCAGTAAATCGCTTCGTATCTGTATTTAACTCACAGGGATATTGTGCTGCACTGCGAAGGAGTCTTTCCCTTTGAATTCAAGTCTGAACCATCGTCTCGACCATGACCTGCATCAACCGCTTGTCCGTGTCCCTGTTCCGGATCTGCTGTTCGTGCTGGCGCTGCTGTTCGCCTTCTTCCATGCCATCCAGACTACCGGCGATCTTGCCTACGGCTATAATCCCGATATGTATCGTGATACCGGCGTCGCGGAAGCCTTCCTGAACGGTACGTTCCCCTCAGATCCGATCTATAACGGTGAACTGGCATGGTACAACCCGCTGGTTCCAGGGATTGTCGCCCTGCTCTCGCAGATCACCGGCCAGCCAGCGCATGTGATCTATGTACGGGCTGGGGCTTATCTCAATCTGCTGGCCCCGATTGGCTTTTACGTTCTGGCCTCACGTCTGTTCAACCGCTGGACCGGACTGGCCTGTGCTATCAGCTATCTTTTTCTGGTTGAGAATCGCGACATCGGCTACTTCGCCAGCTACTCGCCGTGGCTGTTCCCGACGGATTTCGCGCAGGGATTGTTTTATCTGGCACTGGCCGCGTACTGGCAGGCCCTGACAAGCCGTCAGGTGCGCTGGTATGCGATCTTTGGCGTGCTGTGGGGAATCGCATTTCTGGCACATACCAGTCCGGCACTGCTGCTCGGTGGGATTTTCGTGCTGTCCACCCTGCCGAGGCTGTACAACGTCTGGGATGAGAAGCTCCAGTCCGACCGGCTGTACCGTCAGTTCGGCGCACTGCTGGCCGCCCTGATCCCCGCACTCGTGGTCAGCCTGCCGCTGGTGATGATTATCGTCGGCCATTATCGGCTGAATACGCTCAACACCGCGCCTTCGACCTTCCGCGCCCCACAGCTTGATGTCACCAATATCACGCTGATGCTGAAGGCCCAGTTCACCCAGTGGACGATTGGTGCCGCGCTTGGATTTCTGCATCTGCTGCGGCTGCGTTCGGCCCCGGTCACACGCCAGCTTGTCCTGCTGTGGCTGACGGTGGCAACGGGCCTGCTCGGTTATGACTACATCGTACAGCTTCTGGTAAGGTTAGGCGTCAGTCTGCCGGTGATTATCCCAAGCTGGCATCTGGTGATTTACCTGGAGGCGGTCAAGGCGCTGCTGTATGGGTTGGGTGTAGTCGTGGTGATCGGGCTGCTGGCCGGGATGATACAGCGCCTGACACAGGCCAGACTGCCGCATCTGATGCTGGGGGAACGCCTGCGCCATCCCGCCGTCCTGACCGCCATCCTGATCCTGCTGGTGATTGCGGCCTATCCCGCCTACCAGCAGCGCTATGTCTTCACCGATGCACGCGAAGAGGCCCTGCGGACGCATCACGTCATGACCGATCGGACCGGGGCTTATGAATGGGTCAGAAGCAACACGACATCCGAGGATGTCTTTCTGGCAACTGATCTGCACTTATCGATGTTCGTCGTCGCCCAGGCCGGTCGCAAACTGGTGGCTGCCCCGCCGACATTTTCCAATCCCTATGTCGAACTTGAGCCGCGAGAGCAGGATCAGGCCGCCATGCTGGATGCACTGCTGGTCGGCGATCATGATCGCTTCGAACAGCTTGGTGCGGCCTATGATCTGGAATACATTGTGGCTTCAGGCGACGTTCGACAGGCGCTCAGCGAGGCTGAACCGCCGCTGCTGGAACCGGTCTACGCCGCAGGTGATGTCTCCATTTACCGCGTGCAGGCGCAGCCGGAATAGCAGCGCTCTGGCGCTGAAATCACGGATCATGCTGTGCAGGGGGCGGGATTCAATCCCGCTCCGCCAGTTGCTGCATTCGTTTCTCAGTCAAAAGTACTGGGTGTGCAAGGCGCACAATCATCAGAAGTTAACAAAAATATAATACGACTATGGTACAATCCAGAACAATGTTCGGAGAGTTGGCTCAGGTAAAACGACGGACATCGGTCCGTTGTCCCAGTCCCCTGCTGGCAGATGTTTTCCACTGACACTGGCAGCACCCACTGGGCAGTATTGAGCCATTTTCAGGTTTCAAGAGGAGCTTCAAATCCCTTTTATGGAGAAACGCATAACTGATAACATCGCTGAACTGAAGCGCGTTCTGCCAGACCATATCAACAGTGCGCTGGATGAACTCGGCAACAGCGACAGTCTCCTCGAAATTGTCCTCGACCTGGGTCGCCAGCCCACTGCGCGTTTTCTGGATCGTGAAGTCGTACTCTCAAATGACGAAGTCACGCGCGAAGATATTGACACGATTGTGGAAAATATTGGCAGTTTCGATGCAGATAACCGTGCCGGTATGGAACGCACGCTTCATCGTATTTCAGCCATTCGTAACCGCCGCAACGTGATCGTCGGCCTGACCTGTCGTGTAGGCCGTGCGGTGTATGGGACGATTGACATTCTTCAGGATCTGATCGAGTCCGGCCAGAGTATTCTGATGCTGGGACCGCCCGGGGTCGGCAAGACCACCATGCTGCGCGAGGCCGCCCGTGTGCTGGCCGAAAATCGCCGCGTGGTAATCGTCGATACCTCAAATGAAATTGGTGGCGATGGTGATGTGCCGCATCCCGCAGTCGGGCGTGCCCGTCGTATGCAGGTCAGCCATCCTGAACGCCAGCATGAAGTCATGATCGAAGCCGTCGAAAATCATAATCCTGAAGTGATCGTGATTGACGAAATCGGTCGTGAACTCGAAGCGATGGCAGCGCGCACCATCGCGGAACGCGGTGTCCAGTTGATCGGCACGGCGCACGGTAACGCGCTCGATAACCTGATGCTGAACCCGACCCTGTCGGATCTCGTCGGCGGCATCGAGTCAGTCACCTTGTCGGACGAAGAAGCGCGTCGGCGTGGGACGCAGAAGAGTGTCCTTGAGCGCCGCGCACCGCCGACCTTCGATGTGCTGATCGAACTTCAGACCCGTGACCGCATGGTCGTGCATGAGGATGTCTCAGCCTCGGTTGATGGCATGCTGCGTGGGCGTCCGCTTCCGCTGGAAGCACGCTATCGTGACGCCAACGGTGAACTTCACGCCGAGACCGTCCAGCCGGAAATGCGCCAGTTGACCACCGAACGCGGGACCGGGCTTTCGGTCCGTACCAACCGTGATAGTCGTGATGGACGCGGCGACGGCCAGAATCCTCGCGGCAGTCAGCGCGGCCAGCGTAACGGACGCCGTTCACAGGCACCGGCAGGGCAGGGACAGGGTGAGGAATTTGCCCCACGCTCTGCGCCGCGCACCTCCGATGGCGAACCGCCGCAGCAGCTTCGGGTTTACGCCTACGGGATCGCCCGCAACCGCCTTCAGCAGGCGGCGCGTCGGCTGCACGTCCCGCTGGAAGTCGTGGATGACTACAGCCGTGCCGACGCTATCATGACGCTCAAGAACTACTACCGGCGGCGTCCCAAGCTGATCGTGGACTCCGAGCGCCGGGGGATGCCGATCTACGTGCTGCGGGCCAACACCGTCTCGCAGATGGAGAACTTCCTGATCGACATCTTCAATCTGGAGGTAGATCCCCAGGACCCTTTTGGGGAAGCGCTCCAGGAAACTGAACGAGCCATCATCAAGGTTCGGGCTGGAGCGCAGTACATTGACCTTTTACCGGCAGGCGCTGGCATCCGCCGTCGGCAGCACCAACTGGCACGTCAGGCCGATCTGGAATCGCGCAGCTACGGCGACGAGCCAGACCGTCACGTCCGCATCTTCCGTAATCCGGCCTGACCGCTCGGATAATATCGGAAGCGCGATCAATAGCTGAATCAAAAGCGGCATCCTGTATCGGGATGCCGCTTTTTTGTTCCCATGCATACAGGTTAAGCAAATACACACCCAAAGATAGTCCACCAAAACCCACACCCAACTCCACTGGTTTCCTCCCTTCGCTCGGAGTACGATACGGCACTGCATAGCAGTAACCAGTATCGCCGAGTGGGTAGCATTGCTTGCAATGCCAGGAAGGGAAAGCGGAATTTATTCCGCAGGGATGGGGTTTCTGAGATCAACTGATTAGAGATGACAGAGGATTAATCGAGTTCGCGCAGTGCCTCGGCCAGCTCTGCATACAGACCCGCGTTAATCAGCACTTTGGTGTTGTCCGGCTGACGCTCGCAGTAATCACTGTACAGGCGCTGCATGGCATCCTGGTCCTCATCCAGCAAGGGCGTGAGGTCCTCAAATTCAGGATCACTGGCGCGGATGCGGCCTTCGAGGAAGACATACGCTTCCACAAAGCCTCGACAGTTGTACTCGCTCGGCGTCCCCAGATTAGCCAGCCATGTCAGAAGCTGGGTCTGCTGGGCGAACATCGGGGTCACCGTGAAGTTCGGTGTCGTCGCTGTCCCATCGTCCGCCGTCGCCGTAAAGGTTGGCGTGAGCGTGATAGTTGCTGTGGGTGTATCGGTCGGCGTATTTGTCGGCGTATTCGTTGGTGTGAAGGTGGCGGTATAGGTGGGTGTACTGGTCGCCGTGTTCGTCGCTGTGTCGGTCGGTGTGAAGGTAGGGGTATCCGTCGCCGTAGCAGTCGCTGTGAAAGTTGGCGTCAGGGTTGCGGTTTCGGTTGCCGTCGCCGTGAAGGTGGCCGTCTCGGTGATGCTTATGCCGACTTCCAGTGTCGATTCACTGCTGAGTATGACCGTCGGTGTTGGTGTGGTCTGCGCGATGAAAAGACCATACGCCAGCGCACCGCCTCCAAACAGGCCGATAATCAGCAGGACACCGAGCGTGATCAGTGCCAGGCTGTTACGTCTGGGATGTGTCCGGCGCAGGTTGACCGATGAAATCGGACTGGGGCCTTCTGGCCGCTGGATCACGCTGGAGATAATCTCGTCGGCGCTAATGGCTCCGGGCGACTGCACGGCTGGATTTTCCGCCCGCATGTTGACCGAGACTTCCATCCCCTCATAGCCTTCAATCGCCGTCGCGAAATCACTGGCGAAATCGCTGGCCGACTGATAGCGGGCCTCGGGGTCTTTGGACAGACCCTTCAACAGTACCTTATCCAGTGCCGGAGGTAACCCCGGTGCCAGACTGGTCGGCGTGGGCGGCTTCATATTGAGATGCTGGTTCAGGATAACGATGTCGGTTGTACCGGTGAAGGGATAGCGCCCCGTCGCCAGCAGATAGCCGATCACAGCGAAGGAATACAGGTCAGAGCGGTGGTCGAGCTGTTTATGCCCGCGCACCTGCTCCGGTGACATATACTTCACCGTCCCCGGCATCTGTTCATTGGTATTGGTCAGGTCCTGTCCGGCTTCACGCACACGGGCGATGCCGAAGTCGGTCAGCAGGGCATTGCCGCTGCTGTCGAGCAGGATATTGCCCAGCTTCAGGTCGCGGTGAACGACATTTTCGCCGTGTGCATAATCGAGTGCACTGCCGATCTGCTGAAGGATCTCTGCCGTGCGTCCCAGCGAAAGACGCGGATTTTCCGCCAGCACGTCAGCCAGACTGCCGCCTTCAAGATACTGCATGGCGATGTAGAACTGTCCCTGAAACTCGCCATAATCGAAGAACTGGACGATGTTCGGGTGGCGCAGGCGGCGAGCGATCTGTCCTTCACGGGTGAAACGCTGGACGATCTGGGTATGCAGGGCCAGTGTCGATTGGAGAATCTTGAGCGCGATGATCTGCTTACGGCGAGTATCAAACGCCTTGTAAACAATCGCCATGCCGCCCGGCTTGATACGCTCGCGGATTTCGAAATATGCAAATTTCTGATTGATGAGCGGATCGCTCATATCGCTCTCTTAGGTGTCGGGTTGAGTCACAATCACCGTGGGTTTAACACCCCCGCTGGATGACACACCGTCTGCTGGTCCTGTGCTGCACCTTATGTTACTCAATAGGGACACGCTTTACCAGAGATGCGGTGCAGCCGGATATAAAATCTTCGTTATGTGTAGATAGGTATTGCACGCACTTGGACAAACAGCTCAACAGGTATTCCAATACACACTTTAGCATATTTGTGCGCATTTGAGACGATGACTCAAGTACTATGCCTGTCAGACCTGAGGCGAAACCCTGCGTGAATCCTCACAAAATGGCCTCGCAGGGTCGATAGAGGCTAATGTTTGCCATTCAGCCTGCTCAGGCGCTGCATGACCTCAAGCAGTTCCTGACCGTAGGTTTCCAACCGCCATGGGCCAATGCCGGAAACCGCCTCAAGCGCGTCCAGCGTCGTTGGCATCCGGTCGGCCAGATCCCACAGCGCCTGCTTGGAGATAATCACATCCGACTCAACACCGCGTGCCATCGCCTTCTCTTTGCGCCATGCATGCAGCGCCATATAGCGATCCGTGACATCCTGCGGTGGGGGACGATACAGCGGTGCAGGCGGCAGGGTGGCGCGCCGTCCGCGTTCGATGGCATCCGTAATCTGACGGTTATAGCGCCGGATCTGCGCCGGTGACATGCCGTTGATCCCGACCATATCGCTCGATGTAGCCGGCATCGCTCTTGCCAGCTCCACCAGCGTCTTATTCGAGAAGATCTTGAACGGCGGGGTGTCACGTTTCTCGGCCAGTGCTTCGCGCAGCAGATACAGCTCACGCAGCACGCTCATTTCCTCACCGCGAAGCTGGTTGGGGATGCCGATCTTCCAGAAGCCGTCCGGGTCAAAGCTGCGGCCATCATGGGCAGGGGTATTCAGGCAGATCTCGGCGAACGTCTCCGCTGCTTCTTCCAGATGGCCGTTGGCCTGAAGCTCAGTATGCAGCAGATCGCGTAACTGTGGCAGATAGTGCGTGTCCATCTGGGCATAGCGCAGGCTGTCCTTCGGCAGTGGACGCTCGCCCCAGTCATCCCGCTGATGACTCTTATCAAGCTGGATATCCAGATGCTGTGACAGCAGATTGTTCAACCCGACCTGCTTGTAACCACAGATACGCGCTGCCACCATCGTGTCAAACAGGTTGGAGATACGGATGCCGAAGTCGCGCTGTAGACACATCAGGTCATATTCCGCAGCATGGAAGACCTTCTCAATCTGAGGGTCGGCCAGCAGGGTCTTAAGCGGCCCCATATCAGCAATCGCCAGCGGATCGATGATGTAATCAGCATTGCGGGAAGAGACCTGAATCAGACACACGCGCTCACGATAGGCGTGCAGACTGTTGGATTCGGTATCGAACGCCAGCAGCGGTTCGTGCTGAAGCTCCGCGATTACACGGTGGAGCTGGTCCACCCGACTAACGTAGGTGGCAGGGGAAAGTGTGGGTTGAGTCATAGAGCAGATGGGAAAGGTCGTTTGTAAACGGTTAACGGTTGCGAATGGCTTCATTATACGGCATGATTGCTGTGCATTTATACGGTCTGTTCTGTCAGGGCAGGCTTACCGGGCGGATTGACATCAGCGACACCGTGCTGAGAGGCCGCTGATCCTTACATCCGTATCGCTGTGATTTGGCCCTCAGAACGGCCTGATCACTTTTGACACTGCCATGTGCTTGTGATATATTTTACTAGTTCACTGAAAAGCACTCTGTTGTCTTTATTACAGGTGTGTCTGAGTTCGAAGACACCCCTGATGATGATATGCAGGTTTTGCTGGAAAAGCTGTTATATGAGGGAAAATTGATGGCCACAGCAAGCTCTACCAAAGTCGCTGCGTCTGCCCAGGCCGCACCAACCAGAGCCACTACACAAGTTCAGGTCGCTGCTCCGAGCCGTCGCGAGTTCTTATACTACATCTGGGGCGCATCCATGGTGATGCTGCTTGGAGAGGCCACCGCGGGTCTGGTCTGGTTCGCGCTTCCACGCTTCCGTGAAGGCGAATTTGGTGGTACCTTCCGGTTCACAGGGGCTGAACTTCCGGATGTGGGACAGGCACCGATCAATGTTCCGACAGGCCGTTTCTGGCTGTCGAATTCGACGGTGGGTTTCTACGCTCTGTATGGCGTTTGCACGCATCTGGGCTGTCTGCCGAAGTGGAGTGACGTGAGTACCCGGTTTGAATGCCCGTGCCACGGTTCGATGTATGAGATCGATGGTACATGGATCACCGGCCCGGCCCCACGCCCGCTGGACGTCTTCCCCAGTCGTATTACCTTTAGTGATGGTTCCGTCGTGGAAACCGGTGCTGAGCCGGAACCGATTTCGTTAGGTGGCCGGTCGGTTGCCGACATCGTGGATGTGGCCGTGGATACGGGTCGTCGTTTGCGTCGCCCGAATCACTAGAGAACACGAATTGATGAAGTCCAGCGGCTGGCAGGGGATAGCACAGGAGATCACCGCACCGCTGGAGTGGAAGTTATGTTAGTGATTTGGGCTTGAGGAGAACTGTATGTCAATACTCCCATTTCCCTCTTTTCTTGATGACGTCAAGGAAAAAGGGCTAAGAAAAGCGGTTTTCGAAGGCGTGGATGACATCGTAGAGCGTGTCACCGCCGGTATGAACGTCCAGGATATTCGCGAGGCGCTGCGCGGTGAAGCCCCTTCCCGCCGCCCGAACCCGCGTCTGCAGCCGCATGCAGACGGTTTCTGGCTGCACATGCGTCCGAGCTTCTTCCACCGCGACATGACCGGGCTGTACCCGACTTTCCGTCTGGGTTGGCTTTCGACTTACTTTGTCTTTTTTGAAACCATTACCGGTCTTTTTCTGATGGTTTGGTACACGCCCTCTCCGGACGTGGCCTATGGCAATATGCTCAATATCCTCGGCAACGTGCCGCTTGGACAGCTCCTCCGCGACCTGCACCGTCTGGGTGCGGAAGCGATGGTGCTGATTGTCTGGCTGCATATGCTGCGAACGTTTATGACCGGCAGCTACAAAAAGCCGCGTCAGTTCACGTGGTTTACAGGTGTGGTCCTGCTGATCGCGACCATGTTCCTCAGCTTCTCCGGCTATCTGCTTCCGTGGGACCAGTTGGCCCTCTGGGCGGTCACCATCGGTGCTTCGATGATCGAAGCCACACCGCCGCAGATCGTTGGTGACAACCTCAACCTGCTGCTGCGTGGTGGCCCGGATATGGGCGCGAATGGTCTGCTGCGTTTCTACCTGCTGCATGTGCTGGCAGTACCGGCGATCCTGTTCGTCTTTACAGGCGTCCATTATTACAAGGTCATCGTTCACGGTCACAGCCTGCCGCCAAAGTCCGAGAACATCGGCGAAGATACGGCCAAGCGTGTTCCGCTGGACAAGCGTGTCTACTTCATCCCGGACATCATGACCAGCGAGATCATGTGGATTGCGGTCACGACCTTTATCCTCGTGATGTTATGCGTCTGGTTCTACCATGCCCCGCTTGAAAATCACGCGGACCCACAGGTGACGCCGTTTGGCACGACCGCGCCGTGGTACTTCCTCTGGATTCAGGGTGCGCTTAAACTGGGTGACAAGGTGTTGTGGGGCATCATCTTCCCAACGATTGTCATCGTCCTGCTGCTGGTGATCCCATACGTTGACACCACCCCCAGCCGCCGCTATGCCGACCGTCGCTTCGCCCTCAGCTTCTGCTTCATCTTCATCTCCGTGATGACCGTGCTGAGCTACATGGGTCTGCCGGAATACGGTGTAGCCTCTGCGGCAGACAGCGACGTTCTGCATGAGTTGACGATGGAACCGGCCCACAGCGAGATGGGTCTGCTGCTGCCTGTTCCGTACAACCAGTTGGTTCCGGGTGCCTATACCACCGAACAGATCCGTGCTGAACTGGAAGATCCGAATGCCAATGCGCGTGAAGTCGTGGCAGCCTTCAACACCACCATCACCGATGTGGAACCGGAGTGGGGACAGGGTATCTCAGATGAGCTGTCTTCGACCTTTAACACGACCAGCTCGGTTCGCTTCAGCCCGGTTCCGGCAGATTCACCCGAACTGCATCATGTGATGGAGCGCTTCTATCATCTGCTCGAAGAAGAACACCACGAACTGCCGAATGCATGGGGTGTGGTCGTGATTTCACAGAATCAGGCCAACCTGAAGCGCATCGACGTGATCATCTCGTGGGATGACGTGCAGATGGAGAACGGCGCAGCCGTTCTGGATGCAAACGGTCAGCCGGTGCTGAATCTCGACGAAGAGGGCAACACCGTTCGCCGCTGGTCCGCCGACCATGTCATGATCCACGAAGACTCGTCGTACTTCGTGAGTCACTAAAATTTCGACGGAAGACTGACATTGTATACAGGGTGTGGTGACTGGCAGGACAGCCGGGGGCCGCACCCTGATAGTGCGAAGCCAGTCTGCTGTTTCTTCTGAACTTTACGACGGCACTAGAATAGGACACAGCCAATGCTTCAACGCATGCTTGTTGAGAAAATGGAAAACCGCATCCTCGTAGGGATTGTGGCATTTCTCGGCATTATGATTATGGTCGGCTTTGTTGCCATTAAAGAAAATGCGCGCATGGCGAGCTTCACCGCCCAGTTTCAGGCACGCTCAATCGAGCGCGGCGGCGAACTGTTCGCCTCTCAGTGCGCGACCTGCCATAACCCTGATGGTCGCGGCCAGGTAGCGCGTGCCCCAGCGCTCAATAACCCGCATTTCTTCGGCCATAATTATGTTGCTGAATTTGATGATCAGATTACCGCCCTTCAGAGTGAACAGCTCAGCCTCGAAAACGAACGGGTTGAACTGGCGACTGAACTGGCTGGCGGCGTGACTGAACGCCGTCAGAGCGAGATCGAAACCCGCTTTGCCGAAATTGAAAACCGGCTTGGTGGCGAAGGTATCGAGGCTCAGATTGCTGCACTTCAGGCCGAGCGTGATGCCGTGCTGAGCCAGTTAACCGCCGCGATTGACAACGGTTATGACGCCGAGCGCACACGTCTTCAGCAGGCCAACTGGAGTGGTACACTGGAAGAATATGTGTACACCACAATGGTGCATGGTCGCGGCCAGAATGCTGAACTCTGGAATGGCAATGTGATGCCTCCGTGGTTACAGCCGACCGGCCCGATGCGTGATGATCAGGTGCGTGACGTCGTCGCCTATATCATGAACTGGGACAAGGGTGATGACTGGACCGTCGAGGATCTGCTCGCCGTTAACCAGTTCGCACAGGTTCCCGGCGCTGGCGGTGGAGCTGAAGTGACGGCTGACCCGGCGGGCACTGATGTTGAAGCCATCCTCGCTCAGTGGGAAGCAGACGGCATTGTTGGTGACCCGGTACGCGGCGGTGATCTGTACAACAGCGCGATCACCTCACAGCGTGGCAGCCGACTGGGCTGTAATGCCTGCCATACCGGAGACAGTCCGCAGGGGCCGCCATGGAATGGGACATGGGAACGCACCGTTAACGAACGCCTGACCGAACCACAGTTCGCCGGTTATACGCCAGAACAGTACCTGCTGGAAAGCATTGTTCAACCCAGCGCTTATATCGTCCCCGGCTATGCCGATATCATGCCGAAGAACTTCGGTGAGGTGACGGGTACGCAGGACCTTGCCGACCTGATCGCCTACCTGCATTCGAGCGATCCGAACTACGTCGCGCCGGAGGCGGATACAAGCCAGCAGTCTACAGACAACTCGGCTGCTGTCACGACCAATGAGGATGAACCCGTTTCGACCGAAGAGGCGGGAGATACTGACCAGTAATTCAGGTCTGTCACAATAAAAAAAGAAACAGGGACGCAGAAGCAATGGCGTCCCTGTTTTATTTTCACCATGTCGTCTCAGGCCGTAACATCCAGCGTTTTAAGTCCGTTGCCCGTCAGCACCACCGCCAGATCATTACCGGTATAGATCTCGCGTATCTGGGGCAGTGCAGCGACGGTTGCGGCGCTGGTCGGCTCTACCAGCAAACCCTGACGCGCCAGCCGGTCCCGCGTCGGCAGGATATCGGCTTCCTGCACGCGGAAGGCCGTCCCGCCGCTGTCACGGATCGCGGCCAGCACCTGTCTGGATCGCACCGGCTTTGCGATCACAATGCCGTCCGCGACAGTGGGCTGTGTCTGAACCGGCGGGACATCATCCAGCCCCTGTTCGATCGCCTGCACGATCGGATCAGATGCAGCGGTCTGCACGGCGAAGAAGCGTGGGATGCGCTCGATCAGTCCGGCATCACGCAGCGCGACAAACCCGCGATACAGCCCAAGCAGCAGACAGCCCATCCCGACAGGACAGGCGACCGCTTCCGGTGCGCGGCGTCCGAGCTGTTCCCATAATTCCCATGCGCCTGTCATCTGACCGGCGATAAAATACGGATTCCATGAGTGCGAAGCAAATGCCACTCCGGGTGATTTCAGCGCCTCCATACAGGCATCATCGACATTCGAGCGCGGCCCCGGCACATCGATCAGTTGAGCGGCGGCCCGGATCTGTCGTTTTTTGCCACCAGGGGCGGCAGCAGGTGTGAAGACCCGGGCCTTGAGTCCGAGGCCAGCGCTGTACTGTGCCACAGCGGAACCAGCATTTCCGGACGAGACTTCAACAACTTCCCGTGCTCCGTTTTCCGCCAGATAGTTGAGCAGCACCGCTGCGCCGCGATCCTTATACGAGCCGGTCGGGTTGAGATAGTCGAGTTTGGCGTAAAAGCCTGCGCCGTCAAAGGAGGTGGGGATGAGCGGCGTCATCCCTTCGCCGAGCGTGAAACGCGGTGGATTGACCGGCAGCATGGCCTGATAACGCCACAGCGACCACACATGGTTATCAATCGCGCTGTCGTCAAAGGGCGGCAGGTCCGTAAGTTCAAGCGGTGATCCGCAGTTTGTACAGCGCCAGTCGAGCGGCGCGGGTGTCTGATGACAGGTGGGACAGGTAAGCTGATGCATCCTGAACCTTTCTGAATAACGTAGATATAATGAGCAGATCATACCCTCGTTACACGAGGTCTGAAATAATCCATCCATACCCTGAAATTCCAAGTGAACGGTTTAACCGTCTGATGACCCATACCATGACTGATGCAATCCCAACCATTACCGACCAGTTCAGGCGGCCCCTGCGCGATCTGCGTATCTCCGTGACCGACCGCTGTAATTTCCGCTGCACATACTGCATGCCTGCGGAAGTTTTTGGTGAGGGTTATCGTTTTCTGCCGCGTGAAGAACTGCTGACGTATGAGGAAATCGCCCGTGTCGCCGCCGTGATGGTGAAACTCGGTGTGCGCAAGCTGCGTCTGACCGGTGGTGAGCCGCTCGTGCGCGATCAACTGGAAATGCTGGTCGCACAGCTTGCCCGGATCCCGGATGTGGACGACATCGCCATGACCACCAACGCCTATCTGCTGCCACAGAAGGCGCAGGCCCTCAGGGATGCCGGATTGCAGCGTGTCACCGTCAGTCTGGACAGTCTGGACGACGAAGTCTTCCAGCGGATGAACGGACGCCGTGCCAGCGTCGAACGGGTGCTGAAGGGCATCGAAGCCGCGGAGCGTGTCGGCCTGACACCGATCAAGATCAACACCGTCGTACAGCGCGGCGTGAATGATCATACGCTGGTCGATCTGGCCCGTTTCTGCCGCGATCATGGCTATATCGTGCGCTTCATCGAGTATATGGATGTCGGTAACATGAATGGCTGGAAGCTGGACGATGTCGTCGCCGCTGATGAGATCGTCGCGAAGATCGACGCCGTACTGCCGCTGGAAGCGATCGAGCAGAATTATCGCGGAGAAGTGGCGAAGCGCTACCGCTTCCGTGACGGTGCGGGTGAGATCGGCATGATTACATCGGTCACACAGCCGTTCTGTGGATCATGCAGCCGTCTGCGCCTGTCACCGGAAGGGCAGTTGTTCACCTGCCTGTTCGGGACACAGGGCGCGGATCTGCGGGCAGTGCTGCGCGACGGCGCATCCGATGCCGAACTGGAGCAGTTCATCCGCGATCTGTGGGGCCAGCGCCGCGACCGTTACTCTGAAATCCGCTTCTCGCAGACCGCCCCGCGTGATCCCAAAGTCGAGATGTATCACATCGGGGGATGATGTGGTGATGCAGTGCGAATCAAAAGACCTGATCGACATTTCGCCGGTCAGGTCTTTTTGTTTGCTGTGATGAGCGCTGATTGTGCGCCGATTAGCCCAGCGCATCACTGGCACGCTGGCACAGCGATGCACCACCGGCATTCAGCCAGTCATTGAGCGTGCCGCTTTCAGAGCTGAGGTTCTGCGCATCACCGTAGATGCCCGTTCCCCAGCGGTAGTAGCGCTGTGTCTCCGAATGCCATGAAGACATCGGCTTTTGCAGCACCGACGGGCCGCCGTTGTAGCAGGCCATCGCCCGTCCGGGATCGCCATTTGCCCAGCCCATGCACGACTTCAGATAGGCCGCACCGCGCTGTCCGTTCGTTTCCGGATCGACCATGTTCTCATTGCTGCCGAAGTGAAATGGCATGACCTGAAACAGCCCCTGTGCATTCGATGTGCTGGTGACGGTCGGGTGCCCGCAGGACTCGATCTGCATGACGGTTGCCAGCAGATTTGGGTCAAGCTGATGCTCACCCGCCCAGCGTGCGATGTCCGCCGCCCAGTAATCGACCGTATCGGTGAATAGGCTTGCCATCCCGACCGACTCCGGTGATGCGCTGCTGCGTCCGAAGGCCAGCGTCGATCCCGTGATCTGCGCGGCGGTGTTGGCCGTATCCGTCACGCCATCGGTCACACCCTGCACAAAGCCCGAAAGCACCTGGCCCGCACCGGTTGTCACACCACTGGCGATCCCAAAGATGCCGCGTCCGGCAAAGCTGATAACTTCCGGCAGCAGCATGCCCATCACGGCCAGCAGAATCAGCCATGCCGGAAGATGATCGAAGAACGACTGCTTCAGCGCTTCCTGCCGCTGGCTGCGTTTGCGAAGCTGTGCTGCCCGGGTATCCGAGCGTGCGTTAGATCCATTTGAAGCAATAGGCGCAGCCGAAAGGGGATCACGTCGTCTGCTGCGCCCGGATTGAACTGCCATATAAACTCCTTAGCCATCACTCCTGAGTCTAAATCCGCTTCAATGTATAAAGCATTGAGTTATATGCTCAGGAGATAGGCTATTTTTCTCATTCCTTAATGATCAATGGACCGCAGCAAACCTCATCTGTGTGGCTGTCACAGAAAATGTGCTAAGTTCTGCTTGATGTTTATCCGACGAGGGTATACGATCCGGGTGTTTTACTGCCGGTTGATGAAGGTCAGTACACTCATAATTTTAGAATATTTGTTCGCGATTTTCAAGCTGGAATCTGGTTTGTATTTACTTACGGAGTGAGCCGCGATGCGTATACTTTTCCTCGGTGCCAGCCTCACAGAAGGCGTTTATGGCGGTAATTTCGTCGCAAGAATCCAGCACAATTTACCCGATCACGAGCTGATTAATCTGGGGCAGAGTGGCAGTACCATGAACCGGCTGGTAGGGCGTCTGGACGAAGTGCTGGAACTGGAACCGGACGCCGCCTTTGTGATGGCCGGTAGCAACGACGCCATCGCCTACAGCCAGCCGAAAACCCGTCCCTATTACAAGCAGACACAGGATCTGCCCGATGGTTATCTGGAACCGGACGACTTCGGCCAGCTTTACCGCGATTTCCTGCTGGAGTTACAGCTTGCCCACATCCAGCCGCTGATGGGCCTGCCACCGCTGGAACATAATCCCGCGGTCAAAGCCGCGTCGGATCTGTTCAACAGTCAGGCAATGGATGCCGCCCGTGCGTATAACATCCCCGTGCTGGATCTCAATCCGGTCTTGCTGCCGGCGCATATCCCGGACCGCCCCGACCTTGACCTGCGGACCGTGTTCCAGATCGGGGATCGCACCAAAAGCGGCTGGGCAGATTATGAGGCCGAACAGCAGCGCGGCGGCTACACCTATTCCTTCGACGGCATTCACTTCACGCTCGCAACAGCGGAGCGCGTCGGCGATGTAATCACCGAATTCCTGCGCGAAACCCTCAATCTGGAGTGAAGAGACGATCTGGTTTATCAACTTTCAAACCACATCATTTGAAAACTCTAACCGCACGATGAGAACATCTGTGCTAGAATATAAGGTTCCTGTACCCTGACTCTGCACCTTAACATCGCTTTACGCCAGGAAACACACAAGTGCAGCAACAGTAAGTTGCTACAAGCAGTTGCAGCAGCACAAAATTTTTGTGCGGCAGCAGCAGCAGCAACAAGCTGTAATAACCGATTTTGAACCTGAAGACTCAATAACACCACCCAATTGCAGCAGCATTATGCTGCAACAAGCACTATTCTGCTGCAAAGTGCGGCAGCAAGTTGCAACTTGCTGCAACGCGGTCCGAGACATAAACGATAACGGCCGGAAGAATCCGGCCCCATAGGATTTTTAGGCATACCAACGCTTAGCCCATCGGCCCGGTGCCGATGCTGCGCACGATCACACCCAGCAGCAGCGTGAAGCCCCAGATGTAACTGCCCATCGCGGGGCGCTTCTTCGCCGTCGTCTCGACGAAGATGAAAAACGGCAGCGCCAGGACGGTCCCGACGCCGTAAATGAGATGTTCAGGCGCACCGGGCTGGATACCCATGCCGAACATCATCACCGCGCCAATCAGCGCCTGAATAAGCATGGTGCCGACCACGACAAATGTCCCACGGCGAAACCACGGCGTGACATCACCTTTGCGTACGATGCCGATGATGATGGCTGTCAGCAGCATTGCGATGCCTACGACCAGTCCATACCGGCTGAGCTGAAAATGAACACTGCTCAGCACAGTGAAAGGCACTGGATTTGGGATCTGGATATAGACTGCCGCGACCGATACCACGATAAACAGCAGCGAGCCGATCAGCAGCAGGGCGTCCGGCCCTGTGAGGCGCAGAGCGAAGGGCGCATGCTCGCCTTTCCAATCGACCGGCGCTGTATTGAAAGGTGGTTTGCTCATAGCTGCGATGACTTCCAGAAACGTTCGTGTACTGCCAGTCCTTCTTCTTCGAGGACCGGCCCGATAACTTCGGTGGGTTCGGTGCCATGCGCGAAGATCTCACGGCAGGAGATGGGCAGCCCTCCCCCTGCGATCTCGGTCAGGCGTGCGCTGCTGCATCCGAAGACGACGCGGCGAAAAAACTGCCAGTAAATCGCGCCGGAGCACATCGCGCACGGTTCCGTGCTGGTATAGAGCGTACATTCACTCAGGATCTCTGGCGTGAAGGCGTGATTGGCAGCCCGTACCAGATTCATCTCGGCATGGGCGGTCACATCACGATCGGTTGCCACGGTGTTCTCCGCCGTCAGGATGATCTTCCCGTCATGGACCAGCAGCGCCCCAAACGGGTGATTGCCATGAGCGACGGCCTGCTCGGCAAGGCGGTAACAGGTGCGAATATAGGTCTCATGTAACACGGTCTGATTATTTACGTCAATGATGCCAGTCATGCTAATCACCTGCTGCGTTTCCGGCAGCCTCGGAGAGTTCGCCTTTGCGTTTTGGTGTCACAGGCTCACCTGCGTTGTCAGGCCTGCTGGTAATCAGGAAGCCAATGAAGATCAGGATTGCGCCCAGCATCTCGCCGAGATACTTATAGGATGGATCACCCAGATGAATCAGCGCGCCGCCCAGTGCCGGCATCAGGCCACCCGCAGCGATGAACCAGTTGCCCATCATACGATTGCGCATAATGTCCTTGCGACGGAACAGGATCGACGAATAGATCGCACCACCGACGAGGGCAATCGTCCCCCACACATTCATGATCGGGGAGAAGAAGCGCACGGTGCCACGAGATTGCAGCGAGAAAATGCCTTCTTTCGTGATTTCACCGGTGGCGGTGTTGCCTTCCGTTTTGTAGATCTCGGTGATGTCGTGGCCGGGCTGCCATGCGGCCTCATTGAAAGGGGTCAGAAACAGCGTCCAGGGCAGGGTCATCACGCCGACCAGAATCAGCGCCATATTGATATTCCGGGCGATGCTTCCACGCCGCACCAGCAGATATACCGTTCCCTGACCTAACCATGCGGCCACCATCAGTGCGCCAGCCCAGTACCAAAGGCCGAAGAAGAAAGGACTCCATACATAATACAGAATGACCTGACTCAGAGTGCCCAGGAAGTACATCACCAGCCCGATACCCCATGCCAGCAGATGGGGTCGGCGCTTCTGTGACCATCGTCGCAGGACGATAAAGGCGAAAACTGCGGTGATAACCGTGCTGATCATCGATAGAATCAACGGCAGGCTCAAAGGCAGAGAGGTCATTTTCTTAGTCCTGAACTGACAGTAAATCTACAAAAATCTATAGAATTGTACCTGTTTCATACATATTTCATAGGATGAAGAAATGTAAAAGTTATTGTTTATGATTAATACTCTAAAGGGTATCTTAATTCTTCTGTATTGACCGAATGGCGTTTACGAAGTTTGATAGAAGAATGCTTTTATTATGTTCAGGATTACGATATGACTTCAATCACCGCACCTGAGGTCAACACCCCCTCGACCACTTCAAAGCCGCTGGGTAAACTGAGGGAATGGCTTGTGACGCCATCCCCTGAAATCACGGATGTTGGGGTACGTCGTCAGATCCGTTTGCAGTTAGGGCTGCTGCTGACGTTTATGGTAATCGGTCTGGTCAGTGTACTAGCGATACCATTCGTGAATTCCACCAGGCCGGATTTTATGCTCGGGACTGTGCTGAGCCTTTTACTGCTGATTGTCCCCTATGCGATTAGCCGTACCCGTTACTACCGGATTGGGACGGTCATTCTGCTGGCACTGGCAACAGCGGCCATTCTGTATCCATCGCTTACCGCTGTCAACACCAATTCTCGTGTAATCCCCCTGCACTTCCTGAGTCTGATTATCATTCTGGCAAGTCTGCTGATGGAAAAGCGCTACGTCGTCATCGTCATCGGCTTGATGCTTGTCGGTATGCTCGCAATGTACATCGCTGACAACACGATGTGGACCACAACTGCACCCATGATTCTGATGATGGCCAGTTCCGCGCTGCTGCTCGTCTTCCTGAATCACCGTGACGCGCTTGAACAGGATCGACAGAAGGAACTGGTCGGAGCGCTGGCACGGGCCGAAAGCGCGGCTGAAGCAGAACACCGTATCAATGATGAACTCGAAAGCCGGAACCTGCAGCTTGCACGTGCCAACGCGCTGATCAAGGAAACCACGCGTCTGAAGTCGGAATTCCTCTCGACAATGTCACATGAACTGCGCACACCGCTGAATGCTATTCGCGGGTTTACCGGTATTCTGCTGGAAGGCATGGGTGGCGAAATCGATGAGGATGCCCGCCACATGCTCACTCGTGTGGATGCCAACAGTGAACGCCTTCTCGGTCTGATTAATGACGTGCTGGACATCGCCAAGATCGAAGCAGGCCGCATGGAACTGCTCTCTGAACCGATCAGTCCATACGAACTGGCGAACCAGTGGCAGTCCCAGATGAGTGTACTGGCCGAACAGAAGGGCATCAAATTCGAAGTCACCGTAGATGACAATCTTCCTGATACCATCGTCGGAGACGGACCGCGTTTGACACAGATCGCAACTAATCTGCTTTCGAACGCCTTCAAATTTACCAAAGAAGGGAAGGTCGTGTTGAACGTCCGGCGCGATGCGGATAACTGGACGATCAGCGTGAAGGACACAGGGATTGGCATCCCCCCTCATGCACTGAATTACATTTTCGAGGAATTTCGTCAGGTCGATGGTTCTACGAAGCGTGAACACGGCGGAACAGGTCTTGGTCTGGCAATCACACGTACACTCTGCCGCATGATGGGCGGGAACATCAACGTGCGCAGTGAGTTAGGTCAGGGCAGTGAATTCATCGTCACACTGCCGCTGAACAGGCAGGAAGTCGATGAAACGCAGCGCTTTGAACCACTCACACAGTAAGCATAAGTAAACAGCGAGTTCGCTGAGGGATTTGAATGACAACAGCAGCAATTCGTCGGGATATTCTGAAGGGTTGGAATGTCCTGATTGCCGATGATGAACCCGATAGTCTGGAAGTTGCCACACGAATCCTGCGCTATTATGGAGCCAATGTGACGACTGCCGGAAATGGTCAGGAAGCGCTGGATCTGGTGGTAAAGGCCGCACCACGCTTTATCATCTCTGACCTGTCGATGCCAGTTGTAGATGGATGGGGGCTGTTATACGAACTGAAGAAGAACCCTGACACCGCCGATATCCCGGTTATTGCGCTCACCGCACATTCCATGACAGGGGATCGCCAGCGGGCAGTTGACGCGGGCTTCCATAACTATCTGGTCAAACCATTGACCGCCGCGAATTTTATGCGCGATCTGCTTCAACTGCTGATGGCAGAACCTTCACTGGCCCCTGAACTTGGCGGATAGCCCAAAGGAGAATAACAATGAGAGACTGGAATCTGCTGGTTGTGGAAGATGACCCCGATGGACAGGAAGTTGTCAGCCGTCTGCTGACTTACCGCAAGGTACAGCATGACACGGCAGGTAATGCCGAAGATGCGCTGAAACAGCTTGATAATCGCACCGGTGTCATTATCGATCTCAATCTTCCGGGTATGGACGGATGGACACTGCTTCAGCAAATCAGAAACAACCCACAGACGGCTGATCTGCCGTGTGTGGCGATCACTGCCTATCACTCTGCTGAACTGGCGGTGAAGGCCATTGAAAGCGGATTCGTTGCCTATTTCCCCAAGCCGCTGGACACCACCTCGTTTGTGCGCGAACTCGAACGGGTAATGTAGGCGTCTGTCGCCTCGATACAAAAGACCGGAAGTTAGCTTCCGGTCTTTTGTTTTATCCTTCCCAGAGTGCTGATGTATCAGGAGCGACCCCCACCTGCTGATGACTCCGTCGCTGAAGCAGCGCTGCCAGCACGAAGGTCACCAGCCATATCCACGGGAACCACCAGAAGCGGATTTCATCACTGTCTGTACTCAGGCGAATGGCGACAGCCCCGCCCCATGTGACAACGTATCCCAAAAGCAGGACACCACGTGCCCACCAGGACGGCGTTATTGCCATCAGCCGAAACCACAGTGGCAGGATCAGTACAAAATCCCATGTCCATGCATAAGGCGAGACTAACAGCGTCAGCATCAGGTTCCAGCTCATCGCAGTTACGGGATCGATGTGCCTGCCGTGTCCCGAACGGCTGGTGTATCCCCACATCCAGACAGTGATAATGATCGCAACAACCAGAAGCAGTCCCCACAGTGCAATACCGATGCCATCCCCCATCAGGAACCTGAAGGCCACCAGACTCGAAGGCTGCGCCCACTGGAGGTTGCGCGAAAAGGCGATCTGCATCCCACTCAGCCATTCAGGGGATGCGATCCAGAGTGGAAGTGTCAGCACGGCGGATGTGACAGTTCCTGACAAACCAAGACGGAGGAGTGCACTCCATCGTCCCTGATGCCACGCGTACACTGCCAGACCGAGCAAGGGAAGCAAAATCAACTGCGGTTTCGCCGTCGCCAGCGCGATCAGGATGCCGGTCAGCACCCATTGTCGTCGCTGTCCAGCGTAAACCGCCAGCAGCATCAGTACCACCGCGAATAAACTAAACTGTCCGAGGACGAGATGCGAGATCGTTGGGACGAAACCGAAGCCACCGATCAGCAGTCCTGTCATCAGACCGAGTGAGACTTTGCTCTGACCTTCAGAAGGACGGGTTGACAGTCGGTAAATAACGACCAGGCAAAGCAGGGATGCCAGAAACCAGAGAGCGGTTGCCTGATGTTCTGTCAACCAGCCGAGTGGAAACAATGCACCGATGATCGTCGGCATCCAGATCGGATTGCCGAACCTGAACAGGTCGTCCAACAGATACGGGTTTTTGCCGTGGATGAGCTGATAAGCTGGGCCCCACAGGTTATTGCGAAAATCCCAGCTTGTCGCCCGCCAGTTGAGGACCAGCATGGCAGTCCCGGCCAGCACCGCGACGATCAGCAGGGTGCTGATCAGGCGTCGAATGCGTGGATCGGTAATCAGCAGGCGTGACGTATTGGCTGCATTTTCGGCAGTATTGGGTTCATCTGAAGAAGCAAAGTGCGTCTGACTCATCATCCGGTTCCGTAAGTGATTTGATCTGCTACATCCTGAAGACGCCGTACTGCGTCGGCGCGATAGGTTGATTGAGACAGGCGCTCAGGGCGAGACCGAGGACGCGCCGTGTCTGTGCCGGGTCAAGAATGCCATCATCCCACAGACGCGCTGTTGAGTAATAGGGTTCACCTTCGCGCTCGTATTTGTCCAGAATGGGCTGCTTGAAGGCCGTCTGTTCCTCGGCTGTCATATCCGGTTGACCATCCCGCGCCAGTTGATCGCGTTTGATCGTCAGCAGTACGTTGGCGGCCTGTTCACCGCCCATCACGCTGATACGGGCATTCGGCCACATCCATAGAAAGCGCGGCCCATAGGCCCGGCCGCACATGCCGTAATTTCCCGCACCAAAACTTCCCCCAATAATCAATGTCAGCTTAGGAACGTTAGCATTGGCGACGGCATGGACCATCTTCGCGCCGTCTTTGGCAATCCCGCCAGTTTCATAGTCCCGCCCGACCATAAAGCCGGTGATGTTCTGAAGGAACAGCAGCGGAATCCCCCGTGCAGTACACAACTCCACAAAGTGCGCACCTTTCAGCGCGGACTCACTGAAGAGCACGCCGTTATTGCCGATAATCCCGACCGGATAGCCCTCGATATTGGCGAATCCGCAGACCAGTGTATCACCGTAGCGCGCCTTGAATTCCCGGAAGCGGCTGCCATCGACCAGACGGGCGATCACCTCGCGCACATCATAGCCTTCGCGGAAGGTAGTCGGGATGACACCGTACAGTTCTTCAGTCGGATACAGCGGCTCCTCCGGCGGTGTGAGCTTCAGATCGATGCGCTTTTTGCGATTAAGGGTCTCCACAATATCGCGCACGATCTCCAGAGCGTGGTCATCATCTTCGGCAAAGTGATCGGCGACACCGGAGATACGGGTGTGGACATCTGCGCCGCCGAGTTCCTCCGCC
Organism: Chloroflexota bacterium; assembly: GCA_023430545.1. Classification (GTDB taxonomy): domain Bacteria; phylum Chloroflexota; class Anaerolineae; order Aggregatilineales; family Phototrophicaceae; genus JAEZAF01. The sequence continues at coordinate 49,141 of JAEZAF010000182.1, forward strand.
GTGACTTCTTCGCCGGTCGCCGCCTTGACCAGCGGCGGCCCTGCCAGAAAGATCGTCCCGGTCCCTTTGACGATCACGGTTTCATCACTCATCGCAGGGACGTATGCGCCGCCAGCGGTACAGCTTCCCATCACACAGGCGATCTGTGGGATACCTGCTGCACTCATCCGCGCCTGATTGTAGAAGATACGGCCAAAATCATCGCTGTCCGGGAAGACTTCATCCTGCATCGGCAGGAATGCGCCACCGCTGTCTACCAGATAGATGCAGGGCAGGTTGTTGTCCAGTGCGATCTGCTGGGCGCGCAGATGTTTGCGGACGGTCATTGGATAGTATGAACCGCCTTTGACCGTCGCATCGTTGGCGACAATCAGGCATTCGGTCCCGCTGACGCGCCCAATACCTGTGACGATACCTGCGGCTGGCGTACGATCTTCATACAGATCCCACGCGGCCAGAGGTGCGATTTCCAGAAAGGGTGCGCCGGGATCGAGAAGTTTATCGATGCGATCGCGCACAAACAGCTTGCCCTGTTCGCGCTGGCGCTGCTGATAGCGTTCGCCGCCGCCTTCGTAGACTTCCGCCAGACGCTGTTGAAGCTGATCTGCAAGTGCACGGTTATGGGCATCGTTCTGTCGAAAGCGCTCGTCCTTTGATGAAATGTGGGACTCCAGAATTTCCATAAAGCTCGTGTTTCCTTCCCAAAATAGTTGAAAACAGATCGTTGATAAGGGCGCTAAAGATTTGTATTGTCACTGGCATAGCTGTTCAACCAGTATATTGGAAGATTCAGAGGGCTTCAAAGCGTCTGAAACGGGACACAATTTAACACGGTCTCGAGTGAAGGTGATGATTCTGACTCAGAACTCCACAAACACCTTAAAAAGAGATACCCTTCTCTAAGGTTGTGATGATACACTTAGGGCCTATACCAGTGAGTGAAGCGGAATTGAAAAGAGATATGGTGAACTTTTACGGTCCAAATGAAGGCTATGTGCTGGAACTTTATGACCGTTACCGTCAGGCTCCAGATACAGTTGATCCTCAAACTCAGGCGTTCTTCGCAAACTGGACACCACCAGCCGAAGATGGCCGTATCCCCGATGGGACAGAACTCTATCGCAGTGGTGATGTTGCGGTCGCCGCGCCTCCGCAGGATTTCCAGAAGGCGGTGCGGGCCGTCAATTTCGTGCAGGCCATTCGCTTTTATGGTCATACGGCGGCCCACATTGACCCGCTCGGGCTGAACAATCCGCCCGGTGACCCGGAACTGGAACTGGATTTCTACGGCATTAGCGAAGAAGACCTGCGCCAGCTTCCCGGCAGCATCGTGGAAGGCCCGATAGGTCAGCAGGCATCGAATGCACTGGAAGCCATCGAGAAGCTGCGGTCCATTTACTGCGCAACGATTGGTTTCGAATTCGATCATATCCGTGTGGCAGAAGAACGTCAGTGGCTGCGCGAAGCGGTTGAGTCTGGCCGGTATGGGTTCTCATTCGAGAAAGACGATCCTAAGGCCCTGCTGGAGCGTCTCAGTCAGGTCGAGACTTTCGAAGCGTACCTACAAAAGGCTTTCTCCACAAAATACCGGTTCTCGATCGAAGGACTCGACACGATGGTGCCGATTCTGGATGAGATCGTCAACCTGTCAGCGGACAGCGAAATGTCCACCATTGCTATCGCGATGGCGCATCGTGGACGCCTCAACGTCCTCACACATGTGATGGACAAACCCTATTCGCAGATCCTGGCAGAGTTTAAGGATACGCTGCACTCACAGGAAATGCAGAACGCCATTGGCTGGACCATCGGTGATGTGAAGTATCACAAGGGCGTACGCCGTGAAGTCGAACGCACCGATGAAGCCACGCTGACCATTACGATGCCGCCGAATCCCAGCCACCTCGAAGCGGTCAACCCAGTCGCAGTTGGGATGGCACGTGCGGCAGGCAGCAGTGTCAATCATCGTGGCGAGCCGGTCTTCAACCCTCAACTGACTATGCAGATCCTGATTCACGGGGATGCGGCTTTCCCGGGGCAGGGTATTGTCTCGGAAACCTTCAACCTCTCGCAGCTTCCGGGTTACTGGACGGGCGGCACTTTGCATATTATCGCCAACAACCAGCTAGGCTTTACGACCCTGCCGCGTGACGGCCGCAGCACACTCTATGCCAGTGACCTTGCGAAAGGCTTCAAGGTCCCGATTGTACATGTGAATGCTGACGATCCCGCCGCCTGTATCGAAGTCACACGGCTGGCATTCGCCTATCAGACGCTGTTCCACAAGGACTTCCTGATTGATCTGGTTGGCTACCGCCGTTACGGACATAACGAACTGGATGAACCCGGCTTCACACAGCCGATGATGTATCAGACCGTGCGCCAGCATCCTACCGTGCGTCAGATCTGGGCCAGTGAACTGGTCAACCGCAAGCTGATCGCCGAATCAGAAGCTGATGCAATGGTCGAAATACTGAATCAGCGCCTGCAGGAAGCCTACGACTCGATTGATGAGGATTATGTGCCAGCTCAGGCACCGGTCGCGCCTCCTGGGATCGCCGCACGGATGGACACCGCCGTTGATGCGGAGACCCTTCTGGCGATCAATAATGCGCTGCGCGTGCCGAATGATTTCAACTTTTATGCGCGCCGTCTGGAAAATACCATCCGCACCCGCCGCGAAGCGCTGAACGATCTGGATGCCAGGACCATCGATTGGGCAACGGCTGAGGAACTGGCCTACGCGACGATCCTCGCGGACGGCGTGCCGATTCGCCTCACTGGTCAGGATGTGGAGCGTGGGACCTTCAGCCATCGTCATGCGGTGCTGAACGATGCCAAGAGCGGTGAACGTTATGTCCCGCTTCAGGAACTGGAGATGGCGAAGGCCACTTTTGAAGTGCGCAACAGCCCACTGTCCGAAGCAGCGGCGCTCGGCTTCGAATATGGTTACAATGTGCAGGAGCCGAACCGTCTGGTGATCTGGGAAGCGCAGTACGGCGACTTCAACAATAACGCGCAGGTCGTGATTGACGAGTTCATCGTCTCTGCGCGTGAGAAATGGGGACAGACACCCTCACTGGTGCTTCAGCTCCCGCACGGTCATGAAGGCGGCGGTCCTGATCACTCCAGCGGACGACTGGAACGCTATCTGCAAATGTCGGCCCGCAAGAATATGCGCGTGGTCAATGCGACCACAGCGGCGCAGTTCTTCCATCTGTTGCGGCGTCAGGCGCTGCTGCTGACCGAGGACCCACTGCCATTGGTGGTGATGTCACCAAAGAGTCTGCTGCGCAATACACATGTCTACTCTTCTCCGCGTGAACTGATCGAGGGGCGCTGGCAGCCTGTGATCGACGATGACAGTGCGGTTGCAGCCAGCGAGCCGGAGCGCATCACCCGATTGGTGCTGGTCAGCGGCAAGTTCTACTATGATCTGATCGGTGCGACCAATGATCTGCCCGAGCAGCACTACCGCGAGCAGTATCCGCATGTCGCGATCGCGCGGGTGGAGCAGTTGTATCCCTTCCCGGTGAAGGAGCTGACCGCGCTGGTTCAGCGTTACCCGAATCTGCGCGAAATCGTCTGGGCGCAGGAAGAACCGAAGAACATGGGCGCTTGGGACTTTGTCAGTTGGCGGCTGGAAAAACTGCTGAGTGAGATCGACGGTCATGCCAGCATCCCGTTGAATTATGTTGGCCGCCGCCGCAGCTCCAGCCCGGCAGAAGGCTCCAAGACAGCGCATATCAAGAACCAATCCATGATTGTCGAGTACGCTTATAACTGGGATTTTGTGGCTGAAGCGCCGGTCCCACAGCAGGAGGAAGAGTAAACGCCAATGGCCGTGAATATCGTTGTCCCTGAATTGAGTGAATCTGTTGTCGAGGCGACTGTCTCCGAGTGGTTGAAGAAAGAAGGGGATACGGTTGAAGCTGGCGACATTGTCGTTGTGCTGGAAACCGATAAAGTCTCGCTGGAAGTGACCGCTGATGCATCCGGTGTGCTGGCACGCATCGATTATCCCGAAGGCTCTGATGTGACCGCTCGGACCGTGCTGGGCAGCATCGACGAGAGCGGCGCTGCCAACGGTGCCTCTGTTGAGACACCCGCACCGACCACGCAGGAAATGCCGACTGAAGAAGCACCGACTGAGGCGAATGCTCCGGCACGAGAGGCAGCACAGTCTGCTTCCGGTGAGCAGGGCCGCCCCGCGACTCCCGTGGCGCAGCGTGTAGCAGCGGCGCACGGTGTTGACATCGCACAGGTCCCGGCAAGCGGGAATAAGGTCAAGAAAGGTGATGTCGAGGTGTTCGTGAAGGGCGGCTCGTCTGCTGCCCCGGCGGCATCTCCAGCACCAGCGGCCCCCGCCGCCAAGCCTGCACCGGCTGCGGCGGCCCCGGCAGCGAAGCCATCTGCAAATGGCAGCACCGGCTCCGCAGATCGCCCGGAGAAGCGTCAGCGCATGTCGCGCCGCCGTCAGGCGATTGCCCGTAATCTGCTTCAGGCTCAGTCCACCGCTGCCATGCTGACGACCTTCAACGAGGTCGATATGAGCGCGGTGATGGAAATACGTTCACGTCGTAAGGATGCCTTCCAGAAGAAGTACAATGTTGGTCTGGGTTTCAGCTCGTTCTTTGTTAAGGCGACGATTGGTGCGCTGAAAGCCTTCCCACTGATCAATGCCGAGATTCAGGAAAACGAGTTCGTCATCAAGGAATACTACGACATCGGTATCGCTATCGGCGCGGAGGAAGGGCTGGTCGTGCCGGTGCTCCGCAATGCCGATAAGATGTCGTTCGCGCAGATCGAACAGCAGATAAAGGACTACGCCCAGCAGTCCCGTGATGGTTCGTTAGGTATTGAGTCACTGATGGGTGGAACCTTTACCATCACCAACGGCGGTGTCTTCGGTTCGATGATGTCCACCCCGATCCTGAACCCACCACAGGTCGGTATCCTCGGCCTGCACGCCATCAAGGACCGTCCAGTAGTGGTCAACGGTGAGATCGTCATCCGACCGATGATGTACACCGCACTGACCTACGATCACCGGATTGTCGATGGCCGTGAAGCGGTACAGTTCCTCGTCAAAATCAAGGAACTGATCGAAGACCCCGAAGCGCTGCTGATCGAGGGCTAGTTCCAGCGATAGATCGAAGTGATATAAAAAGCAGAGGCCACCGTATGCCTCTGCTTTTTGTTTCTCTGTAGTATTTCGGACAGTGACCCGATTTCTACTCGATCCGAAGCTGATACGGGAAACTCGTCAGCACCTCGACGCCGTCCTCAGTGATGAGGACGTTATCCTCAATGCGAACGCCGCCCATACCCGGAATATAAATCCCCGGCTCTACCGTGAACACCATTCCCGGCAGCAGCGGCTGTTCCACACCACCTGCCATCTGCGGTAGTTCGTGGACTTCCAGCCCCAGCCCGTGCCCGGTGCGATGGATGAAGTATTCGCCATAACCGGCGGCGGTGATGACATCGCGTGCGGCTTTATCGACGGCATCGCAGGTCACGCCCGGTCCGGCTGCGCGGATCGCGGCCTGATTCGCAGCCAGCACAGTGTCATAGATCTTCTGCATTTCGGCAGAAGGTTCGCCCACGCAGAACGTCCGTGTGATGTCCGCCGGATACTGCTGATACATGCCGCCGTAATCGATCAGCAGAAACTCACCCTGCTGTAACTGACGATCGGTCGTGCTTCCGTGAGGCAGGGCGCTGTTCGGCCCGGTCTGCACCAGCGCGCGGAAGGCGAAGCCTTGTGTCCCGAGCGCCAGCAGTTCGTTATCCAGCATCGAGGCGATCTCACGTTCGGTCAGCCCCGCCTGAATGCGCGGCAGGATGTTATTCAGCGCCTGTTCGCTGATCGAGATGGCCTGACGCATAGCCGCGACTTCCTCGCTGTCCTTCTGCGAACGGATCAGCAGCAGGTCCACACCGACTGGCAGTGACTTGATATCCGCGTCGGCCTGCTGAAAACCAGCCCATTCAAACAGGCGCATGGTGCGGTCATCCACACCGATCGTCTTTCCCTGAAGGTCAAGTGCTTCCACCGCCTGACGAAATGCGCCTTCATAACCCTCTTCATCGCTCCACGAGAAGATCTGCGGTTCAAGGTCATTGCGTGCGTTGAGCTGTGGCACTTCCAGTTTGGGGATGATGAACGACAGTTCGCCATCCACCCACAGCGCGATGGTCGGGCGCTCCGAGGTGTGGAAGTCGAAGCCGGTAAAATACTTCTGGTTTGCGCCGGGGACGAGTGCAATGGCATCCGCACCGGTGATCTGCTTGAGCTTGTTCAGGCGTGCGTGGTAATCCATAAGGGAACGGCCCTTTCGAAAAGTCGCTCTATTAAGTGGTGAGGGTGTGATTATACCGACGGACTGTCTGAGGCGGGTATATCCGTTAACGCAGCCGGTCATTATAATGCACCTCTTTTAACCCTTTAGTGATGCCGAGTCTTTTTCATGGTTAAACACTGGCGCTTTGCCGCTATAACCGCTTTCGTCGTCCTCCTGCTGACCGGTCTGCTCGCAGCCGATCTGTTCAATCGCGGTCTGGTGTGGCAGTTCTTCTGGTCTCAGACGGGAGAGGAACAGCCGCTGGCACAGGTGCGCGGGATGGTCGAATGGGTCGGTAATCTCACACGGTCACAGCCCATTAATGATCCGCTGATCCCAGTCGATCATGCCAATGTGAACCCCTATGGCATCAATACCTTTCTGCATCAGGAGGTGGACCCTGCTAAGGTAGACGAGCAGCTCCGGCTGATCGCGGACGCCGGTTTTGGCTGGATTCGCGAGGAGTTTACATGGGAAGAGATCGAGGTCGATGGTCGTGGACAGTTTACCGACAGCCGCAACGACATGGACGGCGACGGCACACGCGACACGATCAGCGGTTGGGCGAAGTTCGACCGTATCGTCGACCTTGCCGAAAAACACGGGATTCGCATTCAGGCCCGGCTGAGTAATCCACCCGCATGGTCGCAGAGTGAAGGTGTACATACGCAGACCCCACCTGCCAACACACAGGATTATGTCAACTTCATCACCGCTGCCGCTGAACGCTATCGCGGACGAGTGACTCACTTCCAGATCTGGAATGAGCCGAATATCTTCCCCGAATGGGGGGCAGACGGCCCTGAGGAAACCCCGCGTCCGGTCAATCCTGAAGCGTACACGGCACTGCTGTGCGCATCCTATGAAGCGCTGAAAGCGGTAGACCCCGATATCGTAGTGATCAGCGGTGCACTGGCCCCAACCTCTGAGTTAGGCACTCGAAACCTCAATGACTTTGTCTTCCTTGAACGGATGTATGAGGCGGGTGCAGGGCAGTGCTTCGACGTGCTTTCGATGCAGGGCTATGGCCTCAACAGCGGCCCCACCGATCGACGGATGCGGTCTACCAATGTCAACTTTGGGCGCAGCCAGTACATCCGTGATCTGATGGTGAAGAAGGGCGATTCCAGCAAGCCCATCTGGATCAGTGAGGCGGCCTGGAATCCAGTGCCAACTGAGAGCGATTATCCGGAACCGATCTCGAATCGCTATGTCTTCGGTCAGGTAACACTCACGCAGGCCGCGCAGTATATGCCGATGGCCTATCAGCGGATGGAGCACGAATGGCCGTGGGTAGCCGTGATGAATTACTGGTACTTCACGCAGCCCAGTGATCTGAATAAAGGCTCAAGCTGGTATTATTTCCGTATGGCCGAGCCGGATTACAGTGACCAGCATCCAACCTATACCACGCTGCCGATCTATGCATCGATGAAGGCCTATATCCAGCAGAACCCACCGACGCTGTACCAGGGGGTGCATCAGCTTGACGGTCACTGGGCAGTAGCGGTGGATAATGCAGCAGAAGCTGTGAAGATTGAAGGCGCACAGTTTGATGAAGCGCTTCAGGCATCGTCGCTGGATTTTGTCTACAGCGGGACCGATCTGCTGCTGCGCTGGAGGGGCGGTCGCGTCAGCGTCTCGATTGACGGTGGGGAGCCGTTTATCGTAGAGACAGAGGCCGGCCAATGGCAGACAACTCCAGTTTTCGAGACTGTACAGTCGGGTGTGCGTAACGTGAGCCTCACCAGTGTCGATGGTAGTCCGTTCGTGATCGACGCCGCAGTTGTGATGGATCAGCCCTTTCGAAAACTGCTGCCGCTGTGGGCGGGACTTGCGGCATCTGGCACGGTGGTGGTGACAGTGCTTCTGACGATTGCTCATCAGCGAAACAATAAGAAAGCGCTGCCGTAACAAGGAAAATTCATAGATTTTTCATGGATTATTATGTCAGTCGTAGGGCACAACGGATATTTTCCTCTATCATGATGAATGCATCTGCTTTCATCTGCTTACATGATGGATGGTAGGTGAATGCGATGCCTAAAACTTTTCAGAGAGGAATGTAAGGGTCCATGAGTTATCTAATTACTGGTGGTGCTGGTTTTGTCGGCAGTCATCTGGCAGAACACCTTCTCAAGCGGGGCGAGAAGGTGGTGGTCATTGATAATTTCAACGACTACTATGATCCAAAGCTTAAGCGGCATAATATCGAACGCATCAACACCTCTCCTGCTTTGACGGTTATCGAAGGCGATATCCGTGATGTTAATCTGATCAATGAGCTGTTTGATAAACACAATTTCACCCATGTCGGCCATATGGCGGCGATGGCAAATGTCCGAGAGAGTATTGAACGTGCCCCGCTGTACTTCGATGTCAATGTGACTGGCACGATGAACCTGCTGGAAGCGTCGCGTCGGCATGATGTGAAACAGTTTGTGCTGGCGTCAACTTCATCGGTATACGGGAAAACCGAAGTCCTGCCATTTGTTGAGACAGACACGGCAGATCAGCCGCTGGCGTCGTATCCGGCCAGCAAACGCTCGGCAGAGCTGCTGGCACATACCTACACGCATCTGTTCGGCCTGAATGTGATCGCGCTGCGCTTCTTCAATGTCTATGGCCCTGCGGGCCGACCCGATATGATGCCGATGAAGCTGATGGATGCGGCCCTCAGCGGGGAACCTGTGAATGTCTTCAATCATGGGGAATACAAGCGCGATTGGACCTATATCGACGACACCGTGAAAGGCGTCGTCGCCGCGCTGGACCGCCCGATGGGATATGAGGTGATCAACATGGGGGTTGGGCAGCCGATTGCGCTGAACGACTTCATCGAAATCATTGAGGAGATCACTGGACGCTCGATCAATCGTCGTGATGTCGAAGCGCCGAAAAGCGATCCGCCTATCACATACTGCAATAACGAGAAAGCACGCCGTCTGCTCGACTTCGCACCGGCTATCACCGTGCAGGATGGTCTGCCGCGTGTCTGGGACTGGTATCGCCGCTTTCACAATCTGGACTGAATACAGTGACTGCACTCTAGCGGCGTACGAGAGCATACTGTAATTTTAGCGTGGGGTGAGAAAGTTGCGGATGTGGCTTCTCATCCCTTGGTCACACGGGGAAATTCAGCGTCCGAACTTCGTAAATAATTTTTACGGAGGCGTCTCAACAGCAATTTATTGACTATAATCGCAGAAATAAGTCGGTACACATCTGTAACAAACTGAAAATTCCGGCAGGATGCAACAGGATATAAAGGTGTGTTGTGATTGCAGAAGACGCAGCGCCTGAGATTGAGAAAATGCAGGCAGGACAAACAGACCCCACACCCACAGGTGACGAAAAAGCGATCCGTGTTCTGGGTCTCTACGAAGCCAAAATGTCACGGAATGCCGATGGCACTCTAAGCGGCAAGCTGGGCGAACTTTACAATGCCATCGGGCGGCGCTTCACGCTGGCAGCAGCCGAAAGTGTCCGTTTAGGGCCAATGCCCAATTACTATAACCTTGCCCGCAACTACAAACCGGATCGCACCACATGGCGTGCATCGGCCAGTATTAACCCATGGGCGTTTGAACAGCGCACCGCCATCGCCGAACAGTTCCTGCAAACATGGGACGGCCAGTATGATGTCATTGTTCAGCTCCATACACTCTATGCACCCGGTGAGCTGAGCCGAAATCGGCCTTTTGTCATCGTGACGGATAACACCTATCTGAACTCGCTGCGTTACTGGCCGGAATGGGTCCCCGCCACTTCTGAAGAGGCACGCAAGGAATGGCTGGAACTGGAACTCACAGTTTACAGTGCCGCAAGCAATATCTTTACATGGAGCGAGTTCACACGTCAGTCGTTTATCAACGATTATCGCATGCCAGCGGATAAAGTGATTACGGTAGGGGCAGGGGCAAATCTGCTTCAGTCGGATATTACAGATAAACGCTACGACAGCCAGACCGCGATCTTCGTCGGCTATGAATTCGAACGTAAAGGCGGGTTCTATCTGCTGGAAGCCTGGAAGCAGGTGATCAAGGCGCTGCCAAACGCCAAACTGTACATTGCAGGGCCGCATCATCCTTTAGCTGACGAGCTTCAAGGCGTTCACTGGCTGGGCCGTATCGCGGACCGCGAGGTCCTGCGCCAGAAGCTGTACGAATCGACGGTATTTGTGATGCCGTCGCTGTTCGAGCCTTACGGTCATGCCTTTACCGAAGGGATGGGCATGGGGCTAGGGGCCATCGGCGCAAATCACTGTGCGATGCCAGAAATTATTCAGGATGGAGTCAACGGACTGCTGGTGCCACCACGTGATATCAATGCGCTTGCCCAGGCGTTGATCGAAATCCTGGGTGATGCAGCCTATGCCGAGTCGCTGGGGCATGCGGCTTATGAGCAGATCAAAAACTCGCGGACGTGGGATGATGTGATCAGCCGGATGGCACCCAGCCTCCATGCGATTACCGGTAAGTAAAACTTTTGGCCCATTGTGTGCACTTTGCAGAGCGTTGTATAAAGTAGGAATAGAGACACCATAATCTCTCAATTCCCACTCACGTGATCATCGATTTATAGGCAATTGGGCCGCCTGATGTGATTTAGGACGTTCAGGAATTTTCTCTGAATCAGCGCAATTAGAGGTGACGGAATGCTGCGTGTAAAACTTCAGTTTGTTGTTGTATTGATAGCAATCGGTCTCCTGTTCATACTCGATAAACTGTTTCCAATGTTCATCGTTCCTGCGTTTATCTACCCTTTTGTTCTCATCATGGGGGTGATCCTGCTGTTTGGGACCGAACTGGTCCGGTTCCCGGCATGGATATTGGGCGGAATGGCACTGGTCGCTTATCTGGTGAGCTTTTTCCTGTTCGTCCCGAACCGCGCCGAGCTTCCGTTTGTTGATCAGAGTTTCCTGCTGGGTTTGGGAACGGTGCTGCTTAGCTTTGGCCTGTTCTACTGGCTGGCGTACTCCATCAGGCAGGCGCTTCAGATTGAACGACGCAGAACTCTGAACCCGGATGTCCTGCCTCGTCTGGAAGGTGAGGCCAGAATCTCGAATGAACTCTATCGCGCTCGCCGCTTCGAACGTCCTGTCTCCGTCATTTACGCTGGCCTTCCCCTCAACCTCAACGGACGCAGCGCCAGAGATCTGGATGCAAAATCCCGTCAGGAGCTGCTTCAGGCTATTCAGTCGATTACCTATAAGTCGGACATCATTACTGAAGCAGTGGACGGCTATATCGTTGCCCTGCCTGAAAATGACCGCCGCGCAGCCCGCATCTTCACCAACCAGTTAGGCAAAATCATGTCCGGTGCCGATAAAAGCGCGGTCATTATCGGTGCTGCCTCCTTTCCGGAAGATGGTCTTGTCACCGATGAGCTGATTAAAGTGGCACGGGATGGTGCGAAGCTCTGGGTCGAATCCGACTTCGACAGCTCACTGGGTGAGCGCAAGGGAGATCTGGCGGTAGAACTGGAAGAGCGTGTCAACATCGAGAAGAAGGCGGAATGGGTGAACCGCGTTCCGGAACCCACCGTCGAAGCTCGTCAGGTGTATCAGATGATCAAACGCTCGATTGATGTCGGTCTGGTGCTGGCGGCGATGCCTGCTGTGCTGCCGATTATGCTGATTGTCTCACTGCTGATCTACCTTGATGACCGTCAGAATATTTTCTACATGCAGCCGCGAACCGGTTACGGAGGTAAGCGCTTCCAGATGTACAAGTTCCGCACCATGCGCGTCGGTGCGAAATCTGTTCCACCCACGACTATTGTCGCGGCTGATGGCACCCTGCGTTACATGTGGCCGGAAAAAGTCGAGAATGACCCGCGTATTACCCGAGTCGGACGGATTTTACGCAAGACCAGTCTTGATGAAATCCCGCAGCTTCTCAATATCCTGAAAGGGGATATGACACTGGTCGGCCCTCGTCCTACCTCATGGAGTGTCGATATGTATACACCGCATCAGACGACCCGCCTTACGGTGCGCCCGGGGATTACCGGTCTGTGGCAGGTCAGCGCACGCGATGCCACCAATATGGACGAGCGCCTGATCTGGGATATGAAGTACATCGATAAGGCCAATCTCTGGATGGATATCAAGATCGTATGGCTGACCTTCGTGGGTGTTTTCCAGAAGAGCGGTGTATAAACCACTGCTGTACGGTTGGGCCGTGGCAGAGCTATCTCGTGAGTCCTGTATATGAGCCTGTACTTCGACTTTACCGGACTTTAACCGTTCAGTCTTTCACTCAATAGTGCCGCGTTCTCACATTTACTTACAACGTTTATCCAGTGCATCGCTGATGGCATCGTAGGCGCATCATTCGCTCTCAGATGCTGTAGATGCGATGGTGTCTCATGGTGCATGACATCAGGAGCCATGCTGTGAAGTCATGGTCTGCTGCCCGAAACAATGTGTTATGTTGTGATATACTGACCTCTGTCACATAGCGACTAGGAGTTTCATTGTCGCGAAGAAAGGCTTTAACCGTTCACCGGGAAAGGGAGCGTAAAGCGTGTCCGAAAACGATAATGTTAACGAACTGCAACCTGACATGAATGAGTCATATTCCAGCGATCCAGCCGCTGTCGAGCAGCCGGAAGATTTTTACGAGGAACCGGTTAATCAACTATATAAGGAGAATGACGTTATGGTTCCGCAGTACGCTTATGTGAGAAATGATGCCAGCATGCCCATCGCCACAGTTTACAGCGATGTGACATCCTTTCTTCGTGTCATCCTGAGCAATCTCTGGTTAATTATCCTCATTGGTGTGATCGGCACCGCACTTTCTTATTTCTACATCAGTCGGCAGCCTCAGGTCTATCAGTCGTCTGCCAGCGTGGTGATTGCGCCCAGCGCGACCAGCGATGATCTGACCCGTGTACAGGCCGACATCCTGCGCATGAGCGGTATGCCGCTTCAGGGCACATATGTCCAGTTTCTGGAAAGCCGTAATATCCGTGAGCAGGCCATCACCGGCCTCGAAGCCCAGTACAGCCGTGATCAGCTCGAAGATGCCGAAATCGACATCATCCCGGTTTCTAACAGCGCTGTAATCGAGGTGATTGTGCGTTCCAGCAACCCGGAACTCGCCCGTGATCTTGCGAACAAGGTGATGGAAATCGGCGGAACACGCAGCCCAGAAGCCTATCTCACGGTGTATGAACTCGATGTTCTGAATCCGGCGAGTCTTCCAGCGTCACCAGTCGCTCCGGCAGTTGCCACATCGACTATTCTCGGTGCACTGGGCAGTCTGGCGGTGGGCGTTGCACTGGCATTCCTGCTTGACAGCTACCGTCAGTATCGTCGGAACGCACGCGGGTAACCGCGTCGTTTTGCTTTTCATCTTTATCATCAGCAGGAACTCAGAGCAGTATGCGTAAATTATCTTCGTATGCGGCAGGACTGTACTTTGTTCTGATCGTAGGTTCACTGATCACGATTGTCATTAAATCACTGATCACCAAACGATTTGGTGTTGAAGCATTCGGGATGTATCAGTATTTCCTGAGCCTCAACACGATCGCGACACTGTTTCTGAGCTTTGGCCTTCCTGACTTACTGACCAAAACCACCTCGGAAAAACGAGAGTTCAGCCACGATTTCAATCGGTTCGCCATCGCGCTGACTTTCATCCTGACCTTTGTCTGCGTCATTGCAGCCATCGCCCTGTGGAATGTCGTCGATGATCGGGTCTATGTCATGTCACTGATCATCATCGGCCCGTCGGTGATGCTACCGGTCGCAACTGCCATCTTCCGAGGCGATCTCTCTACAAAAGCTGAGGTTGTTTATCGCCTTTTCCGGCGTTCTGCCCCTCTGATCTTCCTGCTGGTCGCGCTTTTGCTGGCAGTACCCCCGACGATTCAGGTTCCGAGTATCGCCCCCACCGCGGCGACCTCATCGTGGCTGCAATCCCTGTACCCATCCAATGGCCTGTCACCACTCACACCTGTGCTGACAACTGTTCTGGGCTGGTTTGCCGGATCGTTGGTGCTGCTGTATCTGATTGCACGTCGTAATCTGTTTATAGGTCCAAAGGACTTCTTAAACGTGATACGTGCCCCGTGGCTGAAACGACAGATGATCCTGTCCGCCGCTATCTGGGGGGCGGCCATCACCGGCGCGCTGGGTGGTCAGGCGGACTCACTTGTGATCGGGAATTTTCTCGGTTATTACGAACTGGGTGAGTATGCGGGTGCGCTGCTTTACTACAGTCTGCTTGGTCAGGTGCTGGAAGTATGGGGACGTCTGTATGTCACCCTGCTTCCACGTGATGACAACCGCACGTTTTATAAGTATCGCCGCATCATGTCGCTGACGCTGGTGATGATCCCTCTGTTTGGGTTCTACACGTTTACCATCATCCCGATTACACAGAATATCCTGCTGGATGACAGCCTGACGATGATCGTCCCGCTGTACGGAATCCTGTCGTTTGCATATGTCTTCCGTGCTGTCGAGCTGGTGAATCTGGCGCTTGCGATCACGGTCGATAAGCCCAATATCAACGCCAAGTCCACGGCATTCGGTCTTGTGACCTATCTGCCTGTCATGGTGTTGATGATCACCACGATTGGTGTCTACGGTGCGGCCATCGGGCAGGTACTCTTCTGGACAGTTTACAGCATCGCCCAGGCCTTTCTCTTCCGCAAGAGTCATCGCGAACATGCCAATTTCAGCGCTCGCATCGCGCTGACGACGCTGGTGATCTACGCAGTGATGATGGCACTGTATCTGGTCATCAACAACTTCATCATCGGTGTGGCTGTCTGTACGGTATTTTATCTGGCGGCAGGGCACTTTACGGGTATCTGGGATATGCGGTACGTTGTGCGCACCTTCAGCAAAATTGCTACTGATGTCCGCAATCGGTTTACCAGACGACCTGAAGTTCAGATCAATGAAACGGTTGAGGTGAAATCATGACCACAGCTTATGCTCCATCACAGATTTCTGCGCCGAGCGTACCACCGGGCCGCTTTCCGTGGGATCTTGTACCGATTGTGGTCTTTATCCTTTCCACACTTGCTGCGCTTGGGGTGATGTTCCTCGTACCTGAAGCATCGAAGCTGGCACTACTGTTACCCATCGCTGTGGTGATGGGCCTCGTCATGATTGTGCGCCCGGAACTGGCACTGCTGCTGAGCGTGGCTTACGTGCCGTTTGAAAGCAACCAGTTCGTCCCAGTAGCGCTTCCGGGCGGCCTGACGATCTCCAAGCTGCTTGGGTTTGTGCTGCTGGGTGTCTTCTTTTTTAACATCCTGTTCAGAGGCAGGCGCTTCCGCATTCTGGACGACAGTGAAGACTTTGCGATTGTACTGTTTGCCGCCGCGATGCTGATCTCTGGTGTCTCCAGCTATCTGCCGTGGAAAACCTTTGACTCTGCCGAGCGCATGCTGCGTATTTTCGCCTTTTATTTCGCCGTCAAGAATCTGCTGACATCCTTCTGGGTCATTCGCGGCACCATGTGGGCAATTGTGATTTCAGGTGGCATTGCCAGTATCATTGGCATCAATGAGTATGCAGCTCTGAACGCTATACGGAACTTCGATGTGCGAGCAGGCGGTGTCTACATGGACCCGAACGACTACGCAGCGCTGGTTCTCGTCGTGATCTGGGTAGGCGTCTATCTGTTCAGTGTGACGCGCCACTGGTTCCTGAAACTGTCAGTTGCAAGTCTGACACTGATCAGTTTTATCGGGCTGATCCTGAGTGCATCGCGAGGGGGGATGCTGGCTGGTGCAATTACGCTGCTGATTTATCTGTGGCGGCATCCTCGGCGTCAGTTCCTGCTGATCGTGATTGGGGCGGCCAGTGTGATCGCGCTGCCGTTTATCCCACAGAGCGTTCTAAGTCGCGTTACTGGTATGTTTACGGATAGCGCAACCGATCGCTACGCCTCTTATGCTGAGCAGAGTAGTGAGCGCCGTCTGAGTTATGTCACCTTTGGAGCAGAAGCCCTGACCGAAAATCCTATCACTGGCTCCGGTTATGGGACTTTCTCCCAACTGTATCCTACTTCCGAATATGCCCAGTACGATAACCCACTCAACGACACGGAACGCTATCGTCTGGCGCATAATGCTTATCTGGAAATCGGCTTTGGGACTGGCGTGCTTGGTCTGGGGTGCTTCCTTCTGATCCTGCTGGTCTCCCTGCGAGACTTTTACATGGTCATGCGATGGTCACCGCGTGGCTCGCTCATGTGGGGGGCTGCGGGTGGTTTTCAGCTTGGCCTGCTCTCGCTGATGATTGCCATGATCTTCCTGAGCATTGAACACTTTAATTATGTATGGGTCTGTGTTGCGATGGCATCGGTGCTGTCTTATCAGATGCGCTGGCAGAAGCGCAATCTGATTGAAGGGCAGGCTCCAGTTCAGCTTGCCAGTGTTCATGCGTGATGCCCACAGCACGGATTCAGGTCACGATACACGATAAAGGAACTGTTGATGGAGCGTAAGCCTAGCACGGAACATCAGCTCGGCGTTTGTATGATCTCCACTTACTTCTATCCGTTTGCAGGTGGAGCAGAAAAACAGGCTGAACGCCTTTCAACGTGGTTGGTGCAGCGTGGTGTACCAGTCATGATGATCACCCGCCAGTATGATGATCTGCCGCGTTACGAGAAGTTGAATGGGATTGAGATCTATCGTGTACCTACCCTGAAGGGCAAGGGGTTAGCGGCGCTGTCATTTATGCTGGGCGGTATCGCGCTGACCCTGCGACATCGTAAAAAGTTCAACCTCTTTCACTGCCATCAGATTTACACACCGACTACCATCGGCTGGATCGGGAAGCGGCTGCTGCGATACCCGCTGGTGGTCAACCTGCATCTTGGAGGTAAAGAAGGCGATATTCAACGACTCCTGCGTAATCCGCGCAGCGGACGTGCGCGTCTGGAAGGGCTGAAGCGTGATGCAGATGGCTTTATTGCGATCAGCGGTGAGATCCTGAACGAACTCCGCGAACAGGGCATCCCGGAAGATAAAATCCACATGCTGGTGAATGCTGTCGATCCTTCGGTCTACAGGCCGGTGGATGCTGCGGAGAAACGCCGTCTGCGTGAAAAGCTCGGCCTTCCCCTCGATGGCCCGATTGTGGTGATCGTTGCCCGCGTCGTCGAGATCAAAGGCCATGCTGTGCTGCTGAAAGCATGGGAAGATGTCCCGGCACCGGCGCACCTGGTGGTGATCGGCACCGGCGATCTTGAAGAACCCCTTAAGGCGCAGGTCGAGGCCAGAATGCCCGGTCGCGTGACCTTCACTGGCAAACGCGACAATGTCCATGAATATTTACAGGCTGCTGATGCATGGACGCTGCCATCCTACGGAGAAGGACTGCCGGTATCGCTGCTCGAGGCGATGTCAGCAGGACTGCCGGTCATTGTGACGCCGGTTGGGGCGATGCCTGAAATCGTTCAGGATGGCGTCAACGGCTATGTGGTGCCGATTGGCAATGATGCCGCACTGACCGCTGCGCTCACACAGGCGATTGATGGCTCTGAGGAAAGTCGAATGCTTGGACGGCGTGCCCGTGACCTGATTCAGGAACGCTACAGCATCGACCAGATCAGCCAGTCCTATCTCGATCTCTTCAGAAAACTCGTCAGATAGTTGCTGAACGCGGTATGCTATCAGCCTCACCAGGGTGATTGCTGCGTTTGCAGGATGTGACGCGGACGCTGCGGGCAGTCACCTGAACGTATTTACCTGTATGCATTCGCACAGCCTAACTGTTTTGACGTTGTGACTACGGTAAACGAAAGTCGGCTGCATTTATGAGAATCCTTTACGGCATCGACAGTTTAAAAATCGGTGGCGCGGAGATGCTTCTGCTCAATATGCTGAAGCGCTATCAGCCCAACCATCAGATTGAGATCGCTTACTTTACTGATGGGCCGTTGCATGAAGACATCGAAGCGATGGGCATTCCTGTACACCGCATCAGCAAACAGGGGCTGAAGGACCCGCTGGCGTTTGTGCGGCTGTTTCGCATCATCCGCCGCTTTAAGCCTGATGTCATCCATACGCATTTAACCAAGAGTGATGTCACTGGTCAGTTGATGGGCTTTCTGGCCGGGGTGCCAGTGCGGGTGGTCTCGCTGCATAATAATGATTCGTGGCGGACAAAAGCGCTCTTCAGCACGGTGATGCGTCTGATTGTCTCCCCGGCGCAAAAGTACATTGCCGTTTCCGAGGCTGTCCGCGATTATATTGTCGAAAACAGCCGCTATCCTGAAGACCGGATGCTGGTGATCGAAAACGGCATCGACCTTGATCGCTTTGATCCTGCGAAGATCACACCGTATGATCGTGCAGCGTGGGGCATCAGCCCGGATGCGCCGGTGGTCGCGATTATTGGTCGCCTTCAACCGCAGAAAGCGCATACGGTCTTTCTGGAAGCTGCTGCGCTGGTCAAAAACGAAATGCCTGAGGCGCGTTTTGTTATTGTCGGGGATGGTGATCTGCGCGCCGAACTTGAAGCTAAACGTGATGAGCTTGGTTTACAGCAGCAGGTGGTTTTTGCCGGAATTATCCGCGATATCCCGGCAGTGCTGGCTGCTGTAGACATTCTGACGTTTTCATCGGACTGGGAAGGGCTGCCGGTCGCGCTGCTGGAAGGCATGGCGATGGAAAAGCCGGTGGTCTCGACTGCGGTTGGTGGTGTACCGCTGGTGGTACAGGATGGTGAGAATGGACTGCTTGTGGCGCCACGTCAGCCGCAGAAGCTGGCGGCGGAACTGCTGCGCGTGCTGCGTGACCCGGAGCTGGCATCCCGGCTGGGACAGGCTGCCCGCCGCACCATTGCGGAACGCTACAGCGCCGGTGTGATGCATGACCGCATCCTGAGGCTTTATCGCGATCTGCTGGAAAAGCCTGCGGTGCGATAAACGGGTTTTAACTGGAATCTGATTCTATTCTTTATTGTGACGTGTGGAGCATACAGATATGGCCTTTCATCCCTATAATCCGGAGATGATCGATTTGCGGCGCGGACGCGAGACCCTGCGTATTTTGAGTGTCACAAAATCGACCGGAGGGCTGGCCGTTTATAATACCCGGTTGGTGCGCCGGCTTCAGCAGGATGGCTTTGAAGTCAGTGTGCTGTGTCTCTCTGAAAATAACGAGCAGTATGCTGAGGAACTGCGCGGCTATGGCCTTGACGCCCATACTATGGATATGGAGCGCTATGCGATTAGCGTGACATCCGATCTGCGCCTGGCACGTCAGATGACACAGTTTGTGCGCGAACATCAGTTTGATGTCGTGATCGGTCACGGTTCAAAGGCCGGGTTTCTGGTCCGGCTGATCGAGCGGATGACCCACGTCCCTGCGGTTTACGCACTGGCCTCGATGTCCTTTGTCCCGCGCATCCACGGGAAGAAGGCCTACATTTACCGCGAACTCGAACGGTTTGCGACGCTGTGGGGTGGGCATATCGTTGTACTGGCCAACTCGATCCGGGATGAGTTGATCCGCCAGCGTATCGCACCTGCCAGCCGTGTGACCACGATCTATACCGGCATCGATACCGAGCAGTTTTCCAATCCGCTGGACCGCGAGGAAGCGTGCCGTATCATTGGCGTTGATCCGACTCGGCCTGTCGTGGGATGGGCGCAGCGCCTCATGCCGCAGAAAGCACCACTGGATTACCTGCGGGCGGCAGCAGAGGTCGTGAAGACGGTTCCGAATGCGCAGTTTTATCTGGCGGGCAGCGGCCAGCTTGAAGCTGAAGTCGAAGCTGAGATTCAGAAGCTCGGCTTGCAGAATCATGTCATTCGTGCGGCATGGCAGTCCAACGTTCATGCGATGCTGTCAGTCTTTGATGTTTATGTCCTCAGTTCTCACTGGGAAGGGCTTCCATTGTCGCTCCTGGAAGCGATGTCGATGGGACTGCCGTCCGTTGCAACAGCGGTAGATGGTAACGTCGATGTCATTCAGGATGGACAGAGTGGATTCCTTGTCGCAGCACAGGATACACACGCCACTGCTGAGAAGATCACTAAACTACTTACAGATGATGCCCTGCGTCAGCAGATGGGGCAGGCAGCGCGTCAAAGAATTATCGATTCATTTAATATCGACCGTATGGCAAAAGAATGGGCAGAACTGTTGTGGGTGTTAGCCGCTAAATGATAAGTTGGCCAGCCCTCTCATCCTCATAAAATCCTCATTTTGGACTCAACACTCCGCTCGAATGTTAACATTCCTTCATAACCATCAAACCCTTGTGTAACATTATCCACAAAGTGTAGTACTTTGTTCCCCTTTTACCTTGTCTTAACTTTTCTCACCTGCACTTATAGTTTATAGTGTCACTGTTGTAATCTGACATTAATGTATTGAGACTTCGTTCACTCTACATCAATGGAAGGTCAATAAGTGCAAAGGGGAAATCTATGCAGAAATTAACAACACTTTCGAAGCACCTGAGCCAAGCATTAAATCACCTGTCACCTATTACACGGTTTGCAGTGGCATCAATGCTGCTGACCGTTCTGGTAGCCGCAAACGTACAGCAGAGCAGCGCACAGGAAGATCCGCTGCCCCTGCCGGAAGTCCCCGGATTTTCCACCACGGATGATCTCTCCCCCGAAATCTTTGATACAACCAGCACCATTCTGACTGATCCGGTTTCATCACCTGATGCAGGTGCACAGGCAGCAGCGGACTCCCGCAACTGCTTCAAGGCTGGCAAGCCTGCTCAACTTTCCTGGTTCTACAAGCCGCCGAATAATTACACGATGGAAAAGCTTGGTCGCAAGTTCGACATCTTCGTACTGACCAAGAATGACGAAGACGAGATGCGCTACCTGCATTCTCAGGGTGCTTATCCTGTCCTCCAGTACATCCACTTCGACTCAATTCATGATCCCTGCCGTCAGGCTCTGAAGCCCAAGGGTACGCCCTGCTCGTGCAGCAAGGCGACATGGAACAATCAGCCTGCGTGGTTCCCGAAGGATATCTGCGATATTCGCGACAATCATCCTGACTGGTTCCTGAGAGGCGAAGATGGTCAGCTCCTGTACTGGCAGGACGAGCTTATCATGGACCCCGGTAACGAGGGCTGGCGTAAGTTCTTCATCGATCGTGTGTCAACCAGCCTGCCCGACGGTTGGGACGGCATCTTCATCGATAATCTCGCCACACGCTTTGGCCTGCACAACGGTATCCCGACCAAGCTGCAGAAGTACCCGACGGACAAGAGCTATCAGGACGCAGTGGTCGGCTTCCTGCGCACCGTCAACAACCAGCTTCTGGAACCGCGCAACAAGCTGTTTTACTCCAACTTCTCCGTGGTGTATGGTGACACCGATGTGTATCTGCGCTACATGGAACACATGGACGGCGCTCAGGACGAGTTCTGGGGCTGGAAGCGCAACGAGCCTTATACCGCCCGTTCATGGGAAGAGCGTTTCGTCCGTGCCTATGAAGGCCTGAAGCGTGGCAAAAACGTGATGATGGTCTCGCAGGGGGCGAAGGACGACTACAGCCGCCAGTACTTCACCTATGCATCGTATCTGCTGCTTGCCAGTGACAAGACCTTCTTCCGCTACTCGAAGGATACCAACTACGGCGACGTGTGGATGTACGATAACTACAAGCTGAAGCTCGGTAACCCGCTGGCGGATTACAAGAAAAAGAGCAATGGCAGCTTCGTCCGCAAGTTCGAAAACGGCAAGGTCAAGGTCTGGCCGGGTGAGCAGCGTGCGAAGATCAAGGTGAAGGATCAGCAGGGGATGGTCTGCCGCTAACCGGCGAAACCACCACCGCCTCACCATAAATGAATGACCGAGAGCGTGTCGATACACCGACACGCTCTTTTCATTTACACCAACCTGCGTTATCGGTGTGTGTTTGCCAGACTTTGTTTTTAAGCATATTCTACAACGCACAGCGGCCCATCTGCGTATAAAGTAATGAATGATTATAATCGTGGCGAAGACGCTTTTGGCGTTGAAAGCCACTTTTAGCGTTTTGTCTGTGCAGGGAAGTAATTGGGAAATACCATGACCAATATCATTGACATTATCTTTGGGACGCTGACTGGCTTTGTGCGCACGATCAGCCAGAGCGTAGAAGGAATTCAGGATTTCTTTCTGGTGCGCTTTTCAGGCCTGTCATTTGTGGTCTTCGGAGCGCGACAGGTGGGTAAGACGACGCTGATCGAATGGCTGCGGAATAACATGGACACGATCGGCGAATTCGAGCCGGAGCCGACTGCTGCGGGAGGTAACGTCGTCAATGATTTCAATGCGAAGTTCGACGGTGATTCCCTGCGGTTGAAGCCGAACCGCGACGTCGGCGGTGAGTATGCCATGTGGGAAACTGACTGGATCGATTTGTTCCGTGAGGCAGAGCCACGCGGGATTATCTTCGTGATTGACCATACCGACTCCGCCGCGCAGAAGGATGCACTGAACTTCGTGATGCAGATGATCGAGGATGAGCCTCACGCGGCGCGTCAACTGCGTGCCTTCTTCATCCTGATCAATAAATCGGATGTCTGGTCCGAGAACCTGACACACGAAGAAATCGAACTGCGCTACCGCAACGAGAAGCGTCGTCTCGCTAACCTGGCCGACCGCCTGAACTTCAAATGGGCGCTGGCGAGTGGAAGCCTGATGACCGGCAAGAGTGTGCGTCCCTTTATGAAGCAGTTCTTTAACACCATCCGGCCTCAGCAGCGCCGCCTGACACAGTGATGTCCACCGCCCCACTGGTGATCGACTACGCTACCGAAGGTGAAGCACGTGGGTATCGCTTCACCACACCGACACGCGGTTACTCCGACGAAGACCTCAAGATCATCTGGCAGCGGGCCATGCCGCGTGG
>JAEZAF010000206.1 GCA_023430545.1 Chloroflexota bacterium
TTTGTTATGATGAGAGGGCGGATTCAGGATTGAGCTGGTCGGCGGAGAAACAGCGCAGATCGCGTGACCTCGATACAGACCACGTCGTCCTGATTGCGTCCGATGTGCTTCAGCGTGACGATACCAGCGTCGGGACGGGAACGGCTGTCGCGTTTTTCGAGGATTTCGGTTGTGACATAAAGCGTATCCCCGGCAAACATCGGGTGCGGATGGCGGACGTTCTCATAACCCAGATTGGCGATAATCGTCCCGGCAGTCAGTTCGGTGACGGTGATGCCGACCACTAACCCCAGTGTGAAGATGCCGTTGATGATACAGCGCCCGAACTCTGTCTTAGCTGCAAAATCCTGATTGAGATGCAGCGGCTGAGTATTCATCGTCAGGCTGCTGAAGAGCACATTGTCGGTTTCGGTGAGGGTGCGCCCGAGGCTGTGCTGAATGACCATCCCCGGCTCCATCTCGTCGTAGTATTTCCCTGTCATGGTTCCTGTCATTCTCCATGTTTATCGGGCTGGTCTGGCTTCTGTCCGTTATCGTTCCCGTTATCATGATCGATATCGCTGAAGTATTCTTCAGGATCGTCTGAGGCTGGCGGGATTTCGAAATCCTCTTTAGTGACCTCAAGTTCAGGCTCATTTTCGATGATTTTAGTGGACAGGCTGACCAGTTTCAGTCGTTTGCCCCCGGCAACCGCGATAATCGTCTTGACATCGACGGTATCAGGCAGCAGATTCAGTTCCTGCAAGGTCCAGATGGTGGTGAGGCGGCTGCTGAGGTTCGGCCACTGATCCTTTGCCCAGCGATAACGTTCCCGACTGAACTGCCAGATCGGTTCCGGTAATTCCTGCGGGGCAAAGTGTTTGTATTCTTCCCACATGACATCATGCGGCGTCAGCGGGAAGAGCAGGTCCAGCATCGCCTGCTTCACGGTGATGGCGTCACGGTTATGTTCTTCGCTGATCCAGTTGGCATGATAGTTACGGATGAAGGTGAAGATCCCGTAATGGGAATAGTACTCGATATGGGCGAGGAGTTCCTTCTGTTTGCGGAAGGCGTCCTGATAGGTGGCTTCCAGTTCCTGACTGGGTTCCTCAATATGCTCATGATCGTTAACCACGAACAGGTGTGGGTCCACATTATGGGTATAGCTGACCAGCTTGATGATGCGGAAGGTATCGACGTTGAACTTGCTCAAGGCATTCTGATCCATCAGGGCCTTGAGCGCCGCCGCGACACCGCGCTGACGTGCTTCCTCATGGGCGCGCTGCAACCCGGCTTCGTACTCGAACTCTTTTGTGCCTGCCGGGAAGACCTTCTTCTGCGGTAAGCCTTCACGACGCAGATTGCCCTTCATGATATATAGCTGAAACAGCGTCAGCACTGCGCCTACCACGACAATCACACCGAGCGCATTGGTCTTCTGTGTGATGAGGACGATCGCCATAAAATAACTGGCGATCATGCCGCGCAGACCGGCAAAACGCAGCGAGCGTGCTTCTGCCGATTTCGGCTGAATGTTACGTGCCAGCAGTGCATCATCGCGGACGAAAAAGACCGTCGTGCTGGTGATTACGAAAGCACTGACGAATCCGAAAGCATAGTAGGCCTCAACAATCACCACTTCGCGGATAATCGGGATTAGGATGGCGGCGATCGCCCAGATGACCGCGATCCCGATGCGATCATTTGCGAAGATACGAGGAAGGCGACCTAAGCGTGCAGCGTTGGCAGCAACGGCTGATCCGCCGACAAAGCCGCCTCCCTGTGCCAGCAACAGGATGATTGCCAGCAAAACGCCTCCGATAAACAGAAAAGTATCGCCAAAGTTATTGCTGGTCGCGTCGAACACTGTCCGCGCCAAGGCGATATCGTAGGCTGCATGCTCGATCTGTTCTTCGGGAGACAGGCTGCCTGTGCTTTCTGATAATCCCCGCTCGGCACTGCCTGAGTCATGTGGGGTACTGAGCGAGGTGCTGGCTTCAGTCTGCTCTTCGTACAATTCCTGAGCGGCAAGCCGATCCGCGTCGGTGACGGTGATGTTATCTGCATCAACGCCGTCACCGAAAACCTGCGCGGCCACAATTTCATATTCGATCAGCAGGGTACTGTAACCCTCGGTCGATGGGATCTTCCAGCGCTGGGCCCCGTAAAGCTGAAGAATCCCCGTGCCAATCAGGAAGACGGCAGCGAGAGTCAGCGCGGTGTTGATCACTTTCCACTTTGGCCGGGCGGCATGCTTGCCGCTTGCCGGGATCACCTCATAGCCAGAGAAGCCGAGCATGGCGCTGGACATCGAGCGCAGGAAAAGCTGAAAGAAAGTCGCTGTGCCGAGGGCTGAGACGTCCTGCTGCGCACGGATGACATGCTCGACGACGCCGTTGGCCTCCAGGCGGGTGACAATGCCTTCTGTCAGGAAAGCCCACTGCGGATTACCGGCTGCGGTTGCCGCGACCATACTGAGCGCAACGATCGTAAAAATGGTGAATGCGCCACCGCCAATCAGAAAGAGCGGGACTGCACGCTTCGGCCCAAGGGCAACCAGCACGATCATGATAAAGAAGGCGTACAGCTCTGCAAGTGGAATGCGATAAGGGGCCAGTTCGGGGTAAATCAGCATGGTGGCGTCTGAGGCGGAGATGGAGCTGATGATGATCGTGAGGACGGCGTCGATGAAGAACAGGCTGGTCCCGATCCATGAGAGCCATCGAAGGCGTTCCGGGCCAATGGCTTCGACCAGCGGGCCGCTGCCACCGGCGTTAGGTCTCAGATAGGCACCCGCTTTATAGGCGGGGACGATCCCTAGAAAGAGGAGTGCAGACAGCACGACGAACGCGAGAATAGCGATCTCGTGGTACCCTTCTGCGCCGTGGATGGCGAGCAGGGTCTGATAGGCGGCGACACTGAAGGCGTCTGCGGCGATTTCAAAGATCAGGGCAAGTACGCCGAGACCGCTTCCCCCCAACAGCAGTCCTTCCACCATCAGACGCGGAAGTTTACGATC
>JAEZAF010000218.1 GCA_023430545.1 Chloroflexota bacterium
GAAGCACATACGCATTAAGTTAAGCGCGAAAGTCCGGCTTCTCTAATTGGTGCGATAGACCCCCACCTAAATCCTCCCCCGTTGACGGGGGAGGACTTTTCACACCGCCGCGACCCCGCTTTTCTCCCTTTCCCTCTAAGCGTCCGACGAATGCTCTTCTTGTCGGATGCGCACTGGGTAGTGCAACTTGTTGTACCGGGATAGGGTCGGGGATAGGGGGCTTTTTTGCCTTGCAAATCCTTAACCTGGTGCATATGGGGCTGGAAGAATCCGGTCCTACGGGATGCAAGGGGGATGGGGTGGCGGATGGAACCTCATCGGCGTTAGAGTCGGTGCGGCTTCCGATTTGTCTGAAACAGGAGAAAACCGTTGTGATCCTGACACCCTTTCAACCGAGCGATTTTGACAGGCTGATTTCGTGGATCGGGGATAAAGATCTGCTGGTGACGATTGCCGGTACTGAATGGACGTATCCCCTGACCGCTGAACAGCTACAGGTCTATCTGGATAAGCCCGAAAGTCACGCGTTCAATCTGGTGGACGACGCGCAGAATATTACCCTGGGACATACTGAACTGATCGTCTACGACGATGGAACCTGCAAGATCGACAAACTGATTATTGGTGACCCGGCCTATCGTGGGAAAGGGCTTTGCCCGCAGGTGATGCAGGAACTGCTCGACTATGCCTTCACCCAACTGCCGATTCACACCGTCGAACTGAATGTGTTTGACTGGAACAGCGGCGCGATCCGATGCTATGAGAAGGTTGGCTTTCAGGTCAACCCTGCCAAAAAGCAGACCTTCGAAGTCGATGAGCACGAGTGGGTGGCCTTCAATATGTCTGTACAGAAGTCGGACTGGGAAGCAGGGCGCATTCAGCCTTAAAGCGGCACGAACCGCATCGGGAAACTGTTTCAGCGGGTATGGTGTGACTGTGGGGAAATGGTCATACCGATCTGCATTCCGTCCTGTGCCCCGTAAAAGCCACCTCAATAGACAAACACCAGACGCGGTGCTATCATGCTTTAAAGATTCATTAATCCCCTCGTCAGTTCGTTAAAAGGAGTTTTGCGCCCTTATGTGCGCTATGAACGTCGCTGAAGATACTCAGCCCCAACCCTACACCGGAGAACCGATCATCAACGACTGTGCATTTACAGTCGCGACCAAAAACGGCTCCGGCAGCCAGACCTCAAATAACGTCCTCGTCATGTCGCTGTTCAAAATGGGTATCCCTGTTAACGGTAAAAATTTATTTCCATCCAACATTAAAGGCTTACCGACCTGGTATACCATCCGGGCGAGCAAATATGGTTACACTGCCCGCCGTGCGACGACCGAGATCGCCGTTGCAATGAATCAGGATACCGCTGCCGATGACATCGCGGGACTGCCCGAAGGCGGCGTCTGCATTCTTCCGGCGGAATGGAAGTGGACGCACAGCCGTAATGACATCATCTATTACGAAATCCCGGTCGATCAGATCATCAAGAACTCGGAAGTTGACCGTAACTTCCGTGACCGCGTTGCCAATATGGTGTATGTGGGCGCGGTGGCGCAGTTGTTCAGCATCCCGCTAGACATCGTCTATCAGGCGCTGCTGGATAACTTCGGTGGCAAGGAAAAAGCAGCGAAGATGAACTTCGGTGTTGTGCAGGCGGCGGCGGACTGGACGAAGGAAAACCTGGTCAAGCAGGACCCGTACCAGTTCGCCCCGATGAACGAGAATCAGGGCAAGATCGTGATCACCGGCAACGAAGCGGCTGCACTTGGCTCGATCTTCGGCGGGGTGACGATGGCGGCATGGTATCCGATTACGCCGTCCACCAGCGTGATCGACTCGGTCATCAGCTTCAAGGATCTGCGCGTTGATCCCGATACCGGCAAGGACACGGTTGCTGTTGTTCAGGCGGAAGACGAAATCGCCGCGATCGGCATGATCATCGGCGCAGGGTGGGCAGGCGCACGCGCCATGACCGCCACCAGCGGCCCCGGCATCAGCCTGATGGCCGAGTTCACCGGTCTGGCGTACTTCGCCGAGATTCCGTGCGTGATCTGGGATATCACCCGTATGGGGCCGAGCACCGGTCTGCCGACACGTACCAGTCAGGGTGACCTGATCTTCACCTACTTCCTCGGCCACGGTGACAGCCGTCAGTTGATTCTGCTGCCGGGAAGCGTGGAAGAATGCTTCGAGTTTGGCTGGCGCGCCTTCGATATCTCCGAGCAGTACCAGACGCCGGTCTTCGTCCTGAGTGACCTCGACCTCGGCATGAATAACTGGATGGCGCAGCCGTTCGAGTATCCGACTGAGCCGCTGAATCGCGGTAAGGTGCTCAACGCGGAACAGCTTGAGGAAGTGATCCAGCAGCAGGGACGCTGGGGCCGTTATGTCGATGTGGATGGTGACGGTATCCCGTATCGCACCGTGCCGGGGACCAATCACCCGCGTTCGGCGTGGTTCGCACGCGGTACCGGCCATAACGAAATGGCCGTCTACAGCGAACGCGGCACGGACTGGGTGAAGAATATGGACCGCCTGCGCCGTAAGCTGGAAACCGCCCGTCAGACGCTACCAGCACCGATTGCCGAGATCGACTCTAACAAGAAGGTCGGTATCCTGTCGTTCGGCAGCAATCATGATGCGATCCGTGAAGCGCGGGACTATCTCGCCAATGACGGCATCGAGACGAATTACATGCGGGTCCGCGCACTGCCGCTGGCATCCAGCGTATTTGATTTCGTTCGCCAGCATGAGCAGGTGTATGTGGTGGAGAACAACTTCGACGGCCAGCTTCATCAACTGCTGAGCATGGAATATCACGACGATATGAAGCATGTCGTGTCGCTGGCGCTGGGCGACAGCCTGCCGATGACTCCGCGCTTTGTGCATCAGACGATTCTGAAGCATCAAAAGGGCGAGGCGTAAATTTCGAGGTGACCATGCAGGGACGTGGTATATGCTTCGCATATCTGGCACGTCCGCTTCTCTGGAATTAACCAGTACAGTGGACAACGCAGGCATTGTCCCTACACAATGGATACCTGAAACGATCGACATACAGACGGACAGCAGCGCGTCCGTGTGGGCAAGCGAAAACAATACGAACATTTAAAACGAGACAAGAGGCTGAAAATAAATCACGATGGGGAATGCACGTCTTAAAACCAATGCACTCGGCCTGAGCCGTGAGGAATACAAGGGCGGGGCCAGCACCCTTTGCCCCGGCTGCGGCCATGACTCGATTTCGAATCAGATCATCAGCATGTCGTATGATCTGGGGCTGGAACAGCACAACGTTATCAAGCTGAGCGGTATCGGCTGCTCCAGCAAGACACCGGCCTACTTCCTGGGCCGGTCACACGGCTTCAACACTGTTCACGGTCGTATGCCCTCGGTGGCGACCGGCGCGACGACGGTCAACCGTTCGCTGACAGCCATCGCGGTCAGCGGTGACGGCGATACCGGCAGCATCGGCTTCGGCCAGTTCAAGCATCTGGTGCGCCGCAATGTGCCGATGGTCTACATCATCGAGAATAACGGCGTCTACGGTCTGACCAAAGGCCAGTTCTCGGCAACGGCGGACGAAGGCCAGACGCTGAAGTATTACGGTCGCAACGACCTGCCCGCGATTGACCTTGCACTGGAAGCAGTGATCGGCGGATGCACGTTCGTCGCCCGCAGCTTCTCCGGTGATGCCAAGCAGGTGCAGACGCTGATGAAGGCCGCGGTCAGCCATCACGGGACCGCCGTGCTGGACATCGTCAGCCCGTGCGTGACCTTTAATAACGAGGACAGCTCGACCAAGAGCTACAGCTACGGGAAGGAACACGAGATCCCGCTGCACGAGATCCTCTTCACCCCGCGTGACTACGTCGAAGGCAAGGAAGAGATCACACTGGAAGAGGACTACGAAGGCACGATTATGGTCGAGATGCACAACGGTGCGACCGTCCGCCTGAAGAAACTCGGACAGGATCACGACCCGCGCAACCGCCGTCAGGCCATCGAAGTGCTGGAAAGCGCCTCGCGTGAAGGGACGTTCCTGACCGGCCTGATCTACTACGAAGAACCGCGCATGACGCTCGGTGAGACGCTCAACCTGACCGATACACCGCTGACTCAGCTTCCGGAGTCCAAGCTGCGTCCGTCTGCCGATGCGCTGGCTAAGGTCATGCAGCGGTATATGTAAACATACGGCGGACACGGCATGCTGTGTCCCTGCGAAGGCAAAAAGATACGGGCCGGATTTGTCCGGCTCGTGACAGATTTCCAGAGACAAAAAGCCCTGACGACAGTGTCAGGGCTTTTTGTATGGTGATGCATGGACTGGCGCTGTACCTGCGAACTTAACGTTCTTCTTTCCGTGCTGCGAACAGCGTCCGCTTGAAGGTGTAGAAGGCCGGAGAGCCGGGGAAGTATCCCCGCACGCGCTGGCTGAAATGCTGCATAAACTGCGCCTGTAAGTCCTGCGGCAGACGCTCCATGTACGGGATCAGCAGGGTGCCGGAAGTGAACTCGACCACCGCATCGCTGTTTTCTGCGATATGGGGATACAGCTTGTCACAGGCGGTGATATTCTCGAAGCCACCGGCGAACAGCATCTCGCCGTAGCGATCCAGTTCCAGCACTGGCGACTCGCGGACGTAACCGCCCAATGCCTCGACAAATGGCGCTTCTCTGGCGATCTCGCGGGCGTAACGGTGCACGGCGTGATGATGATTGCTCGGCATCTGGACGGCGATCTGACCGCCGACCGCGACCCTTTCCAGCAGCGCCGGGATCAGCCGTTCGTGATCGTCCACCCACTGAATCGCAGCATGGCTGAAGACCAGATCGTACACATTGTCGCTGCGATAGGCGAAATCCTCGATGCCGCCCAGTTCAAAGCGCAGGCCGGGGCGCGCCTGTGACTGCGCCTTGTCCAGCATCTGCGGTGAACTGTCGAGGCCGATCACTTCACTGTCGGGCAGCATATCCGCCAGCCGCCGCGTGAGTTCACCGGTTCCACAGCCGAGATCAATCACGCGCAGGCCGGGACGGACATCAATCAATGCGCTGAGATCGACAAATGGCGCGGAACGCTGCGCGGCGTATTTGTTGTACAGGTCGGGATTCCAGGGCATACGGGATTCCTTCTGATGATGGACGGTTAGTCAGACGTGGCTTCGGGCGTTGGCATGCTGGAAGCATCAATCGTGAGGTTTGACGCCATCAGTTCAGTGAGGCCGCGAATATCGTCCAGCAGACCGGGCGCGGCATAAGTCGTCAGTGTGACAAAGATGCCATCGACTTCATAGGTGATCGCGTAGGCATCGACCAGAACGCCCTGTGCGCCGATCTCGCCGGCCTGTGCCATCGCCTCGCGTCCGTTGATGCGGATGCTGGACGAACGGGTATTCGCCACGCCGCCAGAGGTCGCACCGGCCAGTTCGATCAGGGTGAAGTCCTCGTCAAGGTTCATGGTGGCGGCGACTTCGGCGCGGCTGAGATACACCACCAGCACGGCAAGTTCCCCCGGAAGAAAGGTGCGACGTCCGATTTCGTTCACCAGATTGGGTGCATTGCTGAGATTCAGGCGGATACCGCGTGCTTCTGCCGACCAGTCCGCCGGATAGCGCACGGTCAGCACGCCGTCCTCAGTGGAAATCGACTCGGTCAGGTCGTCGGCTGTCAGTTCACTGTCGCTGGCCTGTGCGGGTTCGAGGGTTGGGTCAGCGGCTTCGGTTGTCGGGGCGGGTGTGCGGATGGCAATCGTCGGGACAATATTTTCAACCGCGCATCCGGTGATCACCATCAGGATGAGCAGCGCGGTGATGAGCGCGGAAAATGGATGGGTTTTCAATAGATTCTCTCGCTGGTTGCTGGTTATTGGCTGGTGGGTACAAAAAATCTGCTGTTGAGTGCATTCAACAGCAGATTATCGCATACTGGCCCCTGTGTGTCGAACCCCATGCGTACCAAGTTAAGGAGTGCTGAGGCAGAAAAGCACCTCCTATCCCCGACCCTTCCTGATGCGAGAGAAAACCCCCCATCCCGGCATGCTACGCATGCTTTCCCTTCCCCCACTCGCTACCGACGGGAAGCGCATCCGTCGTTCGCTCCGAGGGAAGGGAATCAACCCACTTCACACACAAGTCCTTCCCTCGGAAAGCAAATCGAAGATTTGCCGAGTGGGTAGCATTGCTTGCAATGCCGGGATGGATTTAGGATGGGGGCATCGGTGGCCCAATTTACACCTGCTTCAACGTGTAAAATGGCTTAACTTGGTGCATATGCGGCCCCTGTGTGTCGAACCCCTACTCAGGCATGTTCCGGCAGCATCAGCGCTGGGCTTTCGATGGTGATGCCTGCATAGCGTCCGAGCCGGTAGGCGGTTTCGGCGGCAAGGATCACATGGCCGCGCATATTGGCATGGATCATGTCGCGGCTCCAGCAGGATGGATCGTGTAATTCCTGCGCATGTTCCAGTTCGACGCGCAGCAGTCCGTATTCATGGCTGAGCTGACGCACCACACGGTTGATCGCCCTTACACCTTCGTAGATGTGGTGCTGGCGGCTGGCGATGGCTTCCGGCAGCAGCAGGTAATTGTCGTGCATGGTGAAAACCATCACCGTCGCGCCAGCGTCGGCAAACGGCTCGACCAGCCTGCGCAGGTTGGCTTCGGTCTGGCGGATGTCCCATTCCGGCTGCATCAGGTCGTTGCCACCCGCCAATACACTGACCAGATCCGGTTCTGCGGCCAGTGCCAGCGGAAGCTGTGTCTCGACGATCTGCTGGCTGGTGACACCGCGTTTTGCCAGCTTGTCGTAGCGAAAATCAGGGTGCAGCGGACGCAGCGCTTCGGCCAGACGATCCGCCCAGCTCAGATTCTCCAACCCTTCGACCGGATCGCCGTAGCCTTGCGTCAGGCTGTCGCCCATCGCGACGTAATGCTTCCAGGAGGTTCTATGAACAGTATTGTGATCGGTCATGTGAGCTACTCGCTTTCCTGCTGAAGTGTGATTGAGTCGATATAGGTGGTGAGGAAATCCCCGATGCGCTGCATGTGCGACGCGTCGTCGTACAGCTTGCTCAGCATCACCGCGCCTTCCAGTGATGCCAGCATCAGCGAAGTGACGGTCCCGGCATCGACATCGGAGCGAAGCTGGCCTTTCTCGATGCCGCGTGTCACGGTGCGGGTGATGTAGGCGCGCCACTCGTCCATCGCATTCTGAGCGCGTTCGCGCAGCGCCGGGTTGGTGTCATCGGCTTCGACCGCCGTTGTCAGCAGGATGCACCCGCCTTCCAGCAGCGGCTGTTCGATCAGGCTGCGGAAGACATCGACGACCGCCTTCAGTCGGTCCGCCGAGTGATGGACACCCGTCAGGCGTTCGCTCAGGCGCTGGCGGGTGAGTTCCGACGCGTAATCGAAGCTCTCCAGTGCAAGCTGTTCCTTGCTGCCAAAGTGATTGTAGATGCCGCCTTTGGTCAGTTGGGTGGCGTTCATCAGATCGCCAAGTGAAGTCCCGGCGAACCCGTTTTTGCTGAAGATCTGCGCCGCTTCCGCGACGATCCCCTGACGGGTGAGGTCTCCTTTTTTCATCAAAAGCTCCTTTTCAGGTTTCAGGTTGCTGTACTCAGGCCTCGGTATAAGGCCGAGGACAATGGACGGTGGCGGTAGCGCAGATAGCCGCGCCAGATCTTCGGGTGCTGCATCATCTGCCGCAGCAGGGCGGCGGTGTCGAAGTACACGGCGCGTTCTGTCGCCAGCCCGCGTGACAGTGTGAGACGATCGACTGCGTGCAGGGTGAATGAACCCATCCCAACGGGAACGATCATGCGCCATTCGATCATCACCAGACTGGGGGCGTAACTGGCGCGGTCCACGATACCGTGAAGGTCTGGCAGCCAGTTCAGCAGACGCCGGAACTCCGACAGGGCGGCCTCTTTCCCGACAATGACGGGTCGATGCGGCTGCCGGAGGACGACGTAATCATCCAGCAGGCTGCACAGAGTCTCTGGTGTTGGACTCTGCCAGACGGCGGCGAACCGTTCTGCAAATTCATGCTCCGGTGCTTCGATCAGGGTAAAGGTTTGAGGATGAAACATCAGCGTGTCCTGTTTTAAAACCGACCGGTTGGTTTTATTTTAAAGTGCTGCCTCTGTTTGTCAAGCCTGCGTGTATTCATAATCGACAAATCATGAAAATTAAGCGAAGCATGTTATAGTAAGAAAGTTGCGTTCGGATCAGGACAGAAGAGCGGTCACAACATGCAGATCTTCATCAGTTACAGCCGCAGAGATCAGGAATTTGTACGCAGGCTGGCGCAGGCACTGGCTGGCGCTGGCTTTGATGTCTGGATGGATATTGAAGACATCGAGGTCGGCAGCAAGTGGAGCACGGCCATCCAGCGCGGGCTGGATACCAGTGACCTGATGCTGGTGGTGCTTTCCCCGGGCAGTATGGCGTCGTCAAATGTCGAGGACGAGTTCACTTATTACCTTGACCATAAGAAGCCGATTATCCCGGTGATGTATGAGCCAGCCAAACTCCATTTTCAGTTGGGGCGTCTTCAGTACATCGACTTCAACAATCAACCGTTTGACACCGCCCTGTCTGCACTGACAAACGAGATCGAGAAGCGCCGCCCGCAGGATGTGAAGACCGATTCAGAAACCCCCGGCGTGATCAAGACCGGTACATTCCCGGCTATTCCGGCAGGTGATCTGGACAAAATCGCACCCGCATCGGCATCGGAACCGCTGATGAAATCGGCTGATCTTACGTCGTCTGATGCTTCAGCGGATAACCGTCCGGCAGGCCGCACCGGAGAAGGCACCGTCAGGCCGACGATGGAGTCCGGGGTACGGCGTCCACGCCGCACGGATGATCCGACCGCTGAAGTGGAAGATGTCTATGATCCCGATTATCTACCGACCACACCACCGCCGGTCGAGTATGCCTTCCACACGCAGCAGTCACAGGTGACCGCCTCGCCTGCGATCCCAACGGGGGCAGATGAAGCCTATCACATGCCATTAGGTCACAGCGTTGGCGGGGAAGTCCCGCCGATGAGTGGGCCGCCTGTCAATCGCAATGCGCTGATGTTCAGCGCAATCGTGATCGTGACGGCGGTTATCGCCATTGCGATTGCGGTGCTCTCGGTGGTGGGGAACAGTATCAACCCACCGACGACCAATGACGGCATTCACGATCCGAATGTGCAGGCTGCCGATTATCGTGACAGTGGTGACGGACAGCTTGCCATCAAGCAGCCTTCGGGATGGAACTTCGAGCTTCAGGGGAACCGCGATTTCCACATTTATAATGACAGTTGGTTTGCCGGTCGTTTCGCGCCGGAAACCCGTGTGCCGGAAGGGGCTATCGATGTCCGGCTGACCTCACATGAGAAGGGCGGACGGCAGCTTTCCAGCGATGATCTGCGCCAGATCGCTTATGAGACGATCAACGGCACGCTGACCGCCCTTAGTCAGCGCTACCAGATTGATCCTTCGGATGTGAACGCGGTGACGGTGAACGGGAACCCGGCCTATTACGCACGCGGCCAGCTCGACAGCGCAGAATACATGATG
Organism: Chloroflexota bacterium; assembly: GCA_023430545.1. Classification (GTDB taxonomy): domain Bacteria; phylum Chloroflexota; class Anaerolineae; order Aggregatilineales; family Phototrophicaceae; genus JAEZAF01. Next base: position 9,581 of record JAEZAF010000218.1, read on the forward strand.
CTGCTGATCGATTATCAGGCGACGGACTGGGTCGAATTCGTGATTGTCAATACCGGGCCGGACACGTTCAATGACAATCAGACAATCATCTCCGATCTGGTTGAGTCGATCACGCTTCGGGGCTGAATCGACTGACGGCGAGACGCCATGATCAGGTAAGAGGTATTGGTAAAGGAAAGCGCAATGGCTGATCGTTTTATCGTCGAACATGTCCAGCGTCTGCCGATGTTCAGCACGCTGCCGCCGGACCTGCTGAATGCACTGGCGGAAGCGTTTGTCACCACCCGTTACGAGCGCGGTGAGCTGATCTTCCAGCAGGGCGACCCGTCAAAAGGGCTGTATCTGCTGGTGACGGGACGCGGGGCGCTGTGGCAGTACATCAACGGCACGATGCAGCAGATCGCCGTGATCGAGCCAAATCAGTACATCAACGAGGCGACACTGGTCAGCGAAGGCACCGAGAGCGCGACCTTTCAGGTGATCGAATCCGCTATTGTCCTGTTCCTGTCGCGGGTGGCTTTCTATGCCACGTTGCAGCGCTATCCGATGATGCGCCAGTATATCCCGCTGCCGATTGCGCCTGTGGGTGCGACGGGTCAGCCTGGTGCTGCCCCTCAGCAAAGCTCTGTCCAGCAAAGCCCGATACCACAAAGCCCGCTTCAACAGAGTCCCATTCAGAAGCGTCCTCTGCCGCAGCATGCGACTCAGGAAAGCGTGATGCAGCAGCGCTATGCTCAGTCATCGCTCGGATCAGCGCCACAGGGCAGTCCGTATCCATCCGGCGGCCCGGTCGGACAGCGACCGGCAGCCACAGTTTCGCCAGCGTCCCCGAACACACCCTTCAGCACCGGCGCTTCACCTGCCGCCACCAGCCTGCTGCGCTCAGGTGAACAGCTTCTGCTCCAGACACGCCGTCACTGGTGGGCCTATATCCGCCAGTCGTGGATTCCGCTGGTGGTCGGGATCATCATGCTGCTGGTGGCGTTTGCCGTGCCATCGGACGGCCTGCGCGTGCTGCTGCTGACCGGTACGCTGCTGGTGCCAGGTGCGCTGCTGCTCTATTTCTATCTGGAATGGCGCAACGACCAGCTTATCGTCACCACTGATCGTGTGCTGCGCATCGAACGGACGATCATCACCTTTCGCTCGTGGACGAACGAAGTGCCGATTCGTTCGATTCAGCAGGTGAATACCGAGATCCCGGCCTATGATGTCTTCGCCCGGATCTTCAACTACGGCGAGATCGTCCTCAAGACCGCCGGGAAAGCCGGGACCGTCAAGCTGAACTTCATCCCCGACGCCGAGCGCGTGCAGGACATGATCTTCGAACTGCTGAACAACAGTCAGCAGAATATGGAGCAGCGCCGCGACGGACAGATCCGCGATGACATCCAGCGTGTATTAGGCAATCTGCCGCCAGAAGAGGATCGTAAGATCACGCCGGTGGTGCAGCCGACAGAACGCGGCTTTTTACAGACGCGCTTTATCAATGCGCAGGGGGCGACAGTCTACCGCAAGCACTGGCTGTTCTGGCTGAGAAGTGTTATGACACCGCTGCTGTTACTCGGTGGGTCGGTGATCGCCATCCTGCTGTTTCTTGCTGTACCGGGACTGAACACGCTCGGCATTGTGGCCTATCCCGCCGCTGGACTGGCGTTTGTCGTCGGTGGGCTGTGGCTCTATTGGGCGGACTGGGACTGGCGCAATGATGTTTACATCGTCGGTGATGATACCATCTCGATTATCCACCGCCGTCCGCTCTGGCTGCAAAACGAGGACGATCGCATTCTGATCAACCGCATCGACAATGTGATTGTGGAGATCAGCGGCATTCTGCGCTCGGCTTTCAATTATGGTGATGTCAAACTGGCGCTGATCGGGGATTCCGGCACCAAAATCTTCAAGGATGTGCCAAGCCCACGCGCCGTCCAGAACGAGATCTCGGCACGGCAGCAGCGTGTCAAAGGGGCCGCCGCCGAAGCCGAGGAAAAGCGCCGCCGCGAGGAAATCGCCCGATATATTGCCGCCTACGACGAAGCACGGGGAGCGGGGCAGGCCGCCCAGATCAATCCGCAGGGGATGCAGCAGGGCTTTGCGCCTGCCCAGTCTCCGGATCAGATCCCACGGGCGGCACCCACCGCCGGACCGCGCTACGGGGCGGGTATCCCGAACGCACGGCCCAATCCGCACAGCGCCCCGAATGCCAATCAGGGGCCGTCAGGTCGTCGTCTGCCACCGAACCAGCGGTGATGATCTGCAAGCGGCGGGATGTCACACAGGCGGTCCACTGCGCAGTTGTGTGTCGCTGACTTTTATCCTCACATCTCGATCATCTCACCGACGCGCTCGGCGATACGTGTCCCGCGCAGCAGCATCGCACGCGGATCACGTCCGAAGGCCAGCCGTTTGGCCCAGGTGGTCGGGATGCCCTTCAGATCCCCTGCCGCCAGTGTCAGCGGGGACCGCAGCGCGAAGCCATTAACTGACAGCATCTGTTGTACGCGCTGATGTCCGGCCTCAAGTGACCAGCCTGCTTCAGCCAGTGCGCCGCCGTTCAGCCGGACTTCCAGCGCGGCGTTCGGTCGGCTGACTGCGTGAAGCCCCGACATCAGCGCCGGATCACCGTCCAGCAGGCCCTGTATCAGACTGCCCCACGGGAAGTTGATCGTCACCTGCGCGGCGAGTCCAGTCAGTTCGACGGGCAGCGCCATCGCGTTAGCGATCACGAACAGGGTGTTGTTCGGCGCACGGCGCGAGACCTCGCGCAGATTGTCGCGGTTGGCGTCGATACCGATCACAAAGGCCTGCGGGCACTGTTGGGCAAGATGCTGCACAAAGCGCCCGTCACCAGTGCCGATGTCGAGATGGATGCGCTCGTAACCAGTCAGGATATCGGCCAGCGCGGTTGCATTGATAAACGAGGTGTTTTTGCCTCGGATGATTTCCATGATAGCTCCTGTTTTGTCGGGTCATTCGGTCGAAAGCGGAATCGAGTGGAATGGGACAAAACAGGCAGGCGGCGCACGGGCCTGAGGCCAGCGGCCATCGCAGCGGCGTCAGGCACCGTCGAGATCGTCAGGCGTTGGTTTGCGTTTACAGGATGGAAGTGTTGGAAGGGGTGAAAACGATCGGAACGCAAAAAGCGCCGTTACAGGCGCGGGGATGCGTTCAGATTGTTCACTGCGTGAAGATTAGCAGGGCGGACGTGCCAGAAGCTTGCGACTGTGCATGAGAGAGCGTCTTTCAGACAACGATGAATTACTTTTGGCATCATATCACGATTTTGTGTCGTCTGTCATCTACCCTGATGTTACTTTCTGCGAGAGACGCATCCGGCTATCTAAACGGGCAGGTTTGCGTTAAAGTATCCGCCGTTCAGGACTGTCTGATGAGCGGCGGGCTTTGCCTTAAGCATACTCACCTGATGAATTTTGACGTTCATATTCGGTCATGCAGCACAGCGGGAGGGCACGCAGACCCTCCCCTACGACATCTTACCGATTTTGATTATCAAAACTCATCAGGTGCATTCATCAGCGCAGTCTGCAAGCCCAATCCAATCTCAGGAGAGTCTAACGGCGATGACAAAAGCCTTATCCGGCAGCATCAACTGGCGTTCCTTCCTCTGGCGGCTGTTCCTGATTACCATCGGTGCGTTGATTGGCGCACTGGGACTGGTGATCTTTCTGGAACCGGCGGAGGTGGCACCAGCGGGGATCAGCGGTGTCGCCCTGATTATGAGTATCAAGCTCGGCACGCCTATCGGACTGGTGGTGCTGCTGCTGAATATCCCTATTCAGATTTATGCCTATCGCGCCCTCGGCGGCTGGCAGACCGTCGCATGGACGATCTACGTGCTCCTGCTGTACAGCTTTGCCATCGACCTGCTGACGCCGATTGTGGAGCCGATCAGCAGTGACCGCCTGCTGAACACACTCTTCGGCGGGATTATCGGTGGCATTGGCTCCGGCATCGTTTACCGGCTGGGCGGGAATTTCGGCGGGACATCGACGCTGGCGCGTATCTTTCAGGAACGCCTCGGCCTGCCGTTGAGTTCGACCTATCTCTATTCCAATCTCGGGACTGTGCTGCTGGCCGGTGTGACGCTCGGATGGGAAGGCGCACTGTATGCACTGGTGGCGCTGGGGATCGAAGGGTTTGCCTCGGACTACGTGCTCGAAGGGCCGAGTGTGATCCGCACGGCGGTGATTATCACCGTCCAGCCGCGTGAGGTGGCCGACAGCGTGCTGCATGAGCTGGGACGCGGTGTCACCGCATGGGAAGTGACGGGTATGTACACGGGCACCCAGCGCACCCTGCTTTATGTGACCGTCGCCCGCTTTCAGATCGACGCCCTGCGCCGGATTGTCTCTGTGGCTGACCCTAACGCCTTCATCGTCATCGGGCAGGGGCATGTCGCGTATGGGGAAGGCTTCCGGCGTGTGGCACCACCTGCGCCCGCTAACCGACAGGAGCCGGTGTGAGGCGGGGCGCTGCGGCATGATGGGTAATGTCAGGCACGTTCGAGGCTCGGTGATGGCTGGGCTTCGAGTGCCTGATTTTTTGTTTTTTACACTGCACACCAAAGGGAAATAAATCCATATGGCTATTTTTGATTTACCACTTGAAGCCCTTGAAGCGTACCGACCGGAGCGTAATGAACCAGAGGATTTTGACGCGTTCTGGCAGGGGACACTGGAAGAAGCGCGCCAGCATCCGCTGAACCCGGTGTTCGAACCGGTTGACACCGGCTTTAAACTGGTCGATGCATGGGATGTCACGTTCTCCGGTTACGGTGGCCAGCGGATCAAGGGCTGGTATCTGCGTCCGGCGGGGGTCACGACACCGCTTCCGTGCGTGGTTGAATATATCGGGTACGGCGGCGGACGCGGCTATCCGGTCGAATGGATCTCATGGCCGGTGATCGGGTACGCCATTCTGGTGATGGACACGCGTGGTCAGGGGACCTCATGGCGCAAGGGCGATACACCCGACATCCCCGACGGCGCGAACCCGCATTATCCCGGCTTCATGACGCAGGGGATTGTCGCACCGCAGAGCTACTACTACCGCCGTGTGTTCACCGATGCGGTCCGCGCAATCGAGACGGCACGCATCCGTGATGATGTGGATGGCAGCCGCATCGCCGTGACGGGTGGCAGTCAGGGTGGCGGCATCACTATTGCGGCGGCGGCACTGGTGCCGGATGTGCAGGTCGCGATGCCGGACGTGCCGTTCCTGTGCAACTTCCGCCGTGCAATTGACCTCGTGGATACTTTTCCGTATCACGAGATCGTCCACTATCTGCGCCATCATCGCACCCAGGAGACCCAGATCCTCTCAACGCTTGACTACTTCGACGGGATGAACTTCGCCCCGCGCATCCGTGCCCGGTCGCTGTTTTCCACGGCGCTGATGGATGCGGTCTGCCCACCTTCGACGGTTTTCTCGGCGTATAACTGGCTGGATGCTGAAAAGTCGATTGCGGTTTACAAGTACAATCAGCATGAAGGCGGCGGCACCGAGCATTTCCTGATGAAACAGGCGTTCCTTGAGGAACTGTGGGGTTAGCACTGCTCTGCAAAATCAGTGATTTCGGTGGGGCGGATTCTTCCGCCCCTATGGTGTGAAGGACAGGGGTTAGCGAATAGGGTTCACCACACTCTCATACGGATGTGAGACTGATCTATCAGGGGCATGTTATACTGAAACAGGCTCGTATGGATGAGCCTGTGACCCTGTTATTCTGTGAGGCGCTGACGTGCATTATCTCATCGACGGCCATAATCTTATTGGCTGCCTGCCGGACATCCGGCTGGACGACCCGAACGACGAAGCCCTGCTGGTGCAGAAGCTGTCCTCGTTTGTCGCACGGACCCGCCAGCGCTGCACGGTGGTTTTCGATCATGGGCTGCCGGGGGGACGTTCGAAGATGTCCACACGCGGTGTGCAGGTGATCTTCGCCTCGCATCAGTCGAATGCCGATCAGGTGCTGCGCAATCGCATCGCCAATGCCCCTAATCCGAAGGAATGGACCCTCGTCTCTTCCGATCATGATGTGATCAACACGGCCCGTCGGCGCAAAATGCACACGCTGCGCTCGGTGGAGTTCGCCGCATTGATCGAGCGCCCGCCTGCGCCGGTTAAGCCGGGGGTGGATGAAGCAGTTGATGTACGGCTGTCCGCGGATGAAATCGACGAGTGGCTGGAGATCTTCGAAGCGCCCACCCAGCCGGGGACACTGAATCCACCCACGAGCAGGTCAGGTAAGACCCAACCGGCTGATCAGATCAGTAAAAGCGATGCCGCCAGCGACTCTGACAGGGTCAGTGGGACAGGCAAGGCCAATAACGCGGGTAAACCCGGCAAAGGCCGTGGCACTGGCAAGGTCAGCAGAACGGGCAAGCGCTGAGCAGGAAACCCTGAGCCATCAGGATACGTCTTCATCAACGGGATATAACACCAGCAGTATCAGCAGTTCATCCACAAATGACAGGAAGCAGCGGAAACAGGTTGTATGACACTGGAATACAAGATTCAGATCGCTTATAACATTCGCCGTGATACCCTTGAGGAATATTATCGCTTTGTGCTGGGGGAATATCTGCCCACGGTGCAGAGCCTGGGGATGCGCCTGCTGTTTGTCTGGGAAATCGAGTACGGGAATTATCCGGAACGCATGATTGAGTTCGCCTGTACCGATCACGAAACGCTGCTGCGCATTTTGCAGAGTGCGCGCTGGAACCGCCTCGAAGAGCGGCTCCAGTCTTATACCGACGATTATTCGCGCAAGCTGCTGCACTTCGCCGATCGTTTTCAGTTGTAGGTGATCCGTGGGCTGATGGAAGCCACAGAATCCATCGGATCACAACCTGATTATGGCTTATGAAGTGCCTGTCTCCTGCCGGGGTGTTTGTGTAGAAGATGCGGAGAGGTTACGCGCTCCTTCAAAAGTACGCAGGTTCGACTGGAATTCCTCCACCCACATCTCGGTTTCCTTGCGCACCTTACTGTTGACCTCGTTGCGCAGGTCCTGACAGCGGCGGATCATCTCGATAATGTAGCTGGTCTTGCCGCGAATCGTCCGGTCATCCTCAACCTGCCCGTCCTTGCCAATTACAGGTTCAGCAAGTACCTCAGGGGTGTCCGAATTGCAGTGGTGCCCGTACATTGAGACCGTCCGCTCCCAGTTATAGGTGAAGTTCTCTAACATGGACTTCAACTCCAGCTCGGTCGTCAGGAAGCGAATCCACGCCGTCGAGTATCCCCAGAAGCGGTCCAGCGCGATGAAACCCGTCCCCGTCGCAATAATCACGGTCGCGATTGAAGGCGAAATCCTGTCCCGCAATTCAAACACTTCAATCATGACGGGGGTTATACCGCCAATACCGATAAACACCAGTGATAAAAACCGAAGCTGCTGTGCTCGCTGCTTTTTCAGTCGGGCGTTATTCGTGTACCAGTCGATGTTCTCCTGTGCCTTGTCCACCGTCTCCAGATAGAGTGCATGCAGCTTTTGAGCTGTATCTTTGTTGTAATCAGCGACTTCTGCCGCTGCCTGCACCTGCGCATCCATAACCGCCCGACGTGTCCGCCGTTTGGCATCCGGAGGTGACGTGTACTGTGGCCGGAGGCTCAGCATCAGCACAAACGCGACCAGTGCTGTCACCAGCGAAAGCACTGGGGCTGATGCCGCCCATGTATCGCTCTGAAGACTCGCCAGCGTGAAGGTCAGTCCGCCCACGACCATTGTCACCAGAAACAGCCCGACCGCCGCCCGGTTATAAAAGCTGTGCTGCCGCCGTGCGTCAGAAACGAGTTTGCCTTCGGCGTCTGGTTCCGGGGGTTGTGGCAGTGTCCTTTCCTGTATGGCGACACGTCCAAGATCAGACAGAAAACCCAGAAAGCTGATAAACAGCGTAAGCCGTGCCAGATAGCCCCACAGTCGCGCAACCAGTGAGGTCGGCTCGTCCGTGAATAAAAGCTGTGACAGCCAAAGGGTGATGATGCTCAGGGCCAGAATTGACAACCAGCGAAAGCCTGCGCTTATTGCCACTGCCAAGATTTCGTCTACGTCAAATGAGTCGCCTTTTGCGGCTTTCCAGAAGGCGCGCTCACGAAAGCCGCGCCGAGGTGGATTATGTTGTTCAGGTGGGGGTTGATCTGTGGACATGGTGAGAGCGTACCCTGGTGCTGGTAGGATGATGCAGGCCGATAAAGAGAGTATATCATTAATAAAAGATGAAAAGCGATTTTCTCTCAATTCCTCGACGCACGAGCGATGATGGCACTCATATCAGGCGCGGCTTATGTGGCTATCACCCACAGTTTACAGAAACTTTACTTCTGCAACAGAAATTTTTAACGCATGTATGGTGTCATAGTAAGGTAAAGCACTGTCAAGTTCAACGACGTGAGACACAGTCCATACGGATACCCCAGACACTCACGCTATAAGGAAAAAGCATGTTACGTAAACTCACATTTCTGCTGATCGCTGGTCTGCTGCTGGCAACTGGCTTCGTGATTGGCACTAACCTCAGCACGACCACTGCGACACCCGAACCGGTGATGGCTATGACTCATGCAGCGGCCATCAATGCATCATATCAACAGGCATCAAATAATCTCGCGGCACAGGCTGCGGTGCAGGCCGAGGCTCTGCTGACTTCCGGTGAGCAGATGATCGCCGATGTGTATAACTTCGCCAGCCCGTCGGTGGTGTCGATCTCGGTGGCGTCCGGCAGAGGCTTCGGCGGCGGCACTGGCTTTGTGATCGATACCGAAGGCCATATCGTGACCAATTATCATGTGGCTGGAGAGGCGCAGGAAATCGTCGTCGAATTCTTTGATGGCACGATCACCCGCGCTGAAGTCGTGGGCGGTGATGAAGACTCGGACATCGCTGTGCTGCGGGTCGATCTTCCGGCGGACCGGCTGTATCCGCTGACATTTGGCTCATCTGATGATCTGATCGTCGGTCAAACGGTGCTGGCGATTGGCAGCCCGTTCGGTGCGGAATGGACGCTGACGACCGGCGTGGTCAGTGCGCTTCAACGCACGATCGACGGGTTAAGCGGTTACTCGATTGGCTCCGCGATCCAGACGGATGCGGCGATCAATCCCGGAAACAGCGGTGGGCCGCTGCTGAACCTCAAAGGTGAGGTGGTCGGTGTGAACGCCCAGATCCTCACTGAAACGGGGACCAGCTCCGGCGTTGGTTTTGCTATCCCCAGTGTACTGGTGGAGCGTGTCGTGCAGGAACTGATCGAAGACGGCAGCGTGGATTACAGTCTGATCGGGATCAGGGGCGGCGATGTCGATATCCGGACAATCGAAAGCATGAATATCGCCAATAATCAGCGCGGAGTGGTTGTCGATAGTGTCACTCCGGGTGGACCCGCCATTACGGCGGGCCTGCGCAGTGCCGATATTATCACGGCGATCGATGGCAGTCCGCTTGAAGGTATGAATGACCTGATCTCCTATCTGGCGCTGTATACGGAGCCGGGTCAGCAGGTTAATATGACGGTTCTGCGTAACGGCGAACAGCTTAATATCCCAGTGGTGCTGATGTCCCGCAATGATGTTGAGCGCACTGAGCCACAGCGTCGTCGTTAAGCGGCAGTTCCTTTGAATGCGGTGTCTCCGAGAGAGAGGGATGAAAGCAGATCCCCTCTCTGGCCGGATGACGACTGAGACGCAGTGCCGAACGTCTCATGTGATCCCCCTGCGCTGAAGGCATCCCCTCCCCTAAGGCGCATCGGTCACATGATCCACCAGATCGACGTTTCGTGTCAGCGAACCAGTGTCAGCCGTGCCAACCGGTCGAGTCCGGCGTAATCACGCCGGACTTGTGCATTCTCCACCTGCGGCAGATGTTCGAATGCCTGTAATGCTGCACCCTGATCCGCACCGATTTCGAGCAGCAGCGTCGCGCCGGGTGTGCAGGCCTGCGGAGCCTGTTCCACCAGCCGACGGATGAGGTCGAGGCCGTCCGGGCCGCCATCCAGCGCCAGCACTGGCTCATGGCGGCTGACTTCAAGCTGCGGGACTTCGTCACGGGCGATGTAAGGCAGATTCGCCAGCACCATATCGGCACGAATGCCGCGCTTGATCAGCGGCAGCAGCAGATCCCCCTCGAAAAAAGTCACGTTTGCACCCTGCGCCTCGGCATTCTGTCTGGCGACGGCCAGCGCTGCCGGACTGATATCTATGGCGTAGACGGCGATGTCCGGGCGGAGTGCTGCGAAGGTCACGGCCAGTGCGCCGCTGCCGGTGCCGACATCGACCACTGTCTGAATCGGCTGCTGGTCAGAGAGTTCCAGCGCCCATTCGAGCAGCAGCTCGGTCTCTGGTCTTGGGATCAGCACATCAGGTGTGACGATCAGTTCGCGGTCATAGAACGGCTTGCGTCCCAGCAGATAGGCGACGGGTTCGCCCTTGGCGCGGCGGTCCAGCAGCGCGGTGAAGCGTGCTGCCTCCTCCGGTGACAGCTCGCGCTCACCATAGGCCAGAATCTGCGCTCGGGTCAGGCCGAGGACTTCCCCTAGCAGGATCTGTGCGTCAAGGCTGGCTGACGTCGAAACATCTGCCAGCCGCTGTTTTGCATCGCGCAGGACGGTGCTGATCGTCGGAACAGGGCGGCTCATGGCGCGGGTGGATTTCGATATTCGCGTGGGACAACTTCGCCCGGATTCGGCGCGTTGTCGATCATCGCCTGCAAGCCTTCGAGATCGGAATAAGGGCCAAGCACTTCTGGCGCACCTTCGACCATCTTCATATACATCCGCAGTGATGCGATTTCGTAGGGATGATTACCATCCAGAAACTCGTGATCTGCGGTATCACTTGTCATATCAGTGAAATCGAAGAAGTAAAAGCCGCGTTCCTCGAACAACTCTGCCACGCGAGGCATGGCCTTGTCCAGATAAGTATGCTGACCACCGGCTATCATCTCCTGATAAACCGTTGGCATAAATCCTGGTGCATAGCCGATGACCTCAATATCCAATGCGCCGGCCTTGTCAAGGATACGCTCCATCTGCGTTATTGCTAATTCATTAACGGTATCACCCGGTATAAAGTGCATAAACCCACTCCGTAAATCACTCAATGCACTATCCAGAGCTGCCGCCTGTTCCTCAGGTGTGTATTTTTTTGAAATGATCTGCCATGCGCCATCTGCCGCGAAACCATTACCCTGCTGCATGGCATTTATGCCCAGTACAGCGTTACCGGATATCGGGTTGGTCCGTTGTAATAGCCTGTTGATAGTAATTTCTTTATTGAGAAGCATTCCAATGAGTTGGCGTGTGACGCCAGTGATGTGATCAGCTTCTACCTCGATTAGCTGGGTCGGACGGATTGTCTTGAAAAGTGGCATCCAGCTTTGATTAAACCAGAACTGATCCACCTGAAAAATAATTACCTTTGGTGCATTTTCCGGTGTCATCTGATCTATAAACGTTTCAAGCTGCGACAGTACAAATGTGGGGAGGCAGGCGTTATATGCAGCCGATGGATCAAGGTTGAGAAAACCAGTCCGAAAGGTCGCCAGACGTGACGCACCGAGGAACAGCACCTCCGGTTTTAACCTTTCGAAAGCATAATATTTGTAGGCAAAATCCTGATAACGATGTGTTGTAGCATATACCGTTCCCGGATATTGAACCTGTGACTCATACACCATGCGCGGGGGCATGGCTTCACCGGAGTATACGGCGATAAAGACTGCGCTCGCGAAAAGGATTGCCAGTGGGATGTGAAACAGCAGCAGCTTCTGGAAGAATGACATTTTAAACCTCACTTATTACCTATATGTTCAAGGAACCGACGCGATCCCATACTCTCGCGGGATGACTTCGCCGGGATTCGGGGCATTGTCCAGCATTGCCTGCAGGCCTTCCAGGTCAGAGTAGGGGCCGAGCAGTTCCGGCGCGGTTTCCAGCATTTTCATATACATCTTCAGCGACAGCAGCTCGGTCGAGTGATTGCCGTCCATCATCTCGGCGTCGGTGCCGAGGGCGGACAGATCGGTGAAGTCGAAGAAATAGAAGCCGCGTTCCTCAAAAATCGCCTGCACGCGGGTCATGGATTTCGCGATGTAGGTATGATTTCCGGCGCGGATCATCTCGGCATACAGCGTGGGCATAAAGCCCGGTGCGAAGCCGATCACCTCAATATTCAGCGCGGCGGCCTTATCCAGCATGC
>JAEZAF010000222.1 GCA_023430545.1 Chloroflexota bacterium
CGCAAGATCATCAACGTGAGCAGCACCAGTGGGACACGCGGCAACGTCGGCCAGTTGAATTATGCGGCGGGTAAGTCGGGCATCATCGGCATGACGCGGACGCTGGCGAAAGAATGGGGCGCGTTCAACATTCAGGTGAATGCGGTCGCATTCGGCTTCATCGAGACGCGGCTGACACAGGCTGACGAAGCAGGTGATTTCACCGAGCGCGACGGCCAGCGTATTAAACTCGGTATCCCGGATCAGATGAGGCAGCTTGCATTTATGATGATCCCAGCCGGTCGTGCCGGGACACCGGAAGAAGCGGCAGGTCCGCTGCTGTTCTTTGCCAGTTCGCTGTCGGATTACGTCTCCGGTCAGGTGCTGGAAGTCACTGGCGGGATGTGAGGTTATTCTCGGACACGGCAGTGCCGTGTCCCTACCGGTATATGATCTGACGGCGGGATTTTTCCGGGTATTGTTGATGACATTTCAAAACGCACCGGCGGGATTTGTCCCGTGTACCGCTAACAGCACTGATCTGGCCTGATTCCGAATTTGATGAAAAGAGGACTCTTATGAGCATTCCCCCTGTTCCACCCAAACCCGGACAGCCTGGACAGCCAGCACAACCCGGCCAACCGGGGCAGTTCCGGCTCGAAATCCCGAATAATCTGACGGCGGTATACGCCAACGCTGCGATGGTCAGCCAGACCCACAGCGAAATCATCCTCGATTTCATTCAGGTGCTGCCGAATGATCCGCGTGCCCGTGTGCAGACGCGCATGGTCATGACACCGGCCAATGCCAAGCTGTTCATGCAGGCGCTGCAAACCAATCTGGAGCGCTTTGAGGCCAAGCACGGCGCGATCAGCCTGCCGCCGAAACCGGTGACACTGGCGGATCAACTGTTTGGCGGTGTCAAACCGGACGATGAAACCAGCACCGACAGCAGCGGTGACGGCGGCACCGGAGCAGAGTAAATCATGAGTGCGAACGGCATGACAGACGATTACGATCAGCGGTTTGCCGCACAGCTTCAGCCGATCAGTCAGGCGATCCGCGAGGCGATGACCGAGAAGGACAATATACGTGATCTGACGGTGCGGCGCTCGCGTGAACTGATCCGCCTGTGTTCGGAATGTATCAGGGCAATCCATCGCAGTCAGTGGACCGATGCCGAAGCGAAATTCGGGCAGATCCGGGCGGCAGCGGATGAACTGCGCGACGGTGTTCGGGAACATCCCGATATTTATCACACCGGTTATACACAGGATGCGCTGAAGGAAGTGGTCGAAGCATTCCTGACCTATTCACTGATTCGCGATCTGCCGCTGCCGACGCCAGAGACGCTGGATGTCCCGCATTCGACCTATCTGAATGGTATGGCAGAAGCGGCGACTGAACTGCGCCGCTTTATCCTCGACCTGATGCGGCGCGAAGACAGTCACAGCGCCGAGGCAGAGCGCCTGCTGAACTGCATGGACGCGATCTATGATGAACTGGTGACGTTCGACTTCCCGGATGCGATCACACATGGCCTGCGGCGTCAGACCGATGTGGTGCGCGGCGTGCTGGAACGCACACGTGGTGATCTGACGACCAGCCTGCGTCAGCAGCAGCTTCAGAATGCCTTACAGCAGCTTGAAGCGCGTTTACAGAACCGCGACTAACGCGCTGATACGTCAGACGATCAGCGCGTGACTCTCGACCCACCGACCACGACGATCTTTTTTGATCTGCACAGCGTGCTGATCGATTCCTCAAGGCTGCGGCCATGTACAGCGCAGCAGCTTGGTGCGGTGATGGCCGAGCGCTACGGCAGTACACCATCACAGTGGACAGCCGCCTATAACCGCATCCGTGCAGACTGGGACAGCTACCATGCGGATCTGGATTTCGATGGTGATGAAGGGCTGAGTCAGGTCTATGAAGGCCTGTACCGAGTCACCCGTGCGCTCTTCCGCCTGACACAAACCCCTGAACCCCCACATGAGAGCCTGCGGACCCTGTCGCGCGATCTGCCCGCGCTGATGAGCCGAGCATGTGATGTGATCCGCAGTGAGGCGCGGCCAGTGATTGTGGCGCTGAATGCACACGGCTTCCGGATGGGTGTGACCTCGTATCTGCTGGAAAGCCAGACACAGGCACTGCTTGAGGGCGGGGGAATTAAGCCGTACTTCAGCGTGGGGGTTTTCGGCGTGGACACACTAGAGCAGTTCCGGCGTGATACGCTTTATTATCAGCGTATCGGGGTGCGCAGCGGCATCCCGGCGGTGCAGTGTCTGGTGGTGGACCGTGTCTCCGCCCATCTGGAAGCGGCCCGATCTGCCGGGATGCAGGCCGCTTCAGTGGATGTGCTCAGAACGCTGCTCGATGTTTCGGGTTGAACCGATTTTATTCGCTTCTACTGCAACGTGATATTCCAGCCAGTGACCCCGACCACCACGCCTTCATCATAGACAAACAGGGCAGGCAGCACGGCTTCTCCGGCCTCGCCCAATGTCACCGGCTGACCAATCGGCGCATTGTTCAGATACATGGTGACAGCACCGGTGGCCGGATTATGATCCAGCCGGATACTGGCGCGGATCACATTGGCGGACTGCTGAACGATGAAGCGTGTCTCACCATTGATGCGCTGATAGACATTGAGGATGCTCAGACTCTGCGCCTGAATATACAGCCCAGCCTCACTTCCATCGGCGGTGCGCAGCACCATACCGAAGTAAATCTGCTCGGCTGGCAGTTCCGGGTTGAAGGTCAGTAGTGTCATGACGGCTTCGGCACGGCGCAGGCGGGTGGCCGGATTGTTTCCATACAGACCGTCAAGTGTGGCCGCCGACAGTATGATCTTCACTTCGTCGTCAGTTGAGTCGCCTGTGCCGGAGAAACGCCAATAATCCCCACGCGGATCAGGCGCGAATTGATCGAGTGTCCATGACAGCGCCGACTCTGGCAGCGTGCTGATGCGTGCCAGTAAATCCTGTGTGCCCTGCAATCCTTCCGGCGGCAGTGTGGCCGTTGGAGTGGCGGTAGGTGTGGAAGTATCAGTTGGCGTAGGTGTGACCGACGGCGTATGCGTTTCGGTCGGTGTATCGGTTGGCGCTTCTGTGGGTGTGGTGCTTTCCACCGGAAGATCTGCGATGACCTCGATAGTTTCTTCAGCCGTCGGCGTGGCGGACGGCTGGCGCGGCGTCGCTGTGACAACGACGCGTGGTGTGGGCGTTTCGGTGGCCTCCGATGTCCCCACAGCAATGATGGCGCTGCCATCACTGGTCACAGACTCCGTCCCCAGCGGTGTTTCGGTCGGTGTTTCACTGAGTGTGACCAGAACACCGCCAAACTGATTATCAGTGGACTGACCGCGCAGGTATATAAAGGCAGCAGCGGCTGCAAGCACCAGGAGAATCAGCAGACCGAATAACCAGCCGGAAGAACGCCCGGAACGCTGGCGTTCGATCGGTGGTTCGACATTGACACGGTCCAGCGGTTCTGCGGCGAAATCCGCTTCGGTCACGACGGCGTTTTCATCAATGCGCGGCATCGGCTCATCGGTGGGGGGTGCAGGGAATTCCGGTGAGCGCTCGGTCTGGTCGAACCAGTGACGGTACAGTGGATAGGCCGGATGCCGGTCGATGAACATGGCGCGGAACAGCTCGTTAAAGCGTTCCATTTTCTGGCTGCGGCGGATCGATCGGTCAACATAAACCGCAAGAAAACGCTCATAGGTGTCACGCCAGTTGATCAGTGTGGCGGCGTGTTCACTTCCCAGAAGCTG
>JAEZAF010000249.1 GCA_023430545.1 Chloroflexota bacterium
CACAAACCCGACTTGTTTTCAGAAAACACACCGGTCAGAAGGGCCGGTGAACGCGTGGCATTATAGCATGATGCCTTCCAACAAAAACCGGACGATTCCCCTACGTAAGAGAAACCTGCATCATGCAAGCGCATCTTCATGCGATGCTGCCGACGGTGACGCGGTCACAAAATGCTCGATACGGGTGCATTCGACCAGTCCGAGTGACTGTGCCAACCCGATCGAGGGCGCGTTCACATCCTCGACGTGATAGCGCGGGATCAGTTCACGCAGCCTGAGTTCGTGCAGCGCAGTCTCGACCACGCGGCGGGCCGCACCCTGATTCCGGGCGTGGTCAACGGTGCGCACCCCGCCGATTTCCCATACCCGTTCAAAGTTACAGTACGCCAGACACACCGAGATCAGATCACTTTTTTCATAAAGTGCAAAGGTCAGTGCGCCCCGTGCGACCATTGCTTCCAGCTCATCCAGCATGTAACCGTTCTGCTGATACAGCGCTGCCCGTGCATCATCCAGCAGACTGCCGACGACAACGCCCGGATGCTTCTCATAGGCTGGCACATCCTCTGGAAAGGTGAAGGAGAGATAGGTGCGCGTCGGGTACAGCCTGAAGGCTGTGGTCAGGGCATCCCGTGAGAAGGGATCACAGAACTTGAACAGGGTCCGCGTTGTGGGGACCGAAAATTCGGTCTGTATGAGTCTCACCAGTTCCGCTGCGGCCACTGCATCCGAAGCAGACGGCAGCAGCATCAGGTCCAGCATAGGATACTGGCCGCGATCCCATGCTGTGACCTCCACGCAGCCACTCAGCAGCGCCGCCTCAGACCCGCCGACGCCGATATAGCGTGTATCAAACTGGCCGGGATGATGCGCCAGATATTTGAGGTGGACGATATGGCGCAGGGGCGTACGTCTGAAATACGCATACGCTGGCTGATCGATCTCGTGCATTGCTGTTGATGGCGTCATTGCTGGTGTCTTGTCGCTGATCGAAGGGCATCGGCATTATCGGCATGATAGCGCATAAGCGACGCAAGTGGAAATGGCTGATGCTGAAAGGTCACACTATTGCCATACGGGTCATAACGTGTCAGAATGGACACATTCTGCCTGCAAAGCACTCATCAAGGATCGTTAACGATGCTGCAACCCCTGCTCAGTAGTGAAAACGTGCGTCTCAGCGGCCTACGCTCAGCCGATATGGAAGTGATTACCCGCTGGCATCAGGATGATGACTTCCTGCGCCTGCTGCACTCCAATCCCGCCGCGCCGCTGTCGGAGAATATCTGGAAGCAGTTTTATGAACAGGATCTGCCGAAGCTGCGCGACGAAATCGCCTTTGGCGTGCGTCTGCTGGAAAACGATCAGCTCATCGGTTTCTGCTCGCTGAATGGCATCCAGTACAACCATCAGACAGCGTGGATCGCGATCGGCATCGGCGAACGATCCGCACAGGGCAAAGGCTACGGGTATGAGGTGATGTCCCTGCTGCTGCGTTTCGCATTTAATGAACTGAATCTGCACCGTGTCCAGTTGAGCGTCTTCGGATACAACACACGAGCGATCCGACTGTATGAGAAGCTGGGTTTTGTGCGTGAAGGGACACAGCGTGAGGGAATGCGGCGCGACGGCCAGCGCTTTGACCTGTATTACTATGGGATGCTGGAGCACGAGTGGCGAGGTCGTCAGGCTGCATCATCCCTGAAACCGGCTGAATAACCCATATGCAAAGGACACGGTGCTCCTGTGTCCGTGTGCCTCTACAGGTTATCGGCAGACAGCGCTGCACGGATACGGGCCTCACGGAAGCGCCGCACCGGATTGAGTGTTGCCAGCAGCACACCGCCCAGAATCACCGCGCTGCCCACAATCTGAATGTCACGCGGCGTCTCGCTCAGCAGAAAGTAGGCGGCAATCGCGCTGCCAATTGGCTCAAGCTGGGTGGCGATGCTGATATAAGTGGCTGGAAGGAAGGCCAGTGCATAATTCAGCGACGAATGGCCGATCAACTGCGGGAAGATCGTAATCAGCACCAGCAGCACGTAGCCGGATGTGCTGTGTCCCGTGAACGATGCACCCGTGAATAGTGCCACGATCAGCAGGATGATGGCGGCAGTCCCGTAGACGCCCCACAGATACGCCATCAGCGGCATACGGTCACGCATCTTGCTGCCGATAATCATGTAGACGCTGAAGGTGATCGCACCGAGCAGTGCCAGCCCACCGCCAATCAGATCATTATTCGTTGTGATCGCAGCCTGTCCAGCTTCAGGAAGTGCGAGCATCACACTGCCGACGAGCGTTATCACCACGCCAGTGACCAGCGCCCAGTTGAGACGCGCCTTCAGCACAAAGACTTCCAGCAGCCCGACCCAGATGGGCGAGGTGGTGACCAGTACACCGCTCACCAGCACCGATGAATACTGAAGCGAGCTGACCCATGACCAGAAGTGAATCGCGAGGAAGACTCCCGACGTGAGGATCAGCAGCACCGAGGGACGACTCAGGCCGCGCAGGGCGGTTCCGTGCCGCCGCAGTGTCAGCGGAGTCAGAAACAGCGCTGCCAGCATCAGACGGGCATCCGCGACCACCAGCGCCGGGATGCCTTCCGCCAGCGCCAGCTTGATCAGGACGGCGGCCAGCGCGACCGACGCGACTCCGATAAACAGCACCGCGTACGCGCGCATCGGCACTGCGGCGGCAGACTGTGATTGGGTAGTGGGTGGGTTTGAGGTACTCAGGGTGGACGCCCTTCAAAACGGAGTTTGAAATCAGCAGAAGCTATAGCAGCACAAGCGATAACCAGCAGGATCAGGTACAATCAGCCCGCGCTGGAGTGCCAGAGGGCTTTAACCTGACTCTCATATGCAGAACGCGCATTTTACCACAATTCTTATACTGCCGTGTTAAGGTCGGATAAGCTCTTTTTGACCGAAGACACTGAAACCATAAGGAGAACCTCGCTCATGGCTTTTACTTTGCCTCCACTTCCTTACGCCAATGATGCTCTCGAACCTCACATCGATGCGCAGACGATGGAAATTCACCACGACAAGCACCACAATGCTTACGTGACGAATCTGAACGCCGCCCTCGAAAAATATCCCGAACTCCAGGGCAAGTCGATTGAAGAACTGCTCGCCAATAATGCCGCTGCGGTCCCGGAAGATATCCGCACTGCGGTCCGCAACAACGGCGGCGGCCACGCCAATCACTCCTTCTTCTGGCAGATCCTGAAGAAGAACGAAGGCGGTCAGCCGTCCGGTGCGCTGGCTGAGGCGATCAACCAGAAGTTCGGCAGCTTTGATGCGTTCAAGGCAGAATTCAAGAAGGCCGCAGGCGGTCGCTTTGGTTCTGGCTGGGCATGGCTGGTCCTCGACAATGACGGCACGGTGAGTATCACCAGCACACCGAATCAGGATACGCCGCTGATGGAAGGCAAGACTCCGCTGCTGGGTCTGGATGTCTGGGAACATGCCTATTATCTGAAGTATCAGAACCGCCGCCCGGATTATGTCGATGCGTTCTGGAATGTCGTGAACTGGGATGAAGTGGGCAGCCGCTACGAACGTGCCAGAGGCTAAACCCTTATCTCGGCCATGCGGCTGATCTGATAAGACCAGACGCAGATGAAGCTACACGGAAAGGCGTTGCAGCGCTAGAATAAGGCGCAGTAACGCCTTTTTATTTTGTGAAGGAGCTGTTATGTCAGAATACCGTATAGAAAAAGATTCACTGGGTGAGGTACGCGTCCCCAAAGGCGCGTATTACGCCGCACAGACGCAGCGCGCTGTCGAGAATTTCCCCGTCAGCGGCATGAAGCCCTATCCGGCCTTTGTGTGGAGCATGGCGCTCATCAAGCGTGCGGCGGCTGAAGTCCATAAGGACCTCGGTTTGCTGCCCGCAGAGATGGCCGACGCCATTATTCAGGCTGGTGATGAGGTGCTGGCTGGCAAACTAGCCGATCAGTTCGTGGTCGATCCGTTTCAGGCCGGGGCTGGCACCAGCCATAACATGAATGTCAATGAAGTGCTGGCGAATCGTGCCAACGAGATCCTCGGCTATGGGCTGGACGACAGCGGCAAGAAGCCCGTCAACGCCAATGACCATGTGAATATGGCGCAGAGCACTAATGACACGATCCCGACCGCCATTCGCCTCGGCGCACTCTGGCGGCTTGAAGAACTTTGCGACACACTTCAGACTCTGGCCGACGCCTTCCGTGCGAAGTCTGCCGAATGGGATGATGTTGTCAAGAGTGGTCGCACGCACCTGCAGGACGCCGTCCCGGTCCGGCTGGGGCAGGAAGTCGGCGCGTGGGCCAAAGCCATTGAGCGCGACATCGAGAAGATCCGTGTGGCGGCGGAGGGTCTGCGTCGTCTGGGTATTGGCGGGACGGCAGCAGGCAGCGGCCTGAATGCCCATCACGAATACCATCAGCGCATGGTGCAGAAGCTGAGCCAGCTCAGCGGTATCGAACTGTACGCCTCGGATGACCTGTTCGAGTCGATGCAGTCGATGCAGGACGCGGTTTTCTTCTCCGGCGCACTGCGCACCGTCGCGCAGGACCTGACGCGCATCTCCAATGACATCCGTCTGCTTTCCAGCGGCCCGACCACCGGTCTGGATGAAATCCGCTGCCCACCGGTGCAGCCGGGTTCATCCATCATGCCGGGGAAGGTCAACCCGGTGATGGCCGAGATGCTGAACCAGACCATGTTCCATATCATGGGCAACGATCATGCCATTACCATGAGCGCGCAGGCCGGACAGCTTGAGCTGAATGTCATGATGCCGATCATCTCGCATAACCTGAATGAGATGATCCACGTCATGATCGGCTCGGTCAAAGCGTTCACGGAGCGTCTGGTGGTCGGCCTGACGGCCAACCGTGAACAGGCGGATCGCTGGCTGTCACGCAATCCGATTCTGGTGACGGCGCTCAATCCGATCATCGGGTACGAGAAGGGTGCACAGGTCGCCAAGAAAGCACTGGCCGAAGGCCGCAGCATTATCGACGTGGTGACTGAACTCGGTTACATGACCGAAGAGGCCGCACGCGACGCGCTGGATGCTCGTAAGCTGACCGAAGGCGGTATTTCTGACGTCAAGGGCGGCGGTTAAATCCGGCTTCTGACGGCAGTATCAGCGGAGAATCGAGACGAAAGCGAAAGACGGCTCGCATGGGCCGTCTTTTGCTGAATTGTTACGAAACAGCCTACGTTTTCCCTACGCAATGTTAGAAAGTCGTGACAAGTCTCTATCCGATTCTATAATTGCAGCGACTACGCTGCTCTGCGTGTCTACTCATAAAGTGATGGTTGTCACGAGAGGTTATAACAGATGAGTGTTTCTTCTTTATTTAGCGTGTCGGCCCGCCGCCGCTGGCTGACACTGTTTACGCTGGTGGGGCTGCTGCTGGTCGTTGGATCACTGCAGGCACGCCAGTACGTAACCGTCAGCCGGATCAGCGTCACGACGCAGGGGCTTCAGGCGGACGGTGGTCAGCGTCCTGCGATCTCCGGCAATGGACGTTACGTATCCTTCTGGTCGGATTCAGCCCTGCTGGTGGGCGGTGATACCAATAATACCGCCGACATCTTCGTGCGTGATCGTTCACTGAATGAAGTGAGCCGTGTGAGTGTCGCGGCGGCCAGCATCGGTGGTGCGCAGGCGAATGCGCTCTCCTACGTCGAAACCGATGTCAGCGATGCGGGGATTGTGGTTTTCGCGTCGGATGCCAGCAACCTGATTACCGCCGGCCTCGATACCAATAATGCGACGGACATCTTCGCGTTCGATCTGGTGTCGCGGGAAGTCGCCCGTGTCAGTGTGGCGAATGGCAATACACAGGTGAACGGGCGCAGCCGTAACCCGGTGGTCAGCGAAAACGGTCTGCTGATCGCCTATCGCTCGGAAGCCAGTAATGTCGTCCCCGGTGACAGCAACGGTCAGGTGGACATCTTCGTCTTCGATCGCGGGGTGCAGCAGGTGGCCCGCGTCAACATCGCCTCGGATGGATCGCAGTCCAATCTTGAAGACGGTATTGATACACCGGTTGGCCTCGACATCAATGCAAATGGTACATTCGTTGTCTTCGAGTCCAAGGGTAGTAATCTGGTTGCTGGTGACAGCAACGGCGTGAGTGATATTTTCCTCCGTGACCGTGTCGCCAACCAGACCTACCGTGTCAGCGTGGCAAGCGGGGGCGGTCAGGCCAACGGAGCCAGCACCGCGCCTTCGATCAGCGATAATGGCCGCTATATCGCGTTCGCTTCGACTGCTTCGAATCTGGTATCAGGTGACAGCAACGGCGTAAGCGACATCTTCGTGCATGACCGTCAGAGCAATACCACGACGCGCGTCAGTGTGGCGACCGGCGGCGGACAGGGCAATAACAACAGCACAACGCCCTCGATCAGCGCCAATGGCCGCTATATCAGCTTCTGGTCGTCAGCTTCGAATCTGGTGCCGGGAGATACCAACAACGTCGGGGATATTTTCGTCCACGACATCAAGACCGGAGTCACCACCCGCGCCAGTGTCGCATCGGATGGCGCACAGGCGAATAACCTGAGTTCCTTCTTCAGCTCGCTTTCGTCCAAGGGTGATTTCATCGTCTTTGAGTCGTCAGCCTCGAATCTGGTGGCGAACGACACCAACAACAAATCGGACATCTTCCTGGCTGCCGCCGCACCAGAAGCACCGACCGATCTGGTCGCAACACCGCTGGCTGGCAGCAAGCAGATTCAACTGACGTGGAAGGACCGAGCCGACGACGAGACGAAGTATCAGGTGGAACGTTCTGGTAACGGTGGGGCGACATGGGAATGGGTGATCAAGAACCTGTCTGCCAATACCGAAGCCTTTGTCGATACCACCATCGCGACCTGCGGGACGTTCCTCTATCGAGTCTATGCAGCGAATGATGTTGGAAGTTCGTCACCATCGAATGTCGCGACTGCGTCACCGCTTGACTGCCCGCCCGGTGCGTTTACCCTGACAAACCCGGCACCCAACTCGACCGTGGTTAACCCTCTCAACATCTTCACGCTGAACTGGACCGCCGCTACCGAAGCCACCACCTATACCGTGGCTGTTTCCCGCACCGTTGGCGTTGTCGAGCCGATCCTGAACCAGACGGTCAACGCCGCCGCCATCTGTAATGCGCAGGCCTGTGCGCTGCCCGTGGATGACGCCTTCCGCTCGAAGCTGAGCAACGGCACCTATCAGTGGACGGTGCAGGCGACCAACAGCAAGGGAAGCACCAACGGTACGCCGACTCCGGCAACGTTCGTCGTGGATACCACCAAGCCACCGCGCAACTTCACACTGGGGACACCGGCCAACAATGCCTACATCCGCAACCCGGCGGCACTGAATACCATGACGTGGCAGTTTAACCCTGACGCCGCCACTTATCGTTTTGTGCTGTTCAAGGGTTCGGATCGTCCGCGTGATATCGGTATCGTAGCTGATCTGGATAATCTGACCGGCAAGGCTGGTGATGATGCGCTGGTCTGCGATGCCACGACCTGCACGCTGGTCCTGCAAAATGTCCCGGGTCTGAAGGCTAAACTGACCACCGGAACCTACTTCTGGAATGTCGAGGCAGTCACCCCCGGAGACATCGCCGGTGATGCCGTCAATGGCCCGTTCCAGTTCTCGATCAACACCAACCCGATCGAACTGGTGGTCAACGGTAGCTTTGAAGCCTACGCACAGGATACGAAAGTGCCCAACGGCTGGACGCTGAAGAACGGCTCGAAGGACAAGGTAAAATGCAACAAGCCGAATAAGACCTTTGCATTTGCCGGTGTCTGCGCCTTTACCTTCAAGGGTGTCGCCGGGGAATCGGCGAGCCTCAACCAGAATATCGCGACCGGCACGCTCGGCCTTGGGACCGGCGACGTCATGAAGTTCTCCAGCTACTATCAGGGGAAGGGTGTGATTGCCAACAGCGCCTACATTCAGGTGATCGTCAAGTACACCAATCCGGCACTGCCGAAGGAAAAGATCCGTATCACACTGCCCGCCGGGACCTATGACTACGCCACGCAGGTTGCGGATGTCACCATCGATGGCGCTGTTCAGAAGCTCAAGATCAAGGCACAGAACAGCGGACCGTCCGGTAAATTCTTTATCGACGCGGTGAGCCTGGTGCTTCAGGGCTTCGGTGGGACGACGATCATGCCCGCCCCATCCGACGATGGCACCATCGGCCTGCCGGAAGCAGGATTCTCCAGCACCGGAGAATTCAGTTCATCCGAGGGGCTGCTTGGCCTGCCGGAAGCTCAGCCGGGCTTCTCCACCAGTGATGGGCAGTAACTGATAGCAACATCCGGCTGCATATACTGTAGCTCTGTAGGTAATTGGTCACAATCAGACAGGGAAGAGCCGCGCTCTTCCCTGTTTTAATACTACGTTTAACCCACGCTAGGCGTAATTCGCTCGACATACCTGACCCTTTACACTATAGTTAATAACCAGAGTGAAGCGTGGGAAAGGCGCGAAGTACCAAAGGGTGTGTGATCGAACAACACCTGTCTTTCCTGATCTGTTTCACGGTGTAGGACGCTAGTCGATATAAGGAGAAACCTATGTTCCGGTCAAATGCGCGTTCTGTCGGGGTGCTGCTGAGTCTTCTGATGGCCCTGCTGATGGTGGGCGCTGTTTCTGCACAGGAAGGCCCAACCTTCACGACGAATCCATTCGCTGACCAGACACGCGGGATTGTCGAACAGCCGACGACGATTGTGAACGGTGTGACGTTCTCATCGCGGTCCGTGCTGGAATCGCAGTCGCGTGCCAATGTCGGCCTGACGCACTCGAAGGACAATTCCAACATTACACCCAAGAATTCGATTGCGTGCAATATCCGTGTCAATAATGTGGACCAGTATACGCTGGAGAACAGCTACTACCGTACCTTCCGGCTGAGCGACTTCAGTATCACGAAGCCGCTGGCGATCAGTGGGATCGAAGCGGGGATCGAGCTGGCACGTCCGGCCAATGGTGCCGCCACCCAGCCGGTGAATGTCAACCTGTATGTGTTGACGAGCAGCCCGACCCCCAGCATCCATAACCTCACACCGGTCGGTTCTGCCCGCTATGACTTCCCGAACGTGCAGAATCAGTTCGCGTTTATGCCTGCCAGTGCGTTGATCTTCCCGGATGAAACGCTGGTGGTGGAAATCAACATCCCCCGTGGTTCGGGTGAGGGGCAGTTCTTCTACATTGGTTCGAATGGTGGTGGAGAGACAGCCCCCGGCTATATCCGCGCCCCGGAGTGCGGTGTCAACGATATGACGACGCCAGCGGGTGTGATTCCGCCGCGCCCCACCATGCATATGCTGATTAACGTGCTCGGCCAGACCATGGACAATCAATCGTTCAATGTGCTGACCAATGGCAGCTTTGAAGTGGACTTCAACGGCGACAACATCCCCGATAACTGGAAGGGCAAAAACCTGACCGGCGATAAAGTCGTGACCGATAAGCCGACCAAGAAGCTCGCCTTTGCCGGACAGCGCGCCTTCAAATTCAAGGGCGGTGCCGGTGAAGCCAGCAAGCTGGTGCAGAAGGTCGATCTGAACACCTACCCCACGAAGCCGGGTGACGAAATGCGTTTTGCAGCAGCGTTCAACGCCAAGAATCTGCCTGCTGGTGGGATCATCAAGCTCAAGGTCGTGTATGTCAACCCGGCGACACCGAAAACCAAACTGACGTTTGGCGTCCCGACCGGCACTTACGCTTACGAAAATCGTGGTTCCGGCCCGATGACGCTGACGGATGAAGTTCAGAAGGTCAAGGTCATCATTCAGAATAGCACCCCCTCTGGCAAGTTCTTCCTCGATGCCACGAGTATGGTGTGGACGGCAAAGGCCACTCGTCAGGTCCGTAATTCGACCCTCGGTGGTGGTGATGCAGCCCTCGGTCTGGGCGATGTTCAGCCGCTGCCACTGATCTCCGGTGGGGCAGAGGTTGAGGCCCTGCCGCT
>JAEZAF010000266.1 GCA_023430545.1 Chloroflexota bacterium
GGCCTGATTGCAGCCCATTCGGTTTGACATCTGTATATGCAGCTCTTACACTTAAGTTCTCTAATGGGATTATTGTTATCATCTTGAACGATCATACGCAAAGCAACTCACCTGAGCAGACGCTGACCCGCGCCCAGCGGCGCGCACTCCCGATTGAGCTGACACCCCCGCAGCACGCGCTGGCCGAAGAGATCATCACCGAACTGGAAGAGTATGAACCCAGTGCCCAGCAGCAGCTTCGTGCCCTTATCCGGCATGACAGTGAGCTGGTGCGTGAGGTTCTGCTGGAGACACGGCAGGTGATGGAAGGCGGTGGGATCGCGGTTAAATCAGGCAAGCGATCCCGGACGCCGGGCGGTGTCTTCTTCTATCTGATCAGCCAGCGGCTGACGCCTGAACAACGACGCGAAACCCTGCAACTGTATCACGTTAAAAAGAAGAATCCCGCCCGTGCAGCTTCACAAAAGGCCAGCAAAGCCAAAGGCATTCCGTGGGATCTGTATACGCGTCACCTGTCTACCCTAAAATCGGTTGTCGGAAAGGCATCAAACGTGAAAATCTCCCTGACCGGGCGTCCGGGTAAGGTTCGAATCGTGGGCGATACTGTCATGACGATGGTCGAACACACTGTTAAGAGTGCATCTCTGCCGAAAGGTGTCCCGACGCCGCCCAGAACGCCGACCACCTATACGGTTTATATCGGGGTGAAGCAGTGGCGGCGCATTGCGGATGCGCTGAACGATCCCGATGATGTGCTGATTGTCGAAGGTGTCTGCGCCTATGATCCTGAACAGCAGGGCATGGTTGTTTTCGCGACCAGTGCGCTGAGCAAAATGCAGGAAGTGGCAAAACGGGAAGCGAAAGCCAGTCCGGGGACAGAATCGGCCCCGACAAAGGCGAAGAAGCCTGCACGTGAAGTGTTCGAGGCGTCGGCTGATGAGCCAGTGGTGGCGTCCTCTGCCGTGCCTGTGCCGACTCCGCTGGACCTGTCCCGCTATCCGATTCCGGAAAATGTGCCGTCGGAAATCGCGCACCGGCTTTATGATCTGTATTCGGCTGCTGAGCAGTTCCGCCATAAGCTGCGCCTGATGGATGAACAGCCGCCGGAGAAGCGTCTGGGTTATACCATGACCGAGCGTCTGCTGCGGAATACTGAAGAACAGATTGCTCGAATTGAAGCACCCTATCGGGGGTCATAAGTGAAAATCAGCAGTGAAGACATTGCAAGACGCACGATTGAGATCATCCCGTTTATCATGCAGGTTATGTCGGCTGAGATACGAGGGATGGAAGACGGGATTGTCTCCAGTCATATCCCGCTGCTCGGCTCGCTGCGTGTTCGCCCACATACGCTGACCGATCTCGCCGAGCGCCATATGGTCAGTGCGCCGACGATGTCGAATACGGTGACGACGCTGGAAGAACGTGGCTGGGCGCGTCGGGTTCGATCTGCACAGGACCGGCGTGTGGTGTGGATCGAGATCACGGACGATGGTCTTGAGGTGCTGAATCGCATCGAGAATCAGGTGATTTCCAGAGTCGCGAAATTCCTTCAGGATCTTTCAGAAGATGAGTCGCAGATGCTGGCGGATGGGCTGACTGTCCTACGGGACACGTTCGCCCGTGGGATCAGTGGAGATCCGACGCTGGGATAGTGTGTGTCGATGCAGGTACGTCAGGCAGGGATGAAGCGTACCTGTGCGGCATATGGTTTCGGAATCGAATCTTTTAACAGTTGATTGTGTTAGAATAGTTATCAAAGTGTCCACTGCCAATCAGGGCGTCATTCCGGCACTTTAGCGTTGATTATTACCTGTGCCAGGGCACTGATGTCTACACCTGAACTGCATTCCCCCTCTGTTACAAAACCGCATCCGCTGGCGGGTATCGGCCAGGTCGGGCGGGATACGATTCTGCGGGTGCTGTCCGCGTTTATCCTGATGCCGGTGGTGGTCATTGGTGTGCTGAACGGCGGATGGCTGTTTACCGTCGTGGTCAGCCTGTTTTTCTCGATCGGCGTGATCGAGCTGATCACCATTTTCAATCGCGGTAAGACGGATGTTACCGCATGGTCCGGGACGGCGCTGGCGCTGCTGATCGCGCTGGCGTTCGGCTACGGTTCGCGTCCGGTGTGGCTGATGGTGCTGGCCGCCAGTGGTGTGATCCTGTTTGGGGTGCATCGGATGGTGACGCCGAGTGCATCACTGCGCAGCACCGCACTGCTGACAGGTGCAACACTGGCCTTTGCCCATGTCGCTGGTTATGGGATTCTGCTGCGCAATGATGAAGCTGGTCTGCTGTGGTGGATTCTGATCCTGATCGGAACATGGGTGACTGATACGCTGGCGTTTGCAGGGGGACGAGCCTATGGCAAGACACCACTGCTGCCGAGCTGGTCGCCGAAGAAGACTGTCGAGGGCAGCCTGACCGGGGTGATTGGCGCGATTGCGCTTGGGCTGCTGCTGCTGTGGTCCATTCAGGCGCTTTATCCGGTGCTGATGGTGATGGTCGTGGGGGCACCGTTTGCCGCCGTGATCGGTGATCTGCTGGAATCGCGACTCAAGCGGGCTTATCATGTCAAGGACTCGTATGTGAAAGGGCTGAATATCATGCCCGGTCATGGCGGGATTCTGGATCGGATCGACAGCCTGTGCGCGGTGATTGTTTTTCTGTTTATCATCGTGCGCCTGTTCGTCGTCTGATAGAAGGCGATAGAAGGCCGCCAAGCCCGCAGCATTCTGAAATTTATACCTCTTGTCCGCTGATTTTGTAACACCAGCGATAGAACTGCGACTCCCCGAATGGCGGTCCTCGTTTCTGAAAATGGTAGGTATAAAATCGTGGTGATAGATAATGAACCTTCTTACTCCATAATTCCCCCTGCCGCCACTTCGCGACGCCCATCGCACGTCACACTGGAAACACTCTCCTCACTCTCCGACATTGAACTTATGCTCGCGGCGCAGAATGACCCTACATTTTTTGCAGAAATCTACCGGCGCTTCTTCCGTAGGATTTATGCTTACTGCCTGCGTCATGTCAGTAATCCGGTCGAAGCAGAGGATCTTGCCAGCCAGGTCTTTGTACAGTCGTTTCGCAGTCTGGCCCAGTATCGCGGTGGTTCTGTTGCCTCGTGGCTGTTTCGTATTGCCTATGGGACGGTTGTAAATTACTACCGACAATCACGTCCGATGGTTGCCATCGACGACAAGTTTCATGAGATCTACAGTGATGCCCCTGAACCGCTGGAAGTCATCCTGCGCGACGAACAGCGGGTGCGCCTCAGCAATGTGCTGGCACAGCTTACCGATGATGAACGTCATCTGCTGGCACTGAAGATCGAAGGGGGGATGTCGTCTGCCGAGATTGGCGACATGCTGAGCCTGAAACCGGGTGCAATTCGAACGCGACTTCATCGCATTATCAAGCGTGTTCGTCAGCTTTACGAGCAAAGTGAACACAAGTGAGGGATTTGAATCTTTATGTCGTTTTTTCAGCACAATGATGAGGATGTGGAGCGTTTTATCGATGCGCTGCGATGTAATCCTCATGCCGTGCCCCCGAAGGATCTCGACGCCGAGACCGCCTTCGTGATCCGTGAACTCGTCGCCCATTACACTTCACAAAGCGCGTTTGAGGATGACTGCTCGCCGAATGGTGAGGAGTTGATTGCAGATGATGGTCTGGAACAGCGTGTGTGGGATCGGGTATTGTTTGCAACACTGGCCCCGCCGGATATCAATCCGAGTTATCTTCAGCCGCGCCTTGAAGTAGAAGCGGTGGACGAGATGTCGAACGAGCCTGTGCTTCCGGTGATCCCGGTGGTGCCATGCCTGCCGCCACTGGCTTCCTCGCTGCTGATTGTACTACCACTGCCATCGACTCCAGTGGTATACCGGCGTCAGAAGCTGGATCTGTCGTTTGTCGCCGCCATGCTGATCGCGGTGTTTTGCTTTACCGGCCTGCTGGTGCAGCAAGACACGCTTCAGAGCAATCAGCGGCGGTACGGGACACCGTCCAAGGCGGATATGAGTGTCCCCACGCTGGATACCACGTGGCCGGAGTCCAATCCGGAGCTGTTTATCCGCTACCAGCCGACAGACACCATGTGGGAACGACTGGCGCTTGACAGTGAGACTGAAGAGCCAGCGACCAACGCCCAGGTTTCACTGATGATTCCGGTATCGCTGAACAAGCACTACCCGGAGTAGCAAAGCACACAGCCATATTTGTATCAAAAAGCAGGGCGGGTGATCCGGTAAACGATCGCCCGCCCTGTTTTCTGTTGTATAGCTGTTGATATTACGGCTGATGTCAGGGCAGCGGCATCGATATCATGACGGGCTGCATATCGGTCGTCTGACGCAGGCTGACGTTATCCAGATACAGCTTGCCGCCGGATGACTTGTCGATCAGCGTCACCTTGATCTTCTTCACACTGCCGCTGCTAAGTGTCACGGTGCCGGTGCGCGGGGTGTAGCCGTTGGTCGGCCCCAGATCGAACTTGATCTTGCCTTTTTCCATCGCTGGATCGTTATAGCTGACGATGACTTTCACCTTGCCCTTCGCACTGGACTTGGGTGCATTCACAAACAGGCTGAAATCGAGGCGATCACCGGTGAAGAAAGTGCCGCTGGTGATTTCCTGTTTCAGCTTGCTGCTGTCTGCGCCACCCTTGAAGCGGAACGCGCAGTTCCCGGCATAGGCGAAGAACTTCGAGTTTTCTGGCTTATTGCATTTCACCTTGTCCCCAGACGGGTTCTTCAGTTCCCATGCACTGAGGTCGGGCTTGCCGTTGGGCTTGGCGGCTTCAAAGCCGCCGTTGACCAGCAGTTCGATGCTGCCCGGCGCAGTTGGGGTTTCGGTCGGCGGGACTGGCGTCTCTGACGTTGGGGTGACCGGTGTGGGTGGGACCGTGGTCGGGGTTGGGGTGATAACCACATCGCTGACGGTTTCGCCGAGGAAGTAATCCCATGTAGCGGCGAAGGGTGTGCCGGAACCACCCGACGAGGCCATCAGAGTCAGCGCCAGACCGGTCGCATCACCCGGATTGAGCCATGCCGCTGGGATCGCGACCGGAGACCCGACTTTGATCCAGCTTCCGGCATTGAAGCGGACTCGCGGCTGGACATAGCCTGCGGCGGGGTCCACAACGAAGCTCAGGTCCATGTACGAGCTGTTCAGTGGGTTCATGCCGAAGGCCGCCGGACCGTAGACCGCATTGACGGTCGCTGTATCCGCGATCTCCTGATAGACCCACAGGCCGCCGTTACCGCTGTTGGGGACCGCTGCGATCATCAGGAAGCTGGACTGATCGCCAGTGCCGATGCTGATGCCGTGGAACTGTCCGTCGACCGGTGTGGATGAGAAGTATGCACCCTCGAGACGCGACTCCAGTGCGAAGCGCGGCGACTGAGTGCTGACATTGACGCCGAACTGGAAGGCGTTCTGCTGATTGTTCGCCGCACCCACTGCCGAGCCACTGCTGGTGTTATCGACCGTGAAGCGACCGGTCGCACCGCCTGCCGTGAGATTATCCGGGTCGAACTGAGTGAGATAGTCGGTGTTGCCATTGGTCATCAGGCCGGTGTAGCCCATGCCGTAAAAGCCGATTCCGGGATCGTCGTTGAAAAGCACATAGTTGAACGGCAGGTTGACATTGGTGCCATTTGCTGCGTCAATCGCGAAGGCATCGACCACATCGAGACGGCCATCGTTGTCATCGTCGTTGTCAACCAGATCGGAGATGTTGTCGTTATCGAAGTCATTGGGGCGGCTGCCAGCAGAGCAGGGATTGGTGCCACTTGCCAGCTCGTCGGCATTGGTATAACCGTCGAGATCCTCGTCCGCATTCGTGTTGTTACCGATGCATTCGACAAAGTCGCTCGGGTCGAAGGCGACGATATTATTGCTTAGGAAGTTCGCCACCCAGACCGTGCCGGGGAAGATACCGAAGTCATCCTGCGCGGTAACATCCAGCGGGATCTGGCCGAAGCCATTGAAGAGCTGCGTTTCGCTGGTAACGGTTGTGCCTGCCGGGTTCAGTTGCAGCCGACGGATGCTGTAATTGTTATAGGTGGCGACCAGCAGATCGCCTTTCATGTCATTCCCGAAGTTGCTGGCGCGGTATTCCACCATGCCGTTGGATGAGCCGTTGATCTGATAGATTGAGCCGTCATCGACACCCGCTGGCGCTTCGACATCGGCAGAGGCGCGGAAGTCGCATTCAACCGGGTTCTTCAGATGGAAGGGGACCGGTGTCCAGTCTGAGGTGAAGTCGTAGATCTCATCGGGTGGTGGGTTGTAGTACTGCGGCACGAGCAGATAGCGGTACAGTCCCGCACCGTCCGGGTTGCCACGCACAGGGTTGGGGTGTCCACCGTAATGCCCCTGTGTGACGAGATGCAGGTTATCGTTATAGCTCTGGGTGTTATCATCGTTGGCCTGTGCTGTGCAGTTACCCTCTGGCCCTTCACCCTGAAGCAGGCCCCCCCACCCATTATTGGGGCCGTTGTCGAAGGTATAAAGATTGCCGGTGTAGTCCGAGAGCACGACATCATACGGGTTGCGGTAGCCGGGGGAATAGACCTGCACGGGGCCACCGGGGACAAGAAGGGCCTGATTGAGACCATCGTTGCCGCCGAAGGGATCGCCGGGATCGGGCTGGCCCGGAGTTCCACGCGTCTTGTCATCCAGCGTCGGCAGGTCGTACAGGTAGCGCTGGCCGTTGCCATCGGTCTTTACTGGCATGGCGTTGATCATATTCAGATCAATGCGCAGGATGGCCGCAGACAATGCGTACTCTGAGGTAAAGGCGAAGTTCTTGCCCGGTGCACCGCGATTGGTATTGCCACCCTGCGCGACATACAGCGCATTTTCCGCCGGGTCCAGCACGACGCCATTGGTCGCGTGGAATTCTTCCGACCGGGGCAGGCCGCGCACCAGATGTACGACATCCCACTCGCCGTTGACCTTCGTCATGCGGGTGATGATGCCGGAATTGGTGTCGAGATCGACATCATAGCCAGTGTTGGTGGGGATGTGATGGCCGCTGCGCGGGTCCGATGAGGTGACATAGATGACAGGCTGCTCGTAAGTGCCGACGACGTGAAATCCGGTGAGCTGACGTGCGTTGATGGCTTCGGGTGCGGTGGCCGGTGTGCCATCATCGTCGTGATTCGGGATGCTTTTAATCTGCGGCAGCGATTCGACCGCAGTCACACGATAGCTGTCCGCGTTGTTATCGCGCTCGACCGTCAGGGCGTAGAAGTTGCCGAGCTTTTCGCTGACGTAGAGCCGGTCATCCGGGCCGAACTGAAGCGAGGTCGGGTTGACGAAGTTCACCAGACCGTTCGTGTTCAGGTAGCGCGGTGACGAGAACCCGACCGCCCGTGGAGCATAACTGCGTCCCTGCTGCGGCTGTATCGTCTGTGACGGCTGTGATGGGTCCAATGGAAGCGGCAGGGGGGGCGGGTTCTGCTGGGCGTTGATGAATTGCCACGGGGTCAGGCCTAAAACGGCGAAGACGATCAGGACGGGTAAAGTGCGAGAAAAAAGACGTGATAATAAGGGGCGGGCGCTGCCCATTTAAGCTACCTCCAGCGGGACTTGATAGAAATATTTAGCATCACTTTCATGATTCGCTCATGATCAGGTATCGTAACATGCTTCGACAGGTCACAGGATTGAGGCTGTGCGTTTTTCACCTTTTGCATGGAGATTTTACGTTTTACATATTTGAGGCTTCTTTAATAATCGGTGTCGTCATGGCCTGTGCTATACTGACTAGAACGGATATTCGCACACTGATCATGGTATACGATGAGTTCTCCAAATGCCCCCGGACGCACGGGCCAGACCAAAACACGCACGATTCTACACCTCGATCTCGACGCCTTCTTCTGCGCGGTCGAGGTGCTGCGTAACCCGAAGCTGAAGGGTATCCCCTTTGCGGTTGGTGGGCGGCCAGATCAGCGCGGCGTCGTGGCCTCGTGTTCCTATGAGGCACGGGCTTTTGGCGTACGTTCTGCGCTGCCGATGTCGCAGGCGGTGCGGTTGTGTCCGCCGTTGGTGATCGTCCCGCCGGATTTCAGGGCCTATCGTGCAGCATCCGAAAAAGTGATGGCGCTGCTGAATAAGCTGACGCCGTTCGTCCAGCAGATCTCGATTGATGAGGCATTTCTTGATGTCAGCGGCCTGCGGCAGGATGGCGAAGTGGTAGCGCGACGGCTTCAGGCGCAGATTGCAGATCAGCTTGGACTGCCGAGTTCGCTGGGCGTGGCGTCGAATAAGCTGGTCGCCAAGATTGCCAACAATATCGGCAAATCACGTGCCCGTCTCACGGTTCAGGGGACGCCGAATGCGATTACGCTGATCCCGCCGGGTGAGGAAGCCGCATTTCTGGCCCCGCTCCCGATTGAGGAATTGTGGGGCGTTGGGCCGCGCACCGCTGAAAAGCTGCGTGGGCTGAATATCACGACGATTGGTGATCTGGCAGGGTGTCAGCCGCGTGATCTACAGTCATGGTTCGGGAAAAACGGGCTGGATCTGCTGGAACGGGCACGCGGCGAGGATCATCGTCCGGTCGAGGAAGAGACTGAGGCCAAGTCTGTCAGCAAGGAGACGACGTTTGCCAAAGATCAGGTGGACAAGGCCCTCCTGATGCGCACCCTGCGCCAGCTTTCGGAAGGGGTGGGGCGTAATCTTCGGCGGGATGACATCGCTGGCACGACGGTGAAGCTCAAACTGCGCTGGTCAGACTTTACCACCGTCACGCGCCAGCTCTCGCTTGATCAGCCGTTGGATCAGGATGAGGAGATCTATCAGAGTGCGCTGAAACTGTTTCATCAGGCATGGGAACCGGGCAAACCCGTGCGCCTGATCGGTGTCGGTGTCACCAATCTGGACAGCGCTTACCGCCAGCTTGGTCTGTGGGATGTGAAAGAGAGCGAACAGTCGCAGCGCTGGCAGCGCACCCTGGATGATCTGCGTGAGCGGTTTGGCTCTGGCGCGATCATGCGCGGTAGTGATTATCATGCATCTGATGAGGAGTTGTAGCCAGCGGCCTGAGGATGACGGATAGCCATAAGTCGGACAAGGGCCGCCCTTAGGCCCAGAGGCTGTAAAAAACAGGGCCGGATTCTTCCGGCCCTGTTTTTATGCTTAGCGGCTGTAGGCGGGTGCTCGTACTGTAGGATCGACGGCCTGCAGGAAGGTGCGTGCGGCGCTCTCATCGGCCTTGTCCGTGTACTGGATCTGATAGGTGTCAGCCAGCAGATGCAGGGTATTGTGGATTGCGGAACCCGGACGCCCGCCGATGATCATCCACCAGCCGTTACGGTGATGGCGCAGAAAATTCATGCGGCTTAGGGCCATGATCGGTGGCAGTGAAGTAAGCTCGCTGATGTCCAGCATCACATGGACCTGTGGGACAGTCCCAGCCCGGAGGTACGTGGTCATCAGCTTGTCCAGCACAATAAGCTGATTTTCTAATAAGGTCTCAGTCAGCTTCAGGCTGACGATGCGACCTTCTAAATACCATGAGGGATGAATACCCATTACTGCCCAGACCTTTTCTTAAAACGGAATTAGATTCATTAAAGAATATAACGTAATTATTGTCAATTATGCTTATCTTAATTATTGCGCAACGGCTCGCTGAGGCTGGTGTGGCGCACAGTATAGCGCATTGTGGAAACAAGCATAAGCCCATGATGAGAAAATGGCTATATTAGACTTCATGAATTTTTTGTGACGATTATCCTTATTTCGTATACGAGTTCTATAAGTGGGGAATGCCGGCCTCTGTGTTATGACGAGGATGTGAATCTGTGCTTCGATGCGGCGCTTTTTGTGCTATGCTTCTGCTGTATGCAACTGGATGACAGACAGGCTATCGGCCAATCGAACCAGATCAACAATCAACAGGATAAGCGTTGTTCGGCTTACAGAATCTATCTGGCAATACCCTCGGCCAGTATGAACTGCGGGAACTGCTCGGATCGGGTGGGATGGGCGCAGTCTATCTCGGCTATCAGGCAGCACTGGAGCGGCTTGTCGCGATCAAGGTGCTGAATATGTCCCTGATCACGGATGCCGACTATCTGGCACGCTTCACCCGTGAGGCCAAGACCTCGGCCTCGCTGGAGCATCCGCATATCGTACCGGTTCACGATTACGGCACACATCAGGGCATCAGCTTTGTGGTGATGCGCTATCTCACCGGCGGATCGCTGGCTGAACGGCTGGATCACAGTGTGAAAACCGGGCGTCCACTGCCTTCACTGAGTGAAACCGCGCTGATTATCCGCCAGCTTGCCGGTGCGCTGGATTATGCGCATGTGCGTGGTGTGATCCATCGTGATGTTAAAACCAATAACGTGATGTTCGATAATCAGGGGACGGCGTTCCTCGTGGATTTCGGCATTGCGAAGCTGACACACTCCACCAGTGCGCTGACCGGCACGGGGATGTCGGTCGGGACGCCGTCCTATATGGCCCCGGAACAATGGCGCGGAGAAGACATCACACCGGCGGCGGACCAGTACGCGCTGGCGGTCACAGCCTATGCCATGCTGACCGGACGCCTGCCGTTTGAGGCGGAAACGCCGTTCGTGCTGATGCACAAGCACCTCAATGAGATACCGACGCCGATTCATACCTTTCGGTCTGATCTGCCGCTCTCAGTGAAGGATGTGCTGTCGAAGGCTCTGGCGAAAGATCCTGCCGACCGTTATGAATCCACCAGCGCGTTTGCGGCTGATCTCGAAGAGGCGGTACATGGTAAAGGCGGTGCCCCAACAGGGTTCTTCCTGACGCCGCTGCCCCCCAAGCCCAAGCGCGAAATGCCTGATCATCCTACCGTGACGCCATCTCCGGCCCCGGTTGCCCCGGCTGCTGCCGGACCCGGCAAGACGATTGCCGAAATCCCGCCGGTGTCGCTTCCTCTGCTGGATGATCGTCGCGATGATACCGGGATCGAGAAAACCACCGCTGGCAGTGTGTCAGGCGCGGAGGTAACAGGCGGTTCTGCCAGTGTAATCCCGCCGCCACGCCGTCCGGTCAGCGGTGGACTGATGATTCTGGTCGCGCTGGTGATCGTCGCTGGGGTGGTAGGTGCGGTGCTGCTTTCCACCCGGAATAATCCGCCCCCGGTAGATGGTGAAGGTAATGGAACTTCGGCTGTCACCCGCACAGATGGGGCAGAATCGCTGACTCCATCCGGCGCGACCCGGGTTGCCATTATCGGTGACGGCACTGAAGAAGCATCAGAGACTCCGGCTGTAACGACTTCGCGGACTGCGACTCGAACTGCGTCACCCACTGTATCGCCATCACCGACTGCGCCGCCACCGACCGTCACGCCGTCGAAGACCAGAACACCGACGGCAACACCAACGCCGACGATTACGCTGACACTCGATGTGCGCGGGGCCGCACTTGCTACCCGTGATGCCTTCGGTACAGCAACTGAGATGTTCCGTGATATTACGCCGACGCCTGATCTTCAGCAGACACTGGCCGCTGAGCTGACCGCGCTCCATGCTGAGGATCTCACCGCAACCGCTGCGCAGTGGACACCGACCGCGACACCGACTGCCACCCGCACGCGGACCGTTACACCTACATCGACCCGGACACCGCGTCCAACTGCGACCGCAACGGTAACGCTTTCACCTGTGCCGGCGACAAACGAGCTGGTTCCAGTGGTTTCCAGCACGCCGCAGCCCGTAGCGGTCTGCCAAGGGACACGGCCTTCGCGTCTGACCGTCGGGTCTGAGGGCTATGTCCTTCAGGATGATCGCCGTGCGCTGAATGTCCGGCGCGGCGCGGGGACCAGCTTCTCGGTGGTCTCGCAGCTTCAGATCGGCGAGACGTTCAACGTGCTGGAAGGGCCGTTCTGCGGACAGTCATTTGCATGGTTCCGGATTGAAGCCCGCAGTGGATCGGTGATCGGCTGGCTGGCAGAGGGTGATGAGGACTCGTATTTTGTCGCGCCTTCCACGCTGGCAGATCCGCTGACGACATTCAGCCTGAAGCCGGAATGTGAGATCATTTTGCAGGATGACTTCGAGGCCGGTGCCACGCCGAATAACTGGTTTACCTCCAGCACTGACCGTTATGTCGTCGATGTGTTCAACGGCGCTTATAACCTGCAGATCAACTTCCTGCGCAGCGGGGGCGTCGGTGATCCGCAGGGGGAAGGTGCGCCGATTCTGTGGGGCAGTCTCGCAGAGCCTATCGTGACCACTGGCTCGGTCGAGGCGGTCATCACGGCGTCACTGTTTACCAATAATGATGATGTGCGCACCGGGTTGTGGCTGCATTATCAGGACGAGCGGAATTTCATCGCCTTTATGCTGCGTGGTGACGGCGCGTATCGCATTGCACGCTATCAGGCGGGTGTCTTCACGACGCTGGTGGACTGGACGTATAACGCCGCGATCGGGGTAGGCGATGGCGCGACCAATACGCTGCGGGTGGAGATCGAGGAAAATACGTACAGGCTCTATATCAACGGGCAGTTCATGGCATCTGCTGAAGACGAGACGTGGCAGGAAGGGCGCGTCGCGTTCTGGGGCGCATCACCTCGGACGCCGGTCACTTTTGCGCTGGATTACTTCCGCATCTGCGCCAATTAGGGCTTACCGGCCAAGGCGTGGCAGAAATCGCCCCGTGCGGCGCAGATAAGTGGCGTATTCCGGGTAGACGTGCAGCAGCATCGCTTCTTCGTAGCGCGATTTACTATAGAAGAAGATGTACAGTGCCGCGACTAAGGCCCATACGAAGATATGCCCGTGCATCAGGGCGATGCCGAAGGCCGTGAGCAGGACGCCACCGTAAATCGGATGGCGCATGCGGCTGTAAACGCCCTGCGTGATGAGTTGTCCGCCGCGTGCCGGGTCGGGTGGCTCCGGGCTGATCTTTGGTGGGCGCTGTGCATGGGCCTGATAGGTGACAATCGCCAGCGTGATCAGCCCAAGCCCGGACGCGATCAGGACCGCGCCCATCACACGGGTCGCGGCGGGCGATGAAGCTGGTGTGAGGATTACCGCCAGCCCCATCAGGCCGAATAAGGCAAACTGGACCAGCACCAGCCGTTGAGCAGGGGAAATGGCGTTCATTGGTCCTCGCGTCGGATTGAAATTTCCGGTATCTCTCTGATTTCAATTCTAGCGAATGTGAGAGGGGCTTTCCAGGTGATGCCAAATCCTTTGATGACCAACCCGCCAGACCAGCCTGTACCAGAAGAATCGCTTGCAACCGCGTCCGTGGATCATGCGCTGATTCATGACCTTGAGGACCGGGCGTTTGCTGCGTGGCGACCGTTAAGACAGATGGAGCTTGGCGGATGGCGTCTGGGCTGCGCGGATGGCTTTACCCGGCGTGCGAACTCGGTTTATCCGTTGGGCCAGCTTCCGGCGGAGATGGACACCGCAGCGGCGATCTCCGCCTGTGAGCAGTGGTATGCCGCACAGGGTCAGCCGGTGTGCTTTAAGCTGACATCTGCCAGCCAGCCCGCAGCGTTAGAAGCCCTTCTCGAAGCTCGTGGATACGAACGTTTACCCGGCGCACTGGTTATGACTGCCGATCTGCAGGGCGGTCTGATGACCGATCCGACGGTGACGATCACATCAGCGCTGACACCGGCTTGGGTGGATCTGTTGTGTGAGATGAATCCGGGGCAGGCCGCGCATGCTGCCGTCATTCAGCAGATGCTGTCCGGCGAAGCAGATGCCGTAGAACGTTATTTTGCGACCGTGTTTCAGCAGGGGACTCCGGTGGCGGTTGGAATCGCGATGCGCGAAGGCGAAACTGTTGGCCTGTTCGATATCGTGACACATCCCGACTTCCGCCGACAGGGACATGCACGGCGGATGGTGCAGAGTCTGCTGGCACTGGCGGCACAGTCTGGTGCGCGGATGGCTTATCTACAGGTGGTTGAAGCCAATGAACCGGCGATGATGATGTATCAGTCCCTCGGCTTTAAGCCGGTCTATCAGTACTGGTATCGGACGGTGAAGCTCCGACTGACGGATGCTGAGATCCTATGCTGATCTATAACGAAAAATAAAACAGGGACCGGCGTCCATTGCTCTGTTGTGGACACTGATCCCTGTTACTTTGTGCAGGAACTTCAGGAACGCCTTACTGAAATTGCCTTTGGTCGTCTAGCGGTGAATCTGAACGGTGGACTTGGCCTTGACCTTGCCGATCACACCGTCGCGCTGGCCGATGAGCTGCCAACTGTAGCTGCCGTTGGCGACGCCCGCATCCAGCCCGAGATTGACGGTGCAGGTGTCGGCTGTGGCCGCGCAGATCTGTGCAGCGGTGAATTTCTGCTTAGAGATTTTTGTACCGCTGGCATCCTTGATCTTAAGCATATAGCTGGTGAGGCGAGCATCCGCCTGCCACTGGAAGCCGACCGACGTGGTGTTCAGGGTCTGGTTGCTGGCTGGCGAGGTGACGCGGATGGTCTCAGGCAGGAAGTTATTCATGAACGACCACTTCTCACTGCTCTTGATCGCGACGCCACCCACCCGCGCTTTCACGAACCAGCGGTGTGAAGTGTTGGCCCTGGGTGTCCACTTTGCATCACCTGCCGGTGAGAAGCTGCACTGGTTGGCGTTACAGACCTGACCGGCAGTGAGCTTGACCTTGTACTTGTAGCGACCGTCTTCGCTGGTGATCTTCAGCGTGTACTGATCCGCACTGGGCTGCGGCTGCCAGGTAAAGGCACTTTCCCGTGAGGTCAGCACCGCCTGATGGACAGGGGCCACCAGACTAAAACCAATCGGAGTCACCGTACCTGCCCGAAACGTCGCGGCAAATGGGGCGGTCTGGCTGAAGACGCGGGCAATATCTGCGCTGGCGCTGCCCAGTGGGCGACCGTTGTACTGACGCTGCGGATTGGCGAAATAGGGGATGCGGGGGCAGCCTTTGGCGCATACGCCCTTGATCCCGTAGGCCATAATCGTCGCGAACGTGCCGTCCTGATAGCCGTAGGCATAGGGGGCGATGCCGCTGATCTCGGTATTGTCCACATCATGCTGTGCGCCGAGGTTATGGCCGATTTCGTGGGCCAGTGTGCGCCCTGCAGAGCAGGAAGCATCCACCACATTGAAGGCGTATTCATCACTGTAGCTTCGCATTTCGGTCATCAGGAAACCAAGACCGCACGAGCTGTTGAACGAGATCAGGGACACAATATCGGCCTGATACATATCGCGCAGGGCGTGGACCTCATTCATGTAACCATCTTCTTTACCGGAGAGGGCATAGAGATCGTTGAGGATACCCTGT
Organism: Chloroflexota bacterium; assembly: GCA_023430545.1. Classification (GTDB taxonomy): domain Bacteria; phylum Chloroflexota; class Anaerolineae; order Aggregatilineales; family Phototrophicaceae; genus JAEZAF01. Next base: position 15,304 of record JAEZAF010000266.1, read on the forward strand.
TCGTTGTATGCAATCTTCTGTGAATGAACCAGACGCACGCGATGCGTGATCCCACTGTCGGCATAGGCCTTGTTGGTGAACGCGACCAGGCTGTCGATCACGCTGCGTGCGCTGCCATCACCGCCTAGGAATGAAGCGGCAGTTGGGGTGTACATCACCATCAGGTCAAGTGTCGTGCCTGCATCCCGACCGGGAAGCGCCAGCGGCTCATTGGCAGCAGGCATACTGGCCGGGACGCTCAGTTCGCCGTTCACGGCAGTGGTCGAAACCGGATGATTCGGCATGGGGATGGCATCCGTCCCGCCGGTCTCAATCATCTGCTCCGGCGCGATTTCGATAATGTGATGCTGTCCACCCGCATCGGAGCGGATCAGATAAGAACCGCCTGAAAAGCTGATTTCACCGGTGAGCTGATCGCCGTCGAAAACCAGTACCACTGTCGAGTGAGGATCTTCGGCCAGCATCCCTGTCCAGATATAACCAGCGGCATTCTGACGGAACTCGATTGATGTGTTCAACGCGGTAACGTTCAGACCATCGAACAGGTTGAGTGCCAGCGGGCTGCTGCTTCCACGTGAGGCAACCTCGACATCGGTTGCACTGATAGCGGCGGGATCAATATTGACAGCGCGGCTGCGGATCACACCCCGATAGAGTGGGGCAGGTGCGGTCTGACGCTGATGGTCGGCGGTAAACAACGGTTTGCTCTGTGCTTCTGTACCTTGCGGTAACGGAAGGGGAAGGGCGCCCTGGGCACCAACTCCGGAGATAACTGTGAGAAGTGTTGTCAGAGTGAAGATGACGCAGGCGGTACGGGTAATGCGGTTTGAGCGGGCGTTCATGTCGTTCCTGGCTTTAGTGCGAATTGAAAACTTTATGAAGAAGGTAAAGAAGCACCTTCTCTTATAGAGTAAGCCCGAAAACATGAATGAAGAATTTAGATGATATGTTTGTGAAAATGAGAATAAATGATTATGTCCTGCTTTTGCCAATTGTCGGGCAGGATTGTCGAAATATTAAGACATGTTTGTTAAGACTGAATTCAGGGCTATTCTGAGGCTAAAATAAGGTCCGGGTTGGTAAGGTTCGTTGAGGATGCACTGCTATCGAAAGTGAGCAGGGATTTTGCGTAGTCCTGGAAGATGAGAAGAATTAAGATGTGAAATCTGTCACAGGATTTATGTGACAGATTTCACGCAGGTTTCAGATGGGGGATTGAAGGGGTAAAAAGCTAACAAATGATGGGTGTTTATCGTATGCCGTCTGCGATCAGTAAGTGGCGTATCCCAACGCATTGAGGACCTGATTGATGGCTGTTTCGTAGTCCAGTGCGGTTTCGCCGCGAACGAAGATTGCATGCCGGTGCTGGAGAATCTGCGGAGCGTTGGAGTCGATCACGCCGCCGGAATGACAGACCGAGATCACTTTGCAGCCGTACTGTTCTGCCCATTCCAGTTCCTGACGGACATAGGGTGATCTGATGGTTTCAGGGCCGATCAGACAGATAAAATAGCGCGCCGCCGCGATCTGCTGCTCAAGCTGCGAGTTCCATTCTTCACCCGGCGTCAGATTCTTGTCGATGAATGGATTGGGGTTTCCCGCCAGACGCAGCCGGGCCTCGATCAGTAATCCGAGTGCGCTGCTGTGCGATCGACTGTAAGAGATGAATACCGACGGCGGTGTAGCAGGCTGGGCCAGCAGATCGAAGGCTTTCTGCGTCAGTGTGTAATCGATCCGACCGCGATCTGCCCGCTGATGTTCCTGAAAGTACCCATAGGTCGCCAGCAGCAGATGCGACGGCGCGTCGTCCTGCCATTTTTCTGACAGCAGATTTCTGAGGGCTTCATCGCGTTGAATACGCAGTTCCAGCCCTTTGGCGTTGAGTTGATAGCCGGAAAACATGTTGGGCCATAATTCCTGAATCGCCCCATAAGCCAGATCCCGTGCGAATGCGGAAACCCGTTCGAGCTTGTCTTCTGGTGGTGCTATTTCCAGCGGATTTTCCATCGGCCTTATCCTTTATCAATGTTGTAGACATGCGTTCATTGTAGCGTGATGGTGAGACACGACAAAAAAAGACGCTGACTAGCAGGTCAGCGTCTCTCTGATGGTGAGGACTGATGCAGTTTATGCGTGGGCGACACCTTTCGGTGCGACACCTGTCGATGCGGTGGGTGTGGCTGATGCTGCACGCCGCCGCTGGATTTCCGGGATCAGCAGGAGCTGGATCAACCCATTGAGTACGACCAGCACCGTGCTGCCTTCATGTCCGAGGACGCCAAGCGGCAGCGGCAGACTGATGAAAAACGCGCCCAACAGCAGCATGACGATCACCAGCAGCGAGAAGCTGATATTCTGCCATACCACGCGCCGCGCCTTCTGACTGAGCCGAAGCGCATACGGGATCAGCTCCAGTTTATCGCCCATCAGTACCAGATCGGCGGTCTCCAGTGCCACATCGGTCCCTGCGGCACCCATCGCAATCCCGATGTCTGCGGTCGCGAGGGCGGGGGCGTCGTTCACGCCATCACCGACCATGCCTGTCGCGCCGTATTTCTGCTGAACTTCCTGAATAATCCGCGCTTTGTCGTCTGGCATCAGTTCTGCATAAACGTCATCGATACCGGTTTGACGGGCGATGGCCTGTGCCACGCGTTTGTTGTCTCCGGTGAGCATGACGACGGCCACACCTGCCGCATGCAGGTCAGCCACCATCTGACGCGCTGTCGGTCGCAGTTCGTCCATCACGGCGATCGCGCCGAGGAATCGTTCCCCCTGACGTACCAGCATCACGGTCTTGCCATCCTGCTCGAGCTGGTCCCGTGTCTGCTGAAGTTCATGCGGGATGTCTGCGAAAAAGGTCGGGCTGCCGATCTGGACATGCTGTCCTTCGACGGTGGCTTCGACGCCGCGCCCCGCTGTCGATGTGAAATCGCGCAGGGGCAGCAGGCCGATACCACGAGTCTCGGCAGCGTTGACAATCGCTCGTGCCAGCGGGTGCTGAGACCGGTCTTCCACCGAAGCCGCGACACGCAGCAGCATGTCTTCGGTCGTGTCAGCATACGGGACGACATCGGTTACTGCGGGTTTGCCGCGAGTCAGCGTGCCGGTTTTATCGAAGGCAATCGCCTTGAGCGCCGCTGTGCCTTCGAGATAGGCACCGCCTTTGAACAGCACACCACCGCGCGCCGCAGAAGCAATCGCGGCCAGAAAGCTCGCCGGTGTACTGATCACCAGCGCACACGGGGCTGCGACCGTCATCACGACCATTGCGCGATAGAAATTGGCCGAGAAATCCGCACCGAACAGCAGTGGCGGTACGATAATCAGCAGGCCGGTAAAGACCAGAATACCCTTGGCGTAAACCTGTTCGAACCGTTCCAGAAAGCGCTCGGTCGGAGCCTTGTTCTCCTGCGCGTCTTCCACCATCTGGATGATGCGTGCCAGCATTGTATCGCGGACGGTCTGCGTGGCCTCGACATCCAGTGCGCCCTGTACATTAAGCGAACCGGCGAAGACATGATCGCCGACCACTTTATCGACCGGGATCGACTCACCAGTAATGGGGGACTGATCGACCGCCGAAGCGCCCGACCGCACGATACCATCTACCGGAATGCGCTCACCGGGCTGAATCAGGACGATTTCACCCAGTCGGATCTGGTTGAGCTTGATCATCTGCTTCTGACCACTGCGGATCACGCGCACATCATCCGGGTACAGCTTCATCAGGCTGCGGATGGCCTGACGGCTGCGCCCGATGGCGTAATCCTGAAGCACATTGCTGAGTGAGAACAGGAACAGCAGCATCGCACCTTCATGCCACTGATCGATCAGCGCAGCACCGAGCGCGGCAAGGATCATCAGCGTGTCAACGTCGATCTGCGGTTTACTGTCGGCCTCGGCATCATCTGATTTGATGATTTTCAGACTTTCGAGCGAAGCACGTACACCGAAGTAACCTCCAGCGGCATACGAGATCAGGTTGAGGATTGTAATCAGCACATCGGAGACGCGGCCTTCCAGCGCCCAACTGAGCGCGAGGCTGATGCCGGTAATCGCGACCAGCACGATCTCCATGCGTCCCTGTGTGAAGTGCAGCAGGGTATCCTGCCGCTGTTCGGATTTCTGCCGTTCCTCGCGTATTACTTTGGTTTGGTCTGCGTGAGCGGTCACCATCATATCTGCTTTCATTACCATCAGTTTAAACTAGTTTAACCGAAGTTAAAGTAATGTTCAATAGACCAATATAAATGTTTTATCAGAATGGGAAAACTCTATGAACATCGCTCAACTACGGATTATAAATGCTGGTTAAATGATTGTGTCTAAAATTACAGAACAGCCTTGCAACGGCTTTATCAGAAAGAGATAAATTTCCTTTAAGAGCAGTCCTACAGCCTGAAATTCTCTTGACATATGAGCGTGCGTTGTGCTAAGATGAAGCACAGTTGAGTATCTTTTGAAGAAGTGGGCACCCCCCACTTTTTTCGTCTCTTTCTCCTTTACGGATCTACGTTTCTCGTTCTAAAAGCAGCTTATGTCGTCATCTCTCAGGATTGCGGGCATAACCTGCGAAGTTCCCTCACCTGGGGTGTGATAAACCAAGTATGAAAAATGAGTTCGAAATAGCGTTTAATGAAATCGCGCAGGCGCGTACCCTTCCACCAGAACTTGTGCTGGAAGCCCTGCAAACCGCGCTGATCTCTGCGTACCGGCGTGATGCCAACGCCAGCGCCGCACAGCAGGTTGAGGCGTCGATTGACCCGTCGACCGGACGCGCAAAGATCTTTGTTGAGAAGGAAGTGGTGGACGGCGTCATCAGCCCGACCACTGAAGTCGATCTTGAGACGGCACGCTACTATGACCCGGATGCCGACTACGGCGATATGGTCATGGTGCAGGTTCAGGGGACCACGAAAAACTTTGGACGCATCGCTGCGCAGACCGCCAAACAGGTGATTTTGCAGCGCATCCGTGAAGCGGAACGCAACGCACTCTATGAAGAATTCATCTCTAAAGAAGGTGAAATCATGGGGGCGACGGTTCAGAGCGTGAACAACGGTAACGCGACGGTTTCACTCAACAACGGTCGCGCCGAAGCCTCACTGCCACGCAATCAGCAGATTCATGGCGAACGTTACAAGCCGGGTGATAAAATCCGCGTGTACGTTGTCGAAGTCCGCAAGACGCCACGCGGTCCACATATTATCGTCAGCCGCAGCCATCGCAACATGCTCCGCCGTCTGCTGGAATTCGAAGTCCCTGAAATTTATAACGGACAGGTTGAGATCAAGAACATTGCCCGTGAAGCAGGTGGTCGCTCCAAAGTGGCCGTTGCCGCGCTTCAGGAAGGGATCGATCCAGTCGGCGCATGCGTCGGGATGCGCGGTGTGCGTATCCAGAATATCGTCAAGGAACTTCACGACGAGAAGATCGACGTTATCGAGTGGAATCCCAATCAGGAAGAATTCATCAAGAAGGCGCTTAGTCCGGCGCGTGTGACAGGTGTGTATCTGGATGATGATCCCGATGCAGGCCGTACCGCCGTCGTCGTCGTGCCCGATGACCAGCTCTCGCTGGCGATTGGCCGCGAAGGGCAGAACGCCCGCCTCGCCGCCAAGCTGACCGGCTGGCGTATCGACATCAAGAGCGTCACGGAAGCCGTGGCGACCGCGCTGGCACAGATCAGTACGCCGCCGCTGAACGAGATCGCCGAAAAGCGGCCTGAACTGGTGGAAGAAGTCGAGCGCATCAACCAGAAGAAGTCCAACAGCCTGACGATTCAGCCGGAAGAATACAACACCCTCAGCAAATTCGCGGATCTGGCGGAGCGCCGCCTGCTGGCGATGAAGCTGGAAGCGCGTCAGGCACGTCTGGCCGAAATCAACGCGGTCAAGAGCACCCTGCCGCAGCGGGCCTTCGAAATCCCGGTGACAAAGCTCGATTTGCCGGATAATATTATTGAGTCGCTGCAGCCGCTCGAAAATGCGGGCGAGATTATGCTGCGCTTCCTGATCGATGAAACCCGCCTGCGCCGCCTTCTGAGTTCGCACCCGGAAAACGCGCTGTTGCTGGTCCAGGAAGCATTGGATAAATTAGTGCTGCCTGAACTGTATGACGAACCGGTCCAGCCGGCGGCGAAGGCCGCACCGGTTGAAACGGTTGAAGTCGTGGCACCGGATGACACACCTGTTGAAGAATCAGCCCCGGTGACCGTTGCGGATCAGGATCTCTTTGAGAGCGCCATCACGGCTGAAGAGCATGAGGCGCGTAATCGGGACAAGCGCGCTCGGGCTGAAGTCGAAGAATTCCCGGTGGACTTCATCGAGGAAGAAGAAGACTTTAGCGACAGCGGCAAGTCGAAGGGCAAGAAGAAGAAGGAACGCCAGCAGCGCCGTCATCTGATGTTCGATGAGACATCAGGCGAAATGGTCGTCAAGCGGCGTCGCAAGGGCAGTCGCAAAGACAGTTGGGATGAAATCGAGTAACATTTAAAGCAGATCACAGACGATGCGCGATCAAAAATCCAACCCATCTGCTAAACCAATTACCAGTCTGGTCTGGCTGGAAGATGATGACAACCGGATCGACTGGGACCGCAAAAGCCAGAAGAAGAAGCGGCAGGATACTGAATCGCTTCCGGAAGATGGCTTCACTGAAGTTATGACGGACGACTTCGAACCGTTTGAAGTGGTTCGTCAGCCGAAAAAGCACAAATCAGGTAAGCGTGATAAGCGCCGCCAGCTCGTCATGGACGAAGACTCCGGGCGGGTGCGTGTCAAGCGGCGTCGGAAGAGCAACCGCAATCCCCTAGATGTGTGGCTGGAAGAGTATGAATGAGCAGCAGCGTTCGCAGAGTCTCACACCTTCACGTAAGCATATCCCGCAGCGAAGCTGCGTGGTATGCCGGACGAAGGCTTCCAAGCGTCAGCTCACGCGTCTGGTACGGACCGACGCAGGCATCGTGATTGATGTGACCGGCAAGCAGAATGGTCGTGGGGCATACCTCTGCGACAATCGCGCCTGCTGGCAGCGCGCTCAGGAGACAGATGTTCTCGCAAAGGCTCTGCGTATGGCGCTTAGCGCAGAAGATCGCATTCGGTTGCAGCAGGCCATGCCAACCTCATGAACGGCGTGATCACCGTGAAGGGATGGCATACTGCTGCATTCGGTAGTGTGATCCGAAATAGCAATAAAAACATCATGAATAACGAACAGTGAGGTAGCCCGCTTCTGTGTGTATGGCTTCCTCCTGTTCTCTGAGGAGGAACTATGGCACAGGAAAAACAGGTTGTACTCGTACCGGATTATCTGAGTGTACGAGAACTGGCTGAGCTGATTAAGGCCAGCCCCATTGAGGTGATGAAGAAACTGATCGCCAATGGGATCATGGCCTCGATCAATCAGCAGATTGATTATGACACCGCCGCGATTGTGATCGAAGACTTCGGTTACGAGGCACAGTCGGCCAGCGCGGTGGCGGCTGAAGAGGCAGCACGGGAACGTGCCCAGAACAGCACACAGGTCTGGCGTAAGGTCTACGCGACCGAAAAGCGCGAGAACCTGATTTCTCGCCCACCGATTATCACCATCCTCGGCCATGTCGATCATGGCAAGACCACACTTCTCGATACCATCCGTAAAACCAAAGTCGCAGAAGGCGAAGCTGGCGGCATCACCCAGCACATCGGTGCTTATCGTGTCGAGCAGGATGGACGCACGCTGACATTCCTCGATACCCCCGGTCATGAGGCGTTTACCGCCATGCGTGCCCGTGGAGCGCAGGGTGCAGACATTGCCGTACTCGTCGTCGCTGCTGACGACGGCGTGATGCCCACCACTCGTGAGGCACTGGTGCATGCTCAGGCCGCCAATATCCCGATTGTGGTCGCGATTACGAAGGTCGATAAGCGCAATGCCAATGTCGAGCGCGTGAAGCAGGAGCTGAATGACCTCGGCCTCGTCCCGGATGACTGGGGTGGCAATATCATGATGATTCCGGTCGCTGCACCACTGGGGCAGGGGATTGATGACCTGCTCGAAGCACTGCTGCTGACCGCTGAGACGATCGAGATCAGTGCGAACCCGAATGCCAATGCTGCCGGTGTGGTGATCGAATCCGAAATGGACCCGCGTCAGGGGACACTCGCGACACTGCTCATGGTCAATGGAACACTAAATCGCGGTGATGCCATTATCGCAGGCACGAGCTATGGCCGTATCCGCGCCATGTTTGACGAAGCCGGACGCCAGATCAAGACTGCGCCGCCGTCGTATCCGGTGCGCGTGCTTGGACTCAACGGAAGCCCGCTGCCGGGAACACAGTTCGAGCGTGTCGCCAGTGATAAGGTGGCGCGGCAGATGGTCGAAGAGCGCGTCAACGAAGCGAACTCCGTACAGGCGGGTACTGCCCGCCCGACGTTCTCGCTGGAAGATGTCTTCAGAAATGTCGCAGAAGGCAAGGCGAAGGAACTGACCCTGATCCTGAAAGCGGACGTTCAGGGGTCGCTCCAGCCGATTGTGGACTCACTCACCGAGCTGTCATCGAGCAATAAAGGCGGTGTCAAAATCCGTATCCTGAATGCCGATGTTGGCAACGTATCAGAAGCGGATGCCATGCTTGCCACCGCTTCCGGTGCGATCATCATCGCCTTCAACGTGGATGTCGATAATCCCGCACGCCGCACGGCAGAAGCCCAGAACGTCGAAATCCGCAGCTATACGATTATCTACAAGCTGCTGGAAGACATCGAACTGGCGCTCAAGGGTCTGCTTGATCCGGTCTATGAACCGAAGACCATCGGCACGGCGGAAGTCCGTCAGGTCTTCCGTATCTCCAAGGTCGGGGCGATTGCGGGCAGCATGATCCGTGAAGGCGAAGCACGCCGTAACGCCCATGCTCGTGTCAAGCGCGGTAACCGCGTCCTGATCGAAGATACCACCGTGTCGTCGCTCAAGCGCTTCAACGAAGACGTACGCGAAGTGCGTACCGGCTTCGAATGTGGTATCGGTCTGAATAACTTCAACGACTACGAAGTGGGTGATACCATCGAGTTCTTCATCATGGAACGGGTAAGCTAGACACTTCAGGCGGCTGTTCGCACGGCTGCCACGCACCACACCGAACCATAACCCTACGCCTCTCCGGTGGTGATCCCACTGCCGGAGAGTGCACCTGTCTTTTACTGGAATCGAAACGACATCCTCATGAGTATTAAACAAAACCGCATGTCGGATCGCATCCGACAGATACTGAGTGAACTGCTGCTGCGCGAGATCAGTGATCCGCGTTTGCAGGGTGTCACCGTGACTGAAGTCAAGCTGGACCCGGAGCTGATGTTTGCCGATATTTATGTCAATGCGCTGGGTGACGAAAGCCGCGAACGTGATGTCCTGACCGCGCTGAAACGCGCCAATGGCTTTCTGCGGCGTGAAGTCGGCAAGCGTGTGCGCCTGCGGAATACACCTGAACTGCATTTCCACTGGGATGCCACACTGGAACGGGGCGAACGCATGAATCAGATTATCTCCAGTCTGGTGATCCCACCGGCTGACCCAGTGGATAACGCCGCCGATGATGATCTGAACCTCGACGACCTCGACGACGACTTTTAACCAAACAGCCGATGACTTCCAATACCACACTTCCGATGACGATTGAAACCGCCCAGTATCAGGCCGCTGCCGCCGCAGTGGATGCTGCCGCTTCTATCCTGATTGTCACCCATATCAACCCCGATGGTGATGCGATTGGCTCACTGCTGGGGCTGGGGAATGCCCTCCGCGAACGCTACCCGCACAAACCGATTGATCTGGTGGTGGATGGCGGCGTGCCGGAGTTTCTTCAGTTTCTGCCTGGCAGCGAGACCGTACTGTCCGAGTTGATGAACGAGCAGCCGACTGGCCAGCAGGCGGCATGGGATCTGATGATCTCCGTGGACTCCAGCGATGAACCGCGTACGGGTGCGGCTGGTATCTTCGGGCGTGCGCACAGCCAGCAGGTGATCAACCTCGACCATCATGCCACCAATACCGGCTTTGGTCAGCTTCATCTGGTCAATGCACGGGCGGTCTCGGCGACGGAAGTCGTCTACGACTGGCTGACTCAGACCGGCTATACACCGTCGTTGAATGTCGCCATCCCGCTGCTGTGTGGTCTGGTGACGGATACCCTCGGCTTTCGCACCAGCAATGTCTCGGTCCGCACGCTGGAAATCGCGCAGCAGTTGATGCTGGCTGGTGCATCCCTGACAGCCATCACCCAACGCGCCCTTGACTCAATGTCGTATGCCGTCCTGAACCTGTGGAAATCGGTTTTCTCCACGATCGAGCTGGAAAATGGCCTGATCTGGGCGGTGGTCACACAGGCCGATATGCAGCGCGTTGGTGATGATGCCGACAGCGGCGGCCTGTCCGGTTTTCTGGTGAAGGTGAAAGAGGCGATGATCTCGGCGGTGTTTACCGAACAGCCCGACGGCTCCGTTGAACTGAGCTTCCGCAGTAAACCCGGCTACGATGTCGCCAGCCTTGCGCTGAGTCTTGGCGGCGGCGGACATCGGCAGGCATCTGGCGCGACCATCCCCGGCCCACTGCCAGAGGCTGTGTCCCGCGTGCTGCCGCTGCTGCGTACTGCCGTGCAGTCTGGTTCGCTGAATATCCGATAGGGCGGATTCATCGCAGATGCCAGCCGATTCGACACCCACCGGATTCCTCAATATCGACAAACCGCTCGGCATGACCAGCCATGATGTCGTCGCGCAGGTGCGCCGCGCCCTCAACACCAAAAAGGTCGGTCATGCCGGGACACTCGATCCGCTGGCATCCGGTGTGCTGGTGATCTGTGTTGGCAGTGCCACCCGTCTGAGCGAGTATGTGATGCACACGACCAAGCGTTATGTGGCGCGTGTGCGGTTGGGCGAGACAACTACCACTTACGATGCCGAAGGCGAAGTCACCGTGCAGCGTGACGCCAGCCATATCACCTTAGCGCAGATAGAAGCCGCACTGCCACAGTTCCTCGGTGACATCGAGCAGCGCCCGCCGATTTACAGCGCGATCAAGAAGGGCGGTCGCAAACTGTATGAACTGGCGCGTAAAGGCGAAACGATTGAACTCGAACCGCGCCCGGTTCACATTGCCGCGCTGACTTTTCGTAATTTTGAAGCCCCTGAATTCGACCTTGAAGTGACCTGTGGCTCCGGGACCTATATCCGCAGTCTGGCCCATGACCTCGGCGAAGTGCTGGGCGTCGGCGCACATCTTCGTGGGCTGGTGCGTACCGCCAGTGGAGTCTTTTCGCTTGAAGAGGCCGTCTCGCTGGAGACGCTCAGACAGTCCCCGGACGCAGTACACTATCTGCTGCCGCTGGAGACCGCGCTGGCAGGCTGGCCGACCGTCCAGCTTACAGTGGACCAGGTGGCCGACGTTTTACAGGGGCGTTATCTGCCTGCCGACCCCGAAACCCCCAATGAAATGCTGTCCCGTGCCGTATCACCGGACGGTCAAACGGTGGGCCTGCTGATTGCCACCGCTGGCCGCTGGAAACCCCATAAGGTGCTGGCGGTCGAAAGCTAACCCGACACCCTGCCAAATCTGCCGGTTGCGTGTATCTTTTCGCGCTCTAAAATAGGCGTGTATATGACGCGCCGGAGGGATTAATGCTGTCTGCTGACTGTCGTCTGCTGACCGCCCACCGGCTGCTGTGTCGTATACGCTCGTATTCCACCACCCAAAATTACATAGTGAAAGCATACACGCATGATTCATGCCTCTGCCCTGGCTGAACTTAAGCTGGAGAAACCTTCTTTAGTCACGATTGGCGTCTTTGATGGGATTCATCTCGGTCATCAGGCCATCATCCATGAGCTGGTGACCAAAGCCGCCGCAACCGGTTCGACGCCGGTAGTGCTGACCTTCTTCCCGCATCCTGACCGCGTGCTGCGCGGCCTGACCGGTCCCTACTATCTGCTGACGCCGGACGAACGCGCCAAAGAACTGATCGCACTGGGTGTTGAAGTCGTGGTCACGCTGACGTTTGATGATGCCCTGCGACACATCCGTGCCCGTGATTTCGTCGAACAGATGCTGGCATCGCTGAGGATGCGCGAACTCTGGATCGGTGAGGACTTTGCGCTCGGTTACAAGCGCGAAGGCAATGTCAGCTTTCTGCGCGAACTTGGTGCGGAACGCGGCTTCAAGGTGCAGACTATTGAGCTTGTCAAAGCGGATAAACAGGACGACGTGATCAGCAGTTCGAAGATACGGCAGGCTTTGGAGGATGGGCAGGTCGAGCAGGCGGCGCAGTGGCTCGGTCGCCCGTATGCTGTCCGGGGTGAGGTGGTTCATGGGCTGGCACGCGGACGCACCATCGGTTTCCCGACCGCCAATATCGATGTCTGGGAAGAGAAGGTGCTGCCCAAATTCGGTATCTATGCCGGATGGGCCATTCTCGAAAACGGGGATGTCTACAAGGCCGTGACCAATGTCGGTATCCGTCCGACCTTTGAAGAGCAGGGCGTGACGGTCGAGGCTTATCTGCTGGATTTTGACGGCGACCTGTACGGCCAGCAGCTCGAATTCGCGTTTGTGCATTATCTGCGCGGTGAAGAACGTTATGACAATATCGCCGATCTGATCGCACAGATCCATCGTGATGCCGAGCAGGGGCGGCAGTTACTCCAGACACCCATCGGCGGATGAGACCTATGACTCTGTGAGACTCAGGACGAACATCCACTGAATTCACTGACATTTACCATCGGTTTGGTGCTATAAGGTGAATACCGGGTTAAAGTTCGACTGTGAAGCTGTAATGTTTGTGCATTTAGCCTAACTCTCAGAGGATTATAAGTTTGGTTCGTTCATCCTCACGGCTATAATGGTTGCGCATATGAGAGGGCCTGCCAACTTCAAAACGCCCGGCGGGCCATCCCTATAATGCAACAGACTGTTGGATTTGCTTCCGACATCGGTTTTACTCAATGAAAGGGTTGTCTAAATGAAACAGAATAAAGTGTTGTTGACCGGTCTTTTGATATTGGTGGTCGCGCTGACCGGACTGCTGCCTGTCATGGCGCAGGATAATCCGCTTGTGATCTGGGCGGACGGCGAGCGTGCTCCGCTGCTGACCGAACTCGGCGAACAGTTCGCTGAAGAATTCGGTATCCCGGTGGAAGTTCAGCAGTACGGTCTGGGTGATGCCCGTGACCAGCTTCTGATTGCTGGCCCGGCAGGTGAAGGCCCCGATATTTTGGTGACCGCCCATGACAGCATCGGTCAGTTCGTCGCCAACGGCGCGATTGTCCCGATTGAGCTGGACGAAGACATGCGCGCCCTCTTCACCGAAACCTCGCTCGACCTGTTCACCTATCAGGACGAGCTGTGGGGCATTCCCTATGCGCAGGAAAACGTCGCGCTGATCCGCAACGTAGACCTCGTGCCGGAAGCACCGCAGACCTGGCAGGAAGTGCGTGAAATCGCCGAGCAGCTTCAGGCCGATGGCACCGCTGAATATGCCTTCATCGTCCAGACAGGTAACACCTATCACAACTTCCCGATTACCTCGGCCTTTGGCGGTTACATCTTCGGCCTGAACGAAGATGGTACCTTCGACCTGAGCGACATCGGTCTGAACAGTGAAGGTGGTCTGGCCGCCGCTGAATGGCTGTCGGGCATGTATAATGACGGCCTGATGCCAGCCGACGTGACCGATGATGTGGCCTTCGAACTGTTCACCGCTGGCGAAACCGCCATGATTGTGACAGGCCCCTGGTTCAGCTCTCGTATCGTGGAAGCTGCCGAAGCCGGTGGTTTCGAATACGCGATTGATCCGCTGCCTGTTGCCGAAGGTGGCAGCGAAGTCAGCCAGCCGTTCGCAGGTGGTCAGGGCTTCGTGATCAGCGCCTTCAGCGATCAGCAGCTTGAAGCCGAAACCTTCCTGCTCGATTTCGTTGCGACCGCCGATTTCATGCAGGCTGTCTTCGATGCAGATGCTCGTCCGCCCGCATTCCTCGACGTCGATACCAGCGCTGACCCGAACCTTGAACTGTTCAATGCTGCGGGTGAAAACGCCATCCCGATGCCTGCGATCCCGGAAATGGGTGCGGTCTGGGGTGCTTCTGACGCCGCACTGACCTCGATCAGCCTCGGTGAAGATCCTGTTGCAGCGATGAACACCGCCGCTGAAGGTGTCGTCAATGCCATTGGTCTGATGAGTTCTGATGAGCGTCTGGTGACTCTGGTCGGCAGCCTTCAGGACGAAGCAGGCTGCGCCGCTGACTGGGCACCGGAATGCGATGAATCCGCGCTGACCGATGAAGATGGTGACGGCGTTTTCGAAGGCACCTTCGCCCTGCCTGCCGGTGAGTACGAATACAAGATCGCTATCAACAAGTCATGGGCTGAAAACTACGGTGCGGAAGGCGTGAAGGACGGTGCAAATATCGTCCTGTCACTGGCCGAAGATACCGAAGTCACCTTCACCTACGACGATACCAGCTACGCAATTACGGACAGCGTCAACAACCCGTAGTTTGTAGTCTGGAATCCAAATTGCAGTAACAGAAGGGCTTGCGGACTTACCTGCAAGCCCTTTTCTCTAACACATCCTCTGATGCAGAGGTGTAATCGAATTGCAGAATCGAAAAATCGCAGTTTGACATATATTGATTGAAAAACTGATTGAGAAGGCTTGACTGAACAGGCTTTAGAGACTTAGTGGAAAGGATCGAGGCGCAGCCGCCGTTCTGGATGTCACTCTTGTAGCAAAACCCCTGTCCTGCAGACTGGATTACCGCTGACACCGGAGTATCAGAACGCCCCGCCGCAGTAAATGGTAACTGCCACCGCACAAACGAATACACCTGTCGAGACAGGTGACTCTCGACCACCTGAAGGTATCCTTGGCCGAGTGCTGAAGTTTCTGGGGCTGCTGCTCCTTGATGCGTTCGCACTGGTGCTGGTCTATAGTTTTATTTACGATGCCAATTATGGCCTTGCGGCAGTGATCGCCTTTATCACTGTTTTTGCGAATGTGGTCTTTTTTGTTCCACAGCTTTACCCCATCCGCTGGATTACCCCCGGCCTCATGCTGGTGATTCTGCTGGTGATCTATCCGATCATCTTCACCGTCTCGACAGCGTTTACAAATTACAGCGATGGCAATCTGTTCGCCAAAGAGCAGGCCATTCGGCTCATCGAGAGGCAGTCGCGCAGTTTCGTGGCAGAAGGTGCGCTCGTTTACCGCTGGGAAGCCTATCAGGATGCAAACGGCACCTACGCCCTCTGGATGACGCGTGAAGCGGATGATGGCACGGTCGAAGTGGTCTTTGCCCCTGCTGAACAGCCGATTACACCCGTCGAAGGTGCACCGGAAGAACCCCCTGCGGAATATAACGGCTTTACCCTGCTGGATCGCGCAGGCCGTACCCGCGCCCTCAGTACGCTTCAGAATACCACCTTTGGCGATGGCGAGGATACCGCAGGCGTCACAGGCCGGAATACCGCCGCCCGTCCGACGGTTTCACGCTTCGAGTACAGCGCAGAGCAGGATGCTATTATCGATCGTCAAAGCGGCACAATCTATGTCGCGAACGACGAGATCGGCTTTTTTGTCCCCGAAGGCGCGACTGGCAACCTTGAGGCACAGTCGCTGAATCCCGGCTACCGTGTGGATGTTGGCCTCGGCAACTTCAACCGGCTGGTCAGCGACCCTGCGCTGCGCGGTCCCTTGATCGATATTTTCCTGTGGACTGTCGTATTTGCGTTCACGTCCGTAATGTCTACGTTTGCGCTTGGCCTGATGATGGCGCTGGTGCTCAATGACCCGATTATCCCCGGTCGAAAGATTATCCGTTCCATCCTGCTGATCCCTTACGCGATTCCGGGTGTGATCGGAATCGTGGTCTGGCGTGGGATGCTGAACCAGAATCTCGGGATTGTGAATGACATTCTGCGCGATGTCGGTCTTATTCAGCAGAATATTGGCTGGCTGCTTGATCCGGGGTGGGGCAAAATCGCGATCCTGCTGGTCAATCTGTGGCTGGGCTATCCATATATGATGCTGGTGTGCAGCGGCGCACTCCAGTCTATTTCCTCTGACGTCTATGAAGCGGCGTCGGTGGACGGGGCCAACCCGTGGCAGAAGTTCTGGAGTATTACCCTGCCGCTGCTGCTGGTCGCGGTCGGCCCACTGCTGATCGGCTCCTTTACCTTCAACTTCAACAATTACCTGCTGATTACCGCCCTTACACAGGGTAATCCTCCCATACCGGGATCACCCATCCCCGGCGCAGGGCAGACGGACATCCTCATCAGTTATGTGTTCAAGGCGGCGTTCAGCAATCAGGCCGATTATGGATATGCCTCTGCAATTACGATTGTGATCTTCCTGATTGTCGCATCGGTGACACTGCTGCAATATCGCTTCACACGGACTTGGGAACAGGTAGGCGAAAATGTCTAGTACAGTACAGAGCAAGCAGGATCATGTAGCCTCCAGACCAGTGGCCTCAAAGCAGAGTAAAGCGCTTGGTCTGACCCTCCGCATGATTGTCATCGCGATTGCGATCGCCTTTGCGTTGTTTCCGATTGTCTTTATTCTTGCATCGGCCTTCAACCCGTCAGGGTCGCTGGTGACACGCTCGCTGATCCCGCGCAATGTGGACAATGTCTCCGAGCTGTTTGTCAACTTTCGTGCGCTGATGTTTGATGAGCTGGCCCTGTTCCCATTCTGGAACTGGATCGCCAATTCGCTGATTGTCGCGACGGTGACGACCGTGCTGAATGTGCTGATCACCGCGCTGGCAGCCTATTCGTTCTCGCGCTTCCGCTTTGCCGCACGGCGTCAGCTTCTGATAGGGGTGCTGCTGGTTCAGGTCTTCCCGAATCTGCTGGCACTGATCGCGCTCTTCCTGATTCTTCAGCAGATCGGGAGGCTGGCAACGGTCATCCCCGAAGCCCTGCCGTTCCTCGCGTTTATCGACTGGGGCTGGCTGGAGATGTTCGGCCTCAACAGCCTCGGCGGTCTGATCCTCGTCTATCTCGGCGGCGCGATGGGCCTTAATACATGGCTGATGAAAGGCTTCTTCGACTCGGTCCCGCGTGAGATCGATGAGTCGGCGATGGTGGACGGCGCGACCCACTGGCAGACGTTCTGGCAGTTGATCTTCCCGCTGGTGCGGCCTATTCTGGCGGTCGTCGCGGTGCTGTCATTCGTCGGCACGTTCAACGAGTTCGTGCTGGCCCGTCTGCTGCTGCGGGATAAAACCAACTGGACGCTGATGGTTGGCCTGTATGAGTTCATCAATGCCGACTTCAACCGCGACTGGGGGAAATTCGCTGCCGGTGCGCTGCTGTCGGCCACGCCCGTCGTGATCGTCTACCTGATGCTTCAGGATCAGATCGTTGGCGGCCTGACACAGGGCGCGGTCAAGGGCTGACAACGCAGCCTGCGCTTTATCGATCATTATAGAAGTCAGTACAGGGCGGTCATGCACCGCCCTTATGTTTTCACCATCCATGTGACAAAAAGGACTCCCTGTGGACTTTATCTTCGGAACACTTGCCAACGATGAGCTGAAACTGGTGCATCACCGTGTGCTGCGGCGCGGTGTCCAGCATCACCATGATATGACGCCGCTTGATCCGCTGCCGGGTGAACCGGTGGTGATTACCGTCCGGGTGGGGCAGGATATTCAGGCCGACCGCGTCAGCATCTATTACACCACCGACGGCACATCCCCGGCAGGGTGGCACGGAACCGTGACGAACGGCCTGCATCTGGCGCTGGAAAAAGTCGATCTGGTGTGGGATACGCTGGCATGGGCTTATCTCGCGATCTGGCGGGTGACACTGCCCCCACAGCCGGAAGGGACGACCGTCCGCTATCGCATCAGCGCGTGGAACAGCCGTGACGATACTCTGGACGAGGTCTTCGCCGATTACCCTGAATTCAAGGCGACGACGGAACGTGCGGCAGCAGCCTTCTTTCGCGGGGAAGCCATCCCCGCTGATCCGCCCCCGGCGCTGGCTAAAACCGATACCTTTGCCTATTCGGTTGATCGCTTTCACGTCCCGCAGTGGGCGCGTGATGCGGTGATCTATCAGGTCTTTGTTGATCGTTTCTATCCCGGTCACGGTCAGGAATGGCTTCAGCCCGACAATCTCAGCGGATTTTACGGTGGGACGCTGTGGGGCGTGCGCGATCAGCTTGATTATATCGAGGCACTCGGCGCGAACTGTATCTGGCTCAGTCCGACGTTCCCCAGCCCGACGCATCACGGGTACGACATCACCGACTATCTGCATGTCGAGCCGCGTATGGGTGGAGATGAAGCCCTGCACGCACTGGTTGAGGCGGCTCATGCCCGTGGCATCCGGGTGCTGCTGGATCTCGTCGGTAACCACATCTCGAAAGAGCATCCCTATTTCATCGAGGCGCTTAACAGTCCGTCCAGCCGCTATCGCGACTGGTTCATCTTCGATGATCAGGACCCAATCGGTTATAAGACCTTCTTCGGCGTGGCGACGATGCCGTTCATCAACCTGAATTCGCCCGCCGCGCGCGCGTGGATGCTGGACATCGCCCAGTACTGGCTGCGCGAGTTCGACGTGGACGGCTACCGGCTGGATCATGCCAACGGCCCCGGCCCGGATTTCTGGGTGGATTTCCGGTCTGCCTGCCGCGCAGTGAAACCGGACAGCTTCTCGTTTGGGGAAGTGGTCGAAGCGCCGGACATCCTGCGCGCCTATATTGGACGGCTCGATGGCCTGCTGGACTTTCACATGGAAGATGCACTGCGCCGGACGTTTGCCTACAACACGATGACCGTGTCCGATTTCGAAGCGTTTGTCGAACGGCATTACGCCTATTTCCCGCATGACTTCCTGCTGCCGACCTTCCTCGACAATCACGATATGGATCGCTTCCTGTTTGCGGCTAATGGTGATATCAACGCCCTGAAGCGCGCCGCGGCTGCCCAGATGCGCCTGCCGCAGCCGCCGGTGATCTACTACGGCACGGAAGTCGGGTTGAGTCAGGAGTCAGGGCGTAAGGATGGCTGGGGTCTGGAAGTCAGCCGCCTGCCGATGCTGTGGGGTGATATGCAGAATCGCGATCTGCTGGCATACTATCAGAAGCTGGTCGCCGAACGCCGCCGGTGAATCAGGCATCCATTTCTGCGGCATTTGCAGGAAGTTTTAATGCATAACGTCCGAACCTTTCGTGTGTACTCACCAGAGCGGTTTCTTGTGCCATTGGTCGTTCTCAGCGTGCTGATCTTAGGCATCATTTATATGATATCCGACGAAGATGTGCGCGGATTGACGATGCTGCTGCTGGGTGGAACGCTGCTGTTCTCAGGCATCCTCTCCTACTGGCTGATGACCCGTACTCGCCTCGATATCTCACCAGAGGGCATTACGTACCATGCCATCGGGTATAAAGTGCATTCCACGTGGTCGAATATCATCGGATGCGAAAAGCGCGTGCATGGCGCATTTGAACCGGAGTCGCTCATCCTGCGTGAACCCGGGCTTGAGATGTCTGGCTGGCTTGGCGCGGGTTATAAAGCCATGCCGTTCATGAATGCGGTCTCACTGGTTGGTGAGGGCAGGGTGCGCTCCACTAACCTCAGCCGGTTTGCGGATAATATCCCGGTGGGCATCTTTGACTCTGACTGGCGCATCGGTGAGATTGGCAGCCTGATCCGGCTGTATGCCCCGCAGGTCTTCGCGAGTCAGTCGGTAGAGTCCGAAGCCGCGCGCTCACTGGTGCGGTAGTTCGTATCTGAAAATCGGTTTCCGGCCCTGTCCCTGCGTTATGCGTGTTTTGCAGGGATAACGCCTGCTACGCTCTACAGAAAACAGGTGTGTTCTGGCGTCTGGGGTTTGTGGCGGCAGCGGCGGCGGCGCGAAAAAAATGCGCCGGGACAACCATTTTCCCCGTAAAATCAGTGGCGGTGGCGGATTTTGTGGCGCATTTACGCCGCAAGATGCTGCTTGTGGCAACTTGCTGCTGCTTGTAGCAGTTGCTGCTGCTGCCTGTAGCAACAAGTTGCTGCACAAAATTTTTGTGCGGCAACAACGGGTTTTCCCCTCAAAATGAACGGCGGCGGCAGATTTGCAGCACGATTTGGCTGCAAAGTGCTTGTAGCAACTTTGGGTTGCTGCAAAATTCAGAAGTCCGCAGAAGAGGTATCATGCGGATTTTGTGTCGATGTTAAGGTGCAGGAACTTTACAGTGTAGCACGAATGTTCTGGTTGTGCGGTTCGAATTTTCAAACGAAGTGGACCAAAAAGCCTCCCCCCATCCCTGCGGAATAAATTTCGCTTTCCCTTCCCGGCATTGCAAGCAATGCTAACCGCTCGGCAAACCGGAGCTTGCTACGCAACTTCAGTTTGCATTCGGAGGGAAGGGAGAAAACAGGTTGTACGAAGGGCAGCATTACTTGCTG
>JAEZAF010000272.1 GCA_023430545.1 Chloroflexota bacterium
CGATCTGCTTATGAAACTGAATCATGCTTCGTCAAGCGGATGCAATCGGCTAGAATAATCAGAAAAACGGAGTTTATTACGCATGATTCCTGCATCCGACTGGCTGGCGTTCCATGCCGACCGCACGCCAGAGAAGCTCGCGGCGGTCGATCAGGAGACCGGGCGGCGCTTCACTTACGGAGAGTTCAATGACCAGGCGGCACGCCTCGCAGCTTACCTTCGCAGTGCATGGGACGTCCAACCCGGTGACCGCCTCGCCATCCTCGCCAAAAATTCCACCGAATACTTTGAATTCCAGTTCGCCTGCATCAAACTCGGCGCGCTGATGCTGCCCCTCAACTGGCGGCTGGCGGAGCCAGAGCTGCTGTTCATCCTCAATGATGCCGAAGCCAAAGGGCTGGTCTATGACGCGGAATTCGAAGACCGCATCCCGCCGCTGACCGCCGGTTCAACCGCCAGACACCGCCTGCGGATCGACGCCGTCCAGCGCGGCACAGACGACGCCCCGGTCTATGAAGAGGCTATCCGCGCCACCACCGATCGCGTCGTGATGGACCCGCAGACCACCCACGACACCTCCATGACGATCATGTACACCGCCGGGACGACCGGCCATCCCAAAGGCGTGCTGATCACACACGGGATGACGCTGTGGAACGCGATCAACATCAGCACGCCAACCGGCCTCGCCTGTGACTCGACGCATTATGTCGTGCTGCCCACCTTTCACACCGGCGGGCTGAACCTGTACGCCAACCCCCTGTTCCATCACGGCGGGACCAATATCATCGCCCGTCACTTCGACCCTGAAATCACACTGAAGACACTGTCTGATCCCGAACTCGATGTGACGCACTTCTTCGGCGTGCCTTCAATTTACCTGTTTCTGTCGCAGCATCCGGATTTCGACTCTGCCGACCTGAGCCGCATCAAAAGCTGGGGATGCGGCGGCGCACCGATGCCGGTCCCGGTGCTGGAACGTTACGCCAAACGCGATATGATCATTCAGCTTGGCTTCGGCATGACCGAGACCAGCCCGACAGTCTTCCTGTGTGACAGGCATCGTGCGCTGGCAAAGCCGACCTCCGTCGGCAAGCCGCTGCTGCATACCCGTGTGCGCGTGGTCGATGATCATTTTCACGATGTCGCGCCGGGGGATATTGGCGAAGTCATCATCAGCGGGCCGAATATCACCCCCGGTTACTGGCGACGTCCCGAAGCCAATGCCAGCAGCTTCACAGTCGATCAGCACGGGAATCGCTGGCTGCACTCCGGTGACGCGGGGACGGTCGATGAAGACGGCTGCATCTACATCGTGGACCGCTACAAGGATATGTACATCAGCGGCGGCGAGAACGTCTATCCGGCGGAAGTCGAACAGGTGCTGTTCCAGATCGACGGCGTGGCCGATGTCGCCGTGATCGGCGTGCCGGACGAGCGCTGGGGCGAATGTGGGCTGGCGGTGGTGGTCTGTGCAGCGGGCATATCGCTGGACCCGGAAGCGGTGCTGGCGCACTGTCGGGCAAATCTGGCGAAGTTCAAGGTCCCGAAGCAGGTGGCATTCATCGACGTACTGCCGCGTAACGCCGCAGGCAAGGTGCTGAAGCGCGAACTCCGTGCGCAGTTTGTCACCGCAGCGGTGGCAGATGGCGCGGAAACACCCGCGTCGTAATCAGTGCGCAGGCACAGCGCTATCGTGTCCCTGCAATATATGCGCCATGTGGGGACCGGGCCTGCCCTGTCCACTGGTCACGAGATTGCAGGAGAGAGTCTGGCGGGATGGCACGCAGCCGTCCCTACACAACAGTTTTAAAAGGGTAATCGCAATGCGAAAATTGCAGGTGACGCAAAATCTCAGCGCTGCCTAAAACCCTGCACAGGATGGTATCACTCTGTAGAATACACAATGTGACAGACGGTTTTTACTTACGGATCATCTTAGGAGAAACAAGGACATTATGGCACGTATTCCGGTAATGGCGGGTATCAAGGCAGAGAAAATAACAACGGATCGGCTGACCACCCGTGTGCTCTTCAGCGGGCCAGCCGACGGTGTGCCGGTGCTGTTCCTGCACGGCAACGCATCTTCAGCGACCTATTGGGAAGAGACCATGCTGGCGCTGCCAGAAGGTTATCGCGGTATCGCCCCGGACCAGCGCGGCTACGGTGACGCCGACCGCCGCAAGCGTATCAACGCCACACGCGGCCTGAAGGATCTGGCCGACGACGCCATCATCCTGCTCAACACACTCGGGATTCGCTGGGCGCATTTCGTTGGTCACAGCATGGGCGGCGCAGTCATCTGGCAGATCATGATGGATTATCCCAATCGTATCCTGACGGTCACACAGGCCGCACCGGGATCACCCTACGGCTTCGGTGGGACCAAAGACATCGACGGCACCATCTGCTGGCCGGACGGTGCAGGCTCAGGCGGTGGGATCGTCAACCCGAACTTCACGAAGTACATGGCCGAAGGCTATCGCGGCACCTCGGATGCACAGGGATCACCACGTGTGGTGATGAACAGCTTCTACTGGAAGCCACCGTTTGTCCCCAAGCGTGAGGAAGAACTGCTGTCGTCGCTGCTGTCAGAACATGTCGGCGAGAACGCCTATCCGGGCGATCATGTACCATCGCTCAACTGGCCGAACACCGCCCCCGGCATCTGGGGACCGGCCAACGCGCTGGCCCCGATCTACGCCGATAAGGTCGAGCGCCTGTACGCCATCACACCGAAGCCGCCTGTGCTGTGGATTCGCGGCGCAGACGATCAGATTGTGAGCGACAATTCGCTGTTCGAGATGGGTACACTCGGCAAGCTCGGCGCGGTTCCGGGCTATCCCGGCGAAGAAGTCTACCCGCCGCAGCCGATGGTCGGCCAGACACGCGCCGTGCTGGAGAAATACGCCGAAGCCGGTGGACGTTTTCAGGAAATTGTGTTCGAGAACTGTGGTCACACGCCCTATCTCGAAAAACCGGACGCCTTCAACGAAGCCTTCCACCGTCATCTGAGATCTGTGACGGCGTAAAATACAGACACCCCTCCCTGATAAAGTGCAGCTGATCACTGCACTTTATCTTCCCTTCCCATCCGTAAACGGATGGGGAGGGTGGTGAGCGCAGCGAGACAGGAGGGGTCAGAACGCCTCTACTGCCATTCCCCCAACGGACGCCCATGCCGCAGGATGCGGTCAGTATCGATCTCGCGCAGGCGCGGCACCACATGCTCTGCGACGCGATACGCCTCTTCCAGATGCGGATAACCGGACAGGATAAATGTGTCGATGCCCAGATCGACGTATTCCTTCAGTCGTTCCGCCACCTGTTCGCCTGTGCCGACAATCGCCGTGCCGATGCCCTTGTTGATCAGGCCGATCCCCGCCCACAGGTTCGGGTAGACTTCCAGCGAACCGTTCCTGCCGTTGTGCAGATCCTTCATGCGGCTCTGTCCGACACTGTCGAAACGGGCAAGTTTGGCCTGCGCCTCGGCAATCGCTTTCTCATCGACATAGCGCAGGATGTCATTGGCGGCGGCCCATGCCGCTTCCTCGGTGTCGCGGACGACCACATGCACGCGCAGCCCGAAACGCATCGTACGGCCCTCGGCTTCCGCAGCCGCCCGGACTTTCGCAATCTTCTCGGCAATCATCGCTGGCGGTTCGCACAATGTCAGATAGACATCGACATGCTTCGCCGCCACCGCGATTCCGGCATCCGACGAACCACCGAAGAACAGCGGCGGATACGGCTTCTGCACCGATGGAAAATTGATGCGTGCATCCTTCACATGCTCGTAGTTTCCTTCAAGGCTGAAGGTATTGCCCTGCATGATCTCGCGCCAGATGGTCAGGAATTCGTCGGTGACCGCATAGCGCTCGTCATGCGACAGAAACGTCCCATCCCCCGCCAGCTCGACCGGGTCGCCGCCCGTGATAATATTCAGCAGCAGTCGGCCATCGGAAAAACGGTCGAAGGTTGCGGCCATCCGTGCCGCCAGCGTCGGCGAAAGGCTGCCGGGACGAAACGCAATCAGGAACTTCATGCGCTTCGTCAGCGGGATCAGCGACGAAGCGATCACCCATGAATCCTCACACCCGAAGCCGGTGGGCAGCAGTGCCCCATCAAAGCCCAACCCATCCACGGCCTGCGCAACCTGTGCCAGATACGGCAGACTGGGGATGCGCTTGCCAATGTCTGTCCCCAGATAGGGACCATCCCCATGGCCGGGGATAAACCAAAGAATATCCATTTTTCCTGCCTTCCTGAAAAATCCAGTTTTTGAATATGGGCGTGCGTTTATTCAGCGGATCGGGCCACAAAACAGCCCTCTATGTGAAGTATATTCGCAGTTCAGCGCTGGATACATCCAGTTGGATACATCCATCCTGATGCAGCGTCCCCGGAATTGGATCGGAAGTGTGACAAAGGTTCTATCGCCGTACAGCCAAAAGCGTTACAGTCTGCATTGCGTCCAGGCGGGTTTGACAGATGTTATTGTCTGAGATCTCAATGCTGTCTTTATCCTCTCTGCTGTAGGATACATATGACTTCCGGCGGCAGGCCTCAGCATCCGCCATTAGAAGCCGCGATGCACCCAACTGATTATCCAACTTCATACAGGTTGAGCTGGTCTCAATGCGAATTCAACGCCATCGCTATCCCCCTTCGGCACGCCGTCATCGCCAGCAGGGTTGTCTGCCCTTTAGCTTTCTCCTCGGCTTAATGACCGCCGGGCTGCTGTTTTCGTGGGGATGGATCAGCCAGACACTCTGGCCGCCCGGTGAACAGAACGCAGCGGCAGATCTGTCAGGGGCGCAGGCGGCACTGGCATCCGGTGACCTGACCGGCGCAATTGAAAAGGCACGCGCCGTCTATGAAGGGGACAGCAGCCGCAGCGACGCGCTGATTCTGCTGATCCGCACACTGATTTATCAGAGCTATGACGATTACGACACCGCCGGAAATCGCGAATTCGCGCTTCAGCTTACCACTCGTGCGCTGCGTGCCAACCCGAGTGATCCCGTGCTGCTGGGGCTGCACGCCTTTGCGCAGCAGACCAACGCGCAGTCGCTCGAAGCCTATAACACCGCCAAACGGGTACGCATGCTGCGTCCGCAGGACATCCTCGCGCAGATCGTCACCGGCATGGCATACGGCGGGATTGGCAGCTATGACCGCGCCCTGAATGAACAGGAAGCAGTCGCAGCACGGCTGGCGAATTCCAATGCGCTCGATGACGATCCGACCGCCGCAGGCTGGCAGCTTGACTCGCTGCGTGCGCTGGCGATTGCCTACAGTGATCTGGGGCGCTATCAGGACGCGCTGAAAACCGTAGACCGCGCCATCCGTCTGAATCCCCGACTGAATGTGCTGTATTTTGAACGTGCGCTGTACGCCATGCAGATCGGGGACAGCAGCAAAGCGACCGACTCCTATTTCGAGATCCTTGGCCGCAGTCCGAATAACGTCAAGGCGCGGCTGCGGCTGTGCGAGACGGCCAGCGTCTCACGCGACCGCGACATGGCCCTGCGCTACTGTCAGGAAGTGACTGAACGTGCGCCCACATGGTCCGAAGGCTGGTACAAACTCGGTCGCGAGCACTTCCTCGCCGGTAATTTCACCGCCGCCCAGGGGGCGCTCAACCGCTGTTCGACCTTACAGGTGACACAGGGCGTGCCTGTCACAGAACGGCGCTTCGAATGCTGGTATCTTCAGGGGCAGGCAGCGGAGATCAACGGGGACTGTGAAGCCCTGCTGAGCACCTATCACGAGTTTCAGGCGATGACCGCACAGCAGTCCATCAGCCAGACATGGGTCTATCCGCCAGAAGGCCCACCCGGCTGCGTGCAGTAATCCCATCTATTCCGTAGGGGAGGACCTGCGTGTCCTCCCGTGCATACCAATTTAGAATCGGTGCAGGAATTGGCTTCCAGCGCGGACAGGGCAGGCCCTGTGCCTACCTGGCAAGTATATTGTAGGGACAATGACATGCAAGCATGTTAGGCATTGTCCGGCGTTTACATAAATTTCAGAACCGTCTTCTGAATATTCAAACGCCTCTTAAGCACATTTTCATTTGCCATCCAATTCCTACACAACTCTTACGTGCCTGTTTAGAACTTTTCTCATATGTGCCGCGTACAATAAGATAACAACAACCTGACACCAGTCTGTCCAGCAGTATTCTGTCCAACACTCTGTACAGTACAAACAAGGAGCACACATCATGGCAAACGACGACAAGCGCAAGAATGACAAGAATTACGAAGTCGAATGGGCCTTTTCTTTCGAGAAACTTGGCGAGAGCATCGGCAAAGCGGTGAAATCAGTCACTGACACCGTAACGGAAAGCACACAGCAGGAAGTCAAACACGATACGTTCTCCGTCCCGCTGTTTGGCACCAACGCCGCGCAGATCACCATCAGCGGCTCAGTCGGGCATACCACCATCGAGGCCCTGCCGGAGACCAGCGAGAACCTGTTTGAAGCCGAAGTCGCCTACGTCGGTGAGATCGAATTCAGCAGCACCGGCGAAAATCAGAAGGCGATTTCGCTGCGCACCAGCAACGACAAGGAAGTCCTCGCGCCGGTCCGCCGCGTGATTGGTCAGATCAGCAACCGTGAAGACCTTTACTACCGCATTCGCATTCACCCCAGCGTCCCAGTCGCCCTTCAGTTGAACGGTGGCGTCGGTGGCAGCGAATACGACCTCGACGACCTCAACCTCACCTCACTGGTGATTAACGGCGGCGTCGGTGGGACGCGGCTGGTGCTGGCCGAACGCGGCGACTCGTATGATGTCCGGCTGGAAGGCGGCGTCGGCGCGGTCACCCTTCAGGCCCCGCAGCAGGCGCACATCAACCTGACGCTGAAAGGCGGCGTCGGCTCCAATACCCTGCACATCCCGGCTAATGCCTCGATGAATGTCCATATCGAAGGCGGCGTCGGCGGCACCTCGGTGATCTCCGAAGCCGGTGTCGCACTGCACCTCGAAGGTTCCAGCGGCCTCGGCGGGCTGGATGTGGCACGCGGCCTGAACCGTGTCAAATATCAGGAAGAGATGATGAACCGCAGCGGTGTCTGGGAGTCAGACGGCTACAGTCTGGCGACCCGCAAGGTCGATATTGTCTATCGCGGCGGCGTCGGCGGCTTCAATCTGCGCCAGTCATCGCCCACGACGGTTTAAGCCTGCTACTGCCATCTGAACATGAATGAAAAGAGGCCCGACATCATGCATCGGGCCTCTTCTGTTATGATGCAGGTGCATTGCTGATTTCAGATAGCCTCTGCCTTCATGATGCCGTCTATGCCTCTGCCGGGATAATACTCTCCAGACTGACCTGTTTTCCTACAATCGTGCTGACAACCGGCAGATCAACCAATCGCAGTGCCCAGTTAAGCAGCGCAATGCGTAAATGGCTCTGTGGGATAAAATTTGGAGCAAAGTTTCGTGTTCTGCGCTGGATTTTCTCGATATGTGGGCGCAGACGTGCCTCATAGGATTGAAACGCTTCCTGTGGAGAATCTGTCTTTGCGAGTTCCTGCGAGAGAAAATAAGCGCCTGTCATCGCCATTGAAGCACCCTGACCTGAAACCAGAGTCGGGCAGTGTGCCGCATCCCCGATTAATGCAACCCGATTGCTTGACCAGCGTGGGATTTGAATCTGTGTCACCGTGTCATAGAAAACCGGCGTATCATCGTGGAGATGTCCTAAAACCTCAGGAATGAGCCATCCTTTGCCGCTGAGCATCTGGCGCAGATGCCGGACACGCTGCTCACGGGGTGGGACCACAGCGTCGGGCTGATTGGTCACAACAAAGATCATCCACTGACCTTCGGGAGTTGGATAAATACCCACCTGCATCTTCGGCTCAACATACATGGTATAGGTCTGATCCAGATCGTAATCCAGCGCAGGGATGAGGAAAATGGCAAAGTGATAACCCAGATAACGGCTGAAGGTGGATTCCTTACCAAAGACTAAACGGCGCACCTGTGAGTGGATGCCATCTGCCCCGATGAGTAAATCAAAGTCCTCAGCCTGTCCATCAGAGAATTGAACTGAGACATGGTGTTCTGTCTGACAGATCTGTTCGATCTGCGTGCCAAACCGCACCTCGACTTTATCCCGGACCGGCGCATAGAGTACACTGACAAGGTCACGGTGATTGATGGGAATGAATTTGTTCGATACGTCGGTCAGTTGGTAGAATTTGGATAGTTTAATCTCGGCGGTCGTCCTGCCGTGCGCGTTTTTGTACTGAATTAAGCTGATATCGTGTTTCTTTTCATTCAGAGCGGGTACGAGCGCCATCCTGTCCGCCACATCATAACCCGAGCCACCAAAATCGATCATGTAGCCTTCTGTGCGTATATCCGATGCTTTTTCAACAATGACTGGCTCATGTCCCTCGTGATGCAGCCAGTACGCAAGACACAATCCAGCGATCCCCGCGCCTGAAATCAGGATTTTCATTATTTTCTCCTTTGGCTGTGTGTTTCACGCTGCGGTCTTATCTCAGGCCCTTTAAAAACAGGTCTGTGATACTGATGAGTTGGGAGGAAAGTATCTCCATTGAACTGAATAATGTCGCAATGAGAATAGCACCCTCAAGGCTGCTGATGAGTGCAAGTGCAGCAGTATCGGCATCTTGGAAGGTGAACTCACCCGCATCGATTCCCGCCTGAATGAGCGCTTTGAAATGCATTCGATAACCCTGGAAATAATGCTGAAGCTGATGCAGCAGGGCTGGATCGCGCAGTGCCTGGTTATAGAAGTCAATGGGGGATGGGATATGATCCGAGGGTTCATCAAGCGCGGCTGAAATACGTGCAATCAATCGACGCAGTCGTTCTTCACTCGTTCCCTCGCTCGCTAAAACCGAATTCAGCATTGCCAACTCCATGTCAAAGTACTGATTAAAGATCGCAAGTACGATCTCGTTTTTGCTTTTAAAGTGCCAGTAGATTCCGCCCTTGCTCAGGCCCGATGCATGCACAATATCGTTCATGCTGGTTTCGTTGAAGCCCTTTTGTGCAAACAGCATTGAAGCGACTTCAAGAATCTGACTTCTTGTCTCGTCTTTTTTCAAATCAATCTCCAGACCGACCAGTTGGTCTGTCATTAAAATAACATTATTACGCTTCACTGTCAACTTCGGGTGAATTTGATTATTTGTCCCGGCAACAAAAAAGCATTGTGATAATCTCTACCACAATGCTTTTAAGCGATATAAACGATCTGCCTGACGCGCCTGTAGTTAAAGCCCTTCGTAGCGCCACTGACCGCCCACCATCGTCGCCAGCACGTTGATATCGAGGAGTTCGTCAGGGTCCACACGGCTGATGTCGCGATCCAGCACCACCAGATCCGCCAGACAGCCGACCGCCAGCCTACCCTGACGCTTCTCCATGCCAGCAGCATAGGCCGGACCGTAAGTGTAACCAAGCAGTGCTTCCTTCAGGCTGACGCGGTTCTGCGGATACCACCCTTCCGGCCCCGGTGAGCCATCAGCACGGCGGCGTGTCACCGCAGCGTGGATGCCCCGCAGCGGCTCGAAGGGATCAACCGGCGAATCCGACCCGAAGGCGACCACCACCTTCTGGTCGATCTGAACGCGGGGGTTATACGCCCACTCGGAGCGTGCGCCCCAGTACGTGTCAGCCATCCGATAGTCCGATGTGGCGTGGATCGGCTGCATCGACGCGATCACACCCAACTGCGCCAGCCGGTGACGGTCATCAGGATGGATGATCTGCACATGCTCGATCCGGTGACGCCGCTGGTCAGGAGTCTCGCCACGGGCGGCTTCTTCCTGACGCACCACCTCATAGGCGTTGAGGACTTCGCGCACCGCGAGATCCCCAATCGCATGAATAGTGGAAGGCATCCCCAGGGCGCTGGCCTTACTCACCAGTTCGATCATCGTTTCCAGGTCGGTGACGCGCACGCCGTAATTGTCCGGTTCGCCCTCGTATGGGTCGATCATCAGCGCCGTGCGTGGGCCGAGTGCGCCGTCAGAGAAGATCTTGAGTCCGCCGATGCGAATCCAGTCATCGCCGAATCCCCAGCGCACACCGAGAGCCAGTGCATGTTCGATGTACTCGACGTTGACATTCTTGAGCACCCGCAGCCCAAGCTGGCCGCGTTCGCGCAGGACCTGCTCCGCACGCAGGCTTTCCGGTCCGTCGAAGTCATGGATACCTGTCAGGCCGCTTGCCAGTGCCAGATTCTGCGCTTCGAGCATCTGGCGGACGGTGTTTTCAGGGTCAGGCGGCGGGATATGCGCCGTGATCAGTCGGCCAGCGTTTTCAAACAGCATCCCGGTCGGCTGGCCCTGTGCATCGCGCTCAATCTGGCCGCCGTCAGGATCGGGTGTGTGGGCGTCAATCCCGGCAAGGCGCAGCGCCGCACTGTTGACCCAGAAGCCGTGGGCACTTTTCGCCCGCAGGTAAACGGGATGATCCGGTGCGACGCGGTCCAGTTC
>JAEZAF010000278.1 GCA_023430545.1 Chloroflexota bacterium
CTCGCCGCGCTGCTGCTTGCGCTGTATCTCGCACTGACGACTACGGCATCACTCAACTGGCTGGTATGCCTGCTGCTGACAGCGGCGCTTATCCTGCGCTGGCTGCCGGTGCTCTCTACAGCAGAGACCTCACCGAGCGACACATCCGGCAGGGCGACGATCAGCGACAGCGATGTACCAGCGGTTCATGCACTCTCCGGCCACGCCGCGTCCGACACAGATTCAGCACCGCTTCAGGACAAGCTCTCGTTTACCTCTGGCTCAATCCAGACGGTGGTGCAGGCGCTGAAGGAAGTCGCGGATGATCTCAGCGAGGGGACGCGGGAACAGGCCGGCCTGATCAGCACCGCCAATCAGCAGATCGACAGCTTTCTGGAACAGGCCGAGCGCATTGGTCAGTTCACCCGTGAGATCACGCGCAGCACGCAGCAGACCGGCCAACTGGCGCAGAGCAGCGAGGCCGCGCTCGTGCAGTCCCTGACGCAGATGAACAACCTCAAGAATGAAGTCACCACCATCGGACAGGCCATCTCAAAGCTGGCGCTGCTGGCCCGCCGCATCGACTCGATCATCGCCACCGTCGGCGAGATCGCCACACAGTCGAACCTGCTGGCGCTGAATGCCTCGATTGAAGCCGCACGCGCCGGAGCGCAGGGCAAGGGCTTCGCGGTGGTCGCCGATGAAGTCCGGGCACTCTCGCAGCAGTCCGATCAGGCGGCGCGGCAGGTGCGCGGTATTCTGGATGAAGTACAGGCAGCGGTGCTGCGGGCAGTGGAAGCCGGTGAGACCGGCACCGAACAGGCGGATACCAGTATTCAGGCCGCACAGCAGGCCGGTGATGCCGTCCGTCAGATTGCCCGACAGATCGACGACATTCACCGGACGCTGCTTCAGATCAATACGGCGGTGCAGGCCCAGACGACCGATATGGAAACCATTGGTATTCAGATGGAACGGCTGGATCGTATCTCGCAGCAGAGTGTGGTCAGCACCCGTGTGACCGAGCAGGTGACCGAGAACCTCACCCGACTCTCCGCCGATCTTGGGCAGGCGGTCGGCAGTTAGACGCCTCTGCCGGAATTGGCGGGGCTTCTAGTAGGATCTGGCAGCGGCGGGACAGTCTTCACAGAGTGGTTTCTGATTCGAGCGCGGCTGTGGAGTGTGCTTCGCCTTCGGCTGTGTTTGAGCCTGAAAGCGGCTGCCAAACTGCCGTATCCGCGCCATCAGGGATGGACGCGCCTCATCTGCAGTCACCAGTGCCACCAGCCGATGATGCTCCATCTCGCGGCGCAGATCATGTGGGCGCTGTGTGACGTAATAATCGTGTTCTCGCATGTCCATAGCGTATCTCCTTTTGCTTCAGATGACGCCTTGGTGCGGTCATCTGATAGCAGCATATCGGTAAACCCACCACGGACCAACTGATTTAGTTTTTTCTAAAACAATAGCGGCTTCAGAGGTAAGTGCCCTATACTGAAACTGCGTCTGAACAACATCTGTCACAAAGCGCCATAACCGTTCACAAGAGATCTGCCCGACAGCGTTACGAGAACCTAGCAGGATGCCCGTATGATCACACTTGATATGCTGATGCAGGATGTCGAGGCGACCCGACTTTCTTACAGTCCACTGGTCGAAATCGCCATCAGCTACCATGCGCTGACCGCCTACAGCAGCGTCATAGCGCCCAACTCTCAGCAGGCATTCTGGCTGGCAGATGCAGCACAGGCATTGAAGGATGTCGAACTGCCGTTTCTGGACAGCATCGCCAGCCATCTGGGTTATATTCCCGACTTCCTGACTCCGACGCCGACCGGCGCACCGCGCACACTCGATGAAGAACTGGACAGCCTGCTGAACACATCTGAGACGGTGGTGCAGCGTCATCTCCAGTGCCTGCTGGAGAAACATCCCGAAATCCAGAATGAAGTCACACAGCATTATCAGATGTACCCGCATGAGGCGCTCTACTGCCTGATTGAAGAGATCCGGTTGTACTGGGATCGTGCCATCGCGCCGCACTGGTCACAGATTAAAGGTGTGCTGGAAGGCGACATCCTCTACCGTGCGCGTCAGTTGGCAACCGGTGGCGCAATCGCCGTATACGAGGATCTGGGAACGACCATCCAGCTCACTCGGCCCGTCGCTGCTGCGGTCACGGCTGGCGCGTCAACGTCTCCAGTCAGACAACCGGTGAATATCGGATATGACACCCCTGAAATCGTGCAGCTTCGCATCGAGAAGCGGCATGATGTCTACTTCGACATCAGCGGGCGCGGGATGCAGCTCGTCCCGACCGCCTTCCCATGCAAAAATGCATGGTGGCAGGTCGATGAAGCCTATACCCCGATGCTGAATTATCCGGCACGCGGCATCGGCCAGTGGAAGCGCGAGACCTCACCGGCACTGCAATCACTGGAACTGCTGGTGGGGCCTGCCCGTGCCAGTGTGCTGGTCGCGCTGGACATCCCCGCGACGACTTCCGAACTGGCGCGTCAGCTTCACCTGACCTCAGGCGGCGTCTCGCAGCATCTGGACCGGCTTGAACGGGCGGGTCTGGTGCAGCCGCATCGCAGCGGGCGCAGCGTCTACTATCAACTGACCGAACGCGGCCA
Organism: Chloroflexota bacterium; assembly: GCA_023430545.1. Classification (GTDB taxonomy): domain Bacteria; phylum Chloroflexota; class Anaerolineae; order Aggregatilineales; family Phototrophicaceae; genus JAEZAF01. The sequence goes on from JAEZAF010000278.1 coordinate 2,616, forward strand.
GTCCCTGCTGAAGCTGTTCGATGTCAGTCTGTAAAGGTCTGGGCAACACAAAGGGCCGGTTGAATATTCAGAAAACCTGCGCTGAATTCTATGGAGACACCGTGTAACACAGGCGTTGTCCCTACTTGACACGTGTTTTGTAGGGACAGGGCCGCATTGCTCGCAATGGCGCCCTGTCCGCACCTATAATCAATTTTCAGATAGCCGTTATCGAAGGCTGTTTCCAACCTCACCACCCAGAGCGCGGGCGAATTCACCGGCGGTCGCGAAGCGATCTGCCGGTTTTTTTGCCATCGCACGCTTCAGGGCCAGTGCCGCCGCAGCCGGAAGCTCCGGCACAGCCGCACGCGCATCCGGGATCGGGGCCTGTATGTGGCTCATCAGCACCTGTCCGGCGTTATCCCCCGGATACGGATGCTTACCCGTCAGGATCTGATAGGTCATGATCCCCAGTGCGTAAATATCGGTGCGGCGGTCGATTTCATCCGACGCGGTGATCTGCTCCGGTGACATATAATCCAGTGTCCCGACCGTACCGGTCAGGGTGAGTTGTGTCTGCGACGAAAGCATCTTCGCGATGCCAAAGTCCATCAGCACCGCCTGAATCGTGCGGCTGGACCCCGTCGAGGTAATCCGCTGGATCATCACATTCGACGGCTTGATGTCGCGGTGGATCAGATCCTGATCGTGGGCGTAATCCAGTGCGCTGGCGATCTCCTGAATGATGGGCAGCGTTTCATCCAGTGAGAGTTTGCCGCCATTTGCAGCCACATAATCGCGCAGTTCCTGCCCGTCGATATACTCCATCACCATGTAGGACGTGCCCTCAATCGTCCCGAAGTCGAAGACGGTCACAATATTGGGGTGACGCAGCCCCGCGACGATCCGGGCTTCACGCTCGAAACGGGTGCGGAACTCGGCATTGTCCGTCTGGGTGTGTGACAGCAGCTTGATCGCCACCCGCCGATGCAGGGCGGTGTGCTCGCCCCGGTAGACCTCGCCCATCCCACCTCGTCCGATCAGATCCTGCACGGCATACGGGCCGATATGTTCGCCGGTATACTGTGCGCTGAAGGAGCGCGGCTTCGTGCGGGTCTCGGTATCCAATGCAGAAGCGGCGGTTTTGGTCTGCTTCTCAAGGAACTGTCGATAAAAGCGGCGGTCCACAAAACGCTGGAAGCGGTTGCGCAGCGGCTGGAAAATCGCAGCCAGCAGCGCCGTTGAAAGCGCAATCGCGATGCCGCTTTGCTGTCCGCCCAACAGCGTGGAGAAAACCTGCTGCATCCCAACGACCAGCCCGATATACAGCAGCGTCAGCGCGCCATACACCAGACCACGGCTGATCACGAAGTCCACATCCAGCACGCGATAGCGCAGGATAGCAATCGTCAGCGTGATCGGCAGCGCCAGCATTGCCGCATGACGGATCAGGCGGGCAGCGGCCAGTGAGAAGAAGGCGGTATCGACATCACCGGACAGCAGGCCGAAGACATTAACCACCGTGACATACATCGCGATCACACCAGCGGCCAGCCCGAAGCCGACCAGCAGCCAGCGGACCTGTACGCGCTGTGTGGGTGTGGATGCACGGCGATAGCGATAGATCTGCGAGATCAGGCCGAGCGCGATCAGCACCATGACGATCGCCACATCCCAGCCGTCCTGCTCGATGCGTCCCATGCCTTCGACGTTATGCAGGCTGCTGGCGGCGTAGCGCGGCAGTGTGATCGTCAGCCAGATCGCCACACGCATCACAAACAGCGGCGGCGCGATCCAGCGTATCCATGACGGGATGAAGCGCCCGTTGGGAAAGACATAGAAAAACATCGCCTGAAGCGTTTCACCAAGCCCCACCAGAAACGCAGTCACCAGAAACGACGGGAAGCGATAGATCGGATCGGTGTAGATTCCAGCGGTCAGCAGCAGCATCAGGCCGGTATACATCGCCATCCAGTCATCCGAGCGCCGCCAGACCAGCAGCCCGCAGATCACCAGAAAGCTCAGCATCAGGGTGGTATCCAGTGTCACCAGAAACAGCGCCGGGAAGTTCTGCGGCAGGCCTGCATTCTCCAGCGCCGCGCTGGTTGCTGGCTGCATGTTCAGCATATCGCCATAAGTCTGCGGCAGACCGGTAAAGAACACACCGAGCAGCAGCAGCACCACCGCCAGCCATCCGGCGCGGACCAGCCATAATGCGCGGCCACTCAGACGGGTCGGAGACAGGGCCAGAGTGCCGCTGTCCGGCAGTGAGTCAGGCGCGGCAGTGGCAGACGGCGTCACTGCCGCATCAATGACAGTACGATCAACCACCGTGTCCATCGCATCCATATCAGATGCGCCTGAGGACGACGGGGACGAGGGCGTTGGGGGTATCGCCAAAATTGGATCTCCATGGCATGATGGCAGCGCAAGGATGCGTTTTCGCATCTCACCATACGGCCCATACCCGCTAACGGCTAACGGTCAAACAGTCAAAGGGTCAAATGAATGACAAAATCTTCCGTATTGTAACATTTTCTTCATACAGGAAGTATAACGTTTGCCGTAGATCCGCATCCGTCTTTTGGCGGAGATTTCCCTTTCCCTCGCAGTAGACGACAAACAATTTTCCTGTCCGCTGCGCCCTGGGGATGGGGGCATATGCAGCAGCTTTAGGAATCTTGAGGTGAAGAGTCCCCACTTTTTGGTCCACTTCGTTTGAAAATTCGAACCGCACAATCAGAACATTCGTGCTATACTTGAGGTTCCTGCACCTTAACATCACCCACGTCGAGCAGTGCCTTGCAGCACAATAGTGCTGCAAACCCGCTGCTAACTCGTAATTTGAGGGGAAGATTTGTTGCAGCAACATTTTTTTGTGCGGCAGCAGCAGCAGCAGCAACAAACGACTACAGGCTCCTATAGGCAGCGCCTTATGTGCCTTGCAGCGTAAAGCGACGCAAATATCGCCATCGTCATCTATCTTGAGGGGAAAATTGTTGCAGCGGCGCAAAAAAAGCGCCGCTGCCGCCGCTGCTGCTGCAATCTGCAGACAACGGGAAGAACGTGCGTCATCTGCTTCAATGTGCAGGCTTAAGTTGCTGCATAGGTGGCAACGGATGGGGGGCTTTTCAGCTACAGATACCGTGCGCTTGCCATTCCGACCAGTGCAATCACCGTGAGGGCCAGGCTGATACGTGCATGCGACTGCTGACTCGTCAGGTGAGTCATAGCCGCCGTGAAATCAGAGGACTCCAGTGCGCTGTCGAGCTTCTTGCCGACGCGGCCCATCACCGCGCCGCCGTGAACAGTGGCCAGCAGTCCGGCAAGGGCACCGATACCAAGCACCATGTTACCAGTTGAAGAGAAGCGCGAGGCTGAATTCGTCACTGCATACAGCAGAATCCCGGCCAGCGAGGTCGTCCCCGCGACAATCGCCATCATATTGGATGCCAGTGGCAGGCGGTTGAACTTCGCCAGAAAGCGCAGGCCGCTGTCACCAGCGCTGATGACGGCGGGATTGATAAAGAAGAAGGTGGCGATACCGAGGCCGAACCACAGGGCTGCCGCTACGATATGGATCAGACGCAGTACGACGAGGACAATATCCATTGGCGTGTTTCCTTTGTGATGAGACTAGAGGGTAAGCAGGTAAGCGACGAGGTCAGCGATATCCTGTTCAGACAGGGAGCGCTCATACTGATTATACATACTGTTGCTGTATCCGCTGACAACATGCTCCGACGGACGAACGATACTGGCATGGGTGTATTCTTCAGCCGTCTGGCCTTCGACCCGTGTGCCGGCAGCATCACCAAATCCCTCGAAGCCCGGCCCGACGATCACGCGCCCATCCGTCGCATGACAGGTGGAGCAGGACGGTGAGCCATTGACCATCTGTGTGAACAGTTGCGCACCTCGGGCAGCATCACCAGCGGTTTCACCACCGCCGGTTTCACCACCGGCTGCTTCATCCGTCGATGTGTTGCCGGGAGCCGAAGTCGCCGGTAAGGACGTGGGGCTGCCGCCGCACGCCGCCAGCAGGATAACCATCACCGGCAGGATCAGAAGCAGGCCGAATCGAAAACGGGTATGTTGGATGTTTAAAAGGGACATTGAGACTCCTTCCAATGGTGAGCGATTCGCATCAGAACCGCGTCGGTTCGAATGCACCTCATCCTATACGTAACTGCCCCATGTCCAGGTTGCACACCTGATCTGCTCAGAATATCATTTTAAAGGCCATAACAGTTCACAAGAGATATATAATTTATGTAAGAAACCCTGAATTGGCCCTAAAAACGCTTTACTTAAAACCGTTTTCGTAATATACTTCTGTTACAAACTCGGGGGTGAACTAGATTCGACAGCGGAGGCTGAGTTTGTGTCGCAAGTCGTGGCGCCTGGCCACGTTAAAACGGGCAAACCAATAAGTGCTACCGAAAACAGCACTGCTTACGCTTACGCCGCCTAAGACGGTATGAGCTAAGTAGCTGGCCCATAGTAGGCCAGCCGTTCACCCGGCCCGTCGCCATCCGGTCCGATCTGGTGAATGTCATATAAAGATGAGCGTCCAGCATCGCCACGCCGATAAGCGATGTGACGAGTAATCGGCTGGTTGCAGCCCGTACCGCGTCTCCGGGGCTAAACTGCAACGAGATCTCAACAGGGGACTAAACTTGTAGAAGCACAAATTCGAGTTCGTTGGACGCGGGGGGCAGACCCCGCCACCTCCAACACTGATGTACACACCCGTACATCTCCACACCGCTTTGCCAACTGGCTTTCGCCAACCGGCTGGCGGTGTGTTGTTTCTGGTCACGGCGTCGAAGATGAAAGCGAGGATGTGCGATGATCGTTCGTATATGGCATGGCTGGACCACCTCTGAAAATGCAGACGCCTATGAACATCTGCTGATGAATGAGATCTTCGCGGGTATTTATCAGCGGCAGATCGACGGCTTCCGCAATATTCAGCTTCTGCGCCGCACCGATGGCACGGAAGTCGAATTCGTCACCATCATGCACTTCGACTCGGTAGACGCGGTGCAGGCTTTCGCCGGTGACGATTACGCGCACGCCGTCGTCCCGGAATCAGCGCGGAAGCTGCTTTTGCGCTTCGATGCCACCTCTCAGCATTACGAACTCCGTCAGGCTTCACATGTCATCTGAAACACTGTCTGTCACGGCTCAGGAAAACCTCGCCCTCATGCGCAGGGCAGCACGCGAGCGCGAATGGAACGTGCTTCAGCCCGCGCTGATCGAACTGATGAAGGAACTGGGCTTTTTCCCCTCACTGGAAATCCTGATCCGCCGACTTCAGCGTCATCTGCCAGTTTTCACCGCCTATCATCCCGATAACGCCGAGCCTTCCGGCAAAGTGGTGCGTGATCTGATGGTCGCCGTCGTCGCCTATGGTTTCGCGCCGGATCGTCTGCCGGACTCACTGCCCACCGAATATACCACCCCCGGCAGCGGACAGTTCGCCTTTGCCGTGCTGGAAATGTGCCGGGGGATGCAGCCCAGCCGTCCGGCGGAAGAACGTTACGAGCTGCTCGGCAGTGCGATGGCGAACGGTGTACTGGCCGAGCTGACTGCTTACTGGTATGACCTTCACCCCGAAGCACATCAGCGTGTGCTCAGTAACACCATCGATCCCGAAACCAACGAATATACCGATCCGGATGCCGCCCGTATCCCGCTTCAGTTCTGGCTGGATGGCGGCGTCGCCAACCGTGACATCGGCGCGTGGCTTCAGATCGCCTACTGGATCGAGAAGCGCCTCAAAAACCCCTGATTGCGAACCCAACTCTGATGCATTCTGACCCATTGAAAAACGATCCCCTCACCGAAGCCGATCTGCGGGACCGCCTGCACGGACGCCCCCTGCGCTATTTCGACAGCATCAACAGCACGATGGACGAGGCGAAGCAGTGGCTGCAAACCGATGCTGACTCTCAGAGCCTCCATTGTGCCGTCATCATCGCGGACGAACAGCGCCGGGGGCGCGGTCGCATGGGGCGAACATGGCACACGCCGCCCGGAGTCGCACTCGCACTCTCGGTCATTCTGCTCCCCCCGCAAGATGCTCTCCATCAGGTGACGATGCTCGGCGCACTGGCGATCTGTGACCTGCTGGAAGGATTACCAGCCGACGCTTCGCCGCGTCCATCGACTGGCATCAAATGGGCGAATGATGTCCTGCTGAATGGCCGCAAGGTCTCCGGCATTCTCAGTGAAGCGCTCTGGAGTCCGTCGGGTGACCGGCTGCTCGGTGTCGTGCTCGGCATGGGACTCAACGTGCGTGTGAGCTTCGATGATCCTGCTCTCAGTGCAAAGGCCACCAGTATCGAGCCGGAGTACGGGCAGACGTTCCAGCGGGCGGAATTGATCGAGCGCCTGCTGCATCATGTCGATACATGGTCAGCGCAGTTGGGTTCCGAGCGCCTGTCTGAAGCGTGGCGCAGTCGGTTGATCACTCTCGGCCAGCGCGTCACCATCACCCTGCCGACTGGTACGATCAGGGGCACAGCGGACGAGGTCGAATCGGGCGGCGCATTGTGGATACGCAGTGATGATGGCACCCGTCAGCGCATCATCGCCGGTGATCTCGACATGGCGTGATCGAAAAATCCTGTAGGCGAAAGGACATACACAACACACGGCCTAATGGTCCCAAAATCATTGACGCGCTTTTATCACGATGATTATCATGCCGGTGCGTGATAGCTAACGCGTGTTAGATAAGAGGACCTTGCAATGCCTGAATTCCACGCTGTTTTCATGGATGCCACTTTCACAAATCCCCACAAAACCGCTGTTCAGTGTCCGCTGGGCCGCACCGATGCCTATATCGTCAACGGAGAAAAGCACCTCATCCTCGATCACTTCGAGCACGGGCGCGCTGTGGAGAAAGTCATCTGCCGCAGTGGTCTCAATCCGCAGCAGTTCACCGTCGGCGGCTTTCTGGTCGTCCGCAGTTTCAATGACAGGGCAGCCGTCTACGGGCGGATTACCCGCATCCGCATGATGCAGAGCGAGCATCTGACGCCTGCGGATTATCAGGCGCTCGGCTTTGAAGATGAAGCCGATTACGCGCTGCACAATGGTGGAGCCAGCGCCGGCCTCATCTGGGTTTTCGATGTCAACCGGCGCGACGTACCCCGCCCTAAAGCCAGTCAGCGCACCTCAGATCGCATCAGCCGGGTCGGTTAAAACAACGCTTAAACAGCCCACAGCCCAGAGGCGCTCAGTCCAGGCTGATCTTCTTGCCAGCCTCATCTGTCAGGATGATATCCAGCCCGTGCAGCAGATTCAGCGCCTCTGGCAGCGCAAATTTGGTTTTCTTCAGCGTGTTATGCTGCGGATTGATCAGGTAATTCCGCGCCCCACTCAGGTCAGCCTTCGTCAGGTTGGTGCGCATGAAGATCGCCCCGCTGAAGTCCGTATCTGTAAACACCGACTCGCTCAGGTCTGCTTCGCCGAAATCTACCTCACGTGCCACACACTTCAGCATTTTCATCTTCGGCAGCTTCAGCCCGAAGAACGTCGAATAATTCAGTGTGCAGTCATCGAAGTCGATCAGCCGGAAGAAGCCACCCTTCTGCCATGACGCCTCGGTCCAGTTGATGCCAACCATCTGACAGTTCTCAAACTGTACATCCCCGAAGCGTGAATGCCGCACCTGTACCCTACTCAGATCACAGTGGACGAAGCGGCAGTTGCGGAACTGACACTCGTTGAAGACCGCATTGGCGAAGTTACAGCGCGTAAAGGTGACTTCATCGATCTCCTTGAAGCTGAACTGTGCGCCGGTATAGTCCTGATTTTTGAATTCCACTTCTTCAATCACCTGATCGCTGCGTAAATCCATGCGGCTGCCCCTTCCGTGTTAACGAGCGTGTATCGATTATAACAAGGATAATGCACATCTGTTCGCAAAACAGCCGGTCTCGCTTATCAGTATGTCGAACAATATAGGGGATTTTAAGGTGCAAGGGTCTCACTTTTTGGTCCATTTCGTTTGAAAATTCGAACCGCACAATCCGAACATCTGTGCTACAATATGAATTTCCTGCACCTTAACATCCCAGGTGATCGCTTGAGAGCTGCAATGCAGCAGGATTTCAGCATTCCGCTGCACATAAATTTTTTGTGCGGCAGCAGCAACAAGCTGCTACAAACAGCAACTTGTCGCTAGAGACAGCAGCAACTAGTGGCGCATTGGCTGCATCTTCCAGAGCAACTTGTTGCGCCTTGTGGCGCATTTACGCCCCAGTTCTGACATCCTCGCCTGTTTTGAGGGGAAAGTTACTTGCAGTGGCGCATTTTTTTCGCGCCGCCGCCACAGCCACCGCCGCCACAAGCCCCAGACGACAGAAAACGTCTGTTGTCGGTAATGCCCTTAAGTTGCTGCATATGAGGTGGGATTGAATCCCGCCCGTTCCCGCCAGATTTTGGCTAACATCCCCAACTCACACTAAAATTGCAGCAGATTACAATCCGGATAGTTGTGAAACCTCATGCCTTCTATTTCTGAATACGACTACATCATCGTTGGTGCTGGCTCCGCTGGATGCGTGCTGGCAAATCGGCTCTCGCTCGATCCACAGGTGCGCGTGCTGCTGCTGGAAGCAGGCCAGCCAGACAAAAAGCGCGAAATTCACATCCCGGCGGCATGGTCACGGGTGCTGCAAACCCCTTACGACTGGAATTACATGACCGAGCCGCAGCCGCAGCTCGACAACCGTCAACTGTATTGGCCGCGTGGCAAAACCCTCGGCGGCAGCAGTTCCATCAACGCCATGATCTATATTCGCGGCAATCCATGGGACTACGATCACTGGGCGGAACTCGGCTGCGACGGCTGGAGCTATGAGGATGTCCTGCCGTACTTCAAGCGCTCAGAGCATCAGATACGGGGCGAAGATCAGTATCACGGTGTACACGGGCCGTTGAGCGTCAGTGATCCGCTGTCCCCCAATCCCATGACGGTGGCCTTCACGCGGGCTGCGCAGGCCGCCGGGATGCCCTACCGCGAAGACTTCAACACCGATACACAGGACGGCGTCGGCCTCTACCAGACCACCACTCTCAACGGCAAACGTCACAGCGTAGCAAAAGCCTTTCTGGTACCAGCGCTCGGACGGCCCAATCTCACTGTGTTGACCGGCGCACATGCTGCCCGCATCTGCTTCGAAGGCCGTCGGGCCACCGGCGTCACCTATATGCGTTATCGTCAGCGGCGGGAAGCCCGTGCAGCCCGTGAGGTCATCCTGTGCGGCGGTGCGATTAACACCCCGCAGCTTCTGATGCTGTCCGGCATCGGGCCAGCCGATCATCTGCGCGACATGGGGGTGACCATCGTCGCCAATCTGCCGGGTGTCGGACAGAACTTGCAGGATCACCTCATCACCGGCATCGGCGTACATTCACCCCGTCCTGTCAGCCTCGCCAATGCCGAACGTCCGCGTGATGTCCTGCGCTATCTGATGACCGGACGCGGCACCCTGCGCTCCAATGGGGCGGAAGGCGGGGCTTTCCTCCGCGTCCATGACGATGCTCCCGCGCCGGATGTACAGTTTCACTTCCTGCCGATCTTCATCTACAACCACGGCCTGACACGGCTGGCGGGGCATGGCTTCGCCTTAGGCGTCACCGGACTGCGCCCCGAAAGCCGGGGCTGGATTCAGCTTCGCGCCAACGATCCCTTTATCCATCCGGTCATCCAGCCGAATTACCTGCAAGCCGATGCGGATCTTCAACTCTTGCTTGATGGAATGCGGCGGGCACGCGATATCATTTATCAGGATGCCATGCGGCCCTATCGTGGGGCGGAGTTCATCCCAGGGTTCGCCATCCAGTCCGACGACGAACTCCGGGCCTATATCCGCTGGCAGGCCCAGACCATCTATCACCCGGTCGGGACCTGTAAAATGGGGACGGATGCTGCCAGCGTCGTCACGCCGACACTCGAAGTCCGAGGCGTGGAGCGTCTGCGTGTCGCTGATGCGTCCATCATGCCGACGATCACCACCGGCAACACAAATGCCCCGACGCTGATGATCGGAGAGAAAGCCAGTGATCTGATATTGGGAATGGTAAGGTGATGGTTACAGAAAATGCTGAAGGCCGGGATCACCCCGGTACTGCATACCGACGGATTGACTGACCGCCGGTTACTTCAGATCAGACAGCGTGGTGGAACACACACTACAGGTCCAGAGCGTCAGAGAGGGCTTGCGGTCTGGACGGCCTTCAACGATCGCCTTAGGCCAGTGCTGTGTGCCAATATAGTGAAAAATCGCGAGTTCACCGCAGCTCGTGCAGCGATAGATAACAGAAGCCGCTTTATCGATTGGCGTTTCTGGCATTTCCTCAGAAGATGTAGAGCGCATTGGGGTAAGCCTCATCAGAATCCTTTCAACCGGACTGCAATAGAGGGGGACTGTGATGGCTGGTATTCCCTGAATCACGGGAGAGTTAATCAATAGAAATACGATAACACAGAATTAAGCTTATGTTTATCAACAGCTTCTGAGAAATTGATAAGTGTCAAAACTCCCAATTTATTGCGCGATTTGTCATCACATGTTATGTTTAGTGCATGCGAAATTCAGAGCAAACCCTCACCCTGATGTGCCACTGTCCAGCAATGCCTATGTGTTGTATGGATTTTTTGGTGTCTCTACCGGGCTGAGTGTCGGTTTGAGAAGGTTGAGTTCGTCAGGCTCCCTTCCTGCAAACAGAAATGAAAGAAGCCAGCCGTCAGGTTGGCTTTTTTGTTTCTACCCTTGTCCGTATCTGGGGAAGCCCTGCTGAATACGGTATGATGGATGAGGGCACGCCTCTGACAATGCTGTTCACTTCAATCACGTTACTAGTGGAGGTAAGTTATGTCTGATATTGAGTCTCGCGGTTATGTTCGTACCGATGTACTGGTGACCACCGACTGGGTCGCCGAGCATCTCAATGATCCGAATATCCGCATTGTGGAATCGAACGAAGACCCGCTGCTGTACCCTTCAGGACATATCCCCGGAGCCGTTCAGGTCGATTGGACCAACGACCTCAATGACCCGATCCGCCGCGATTACCTCGATAAAGCCGGTTTCGAACAGCTCATGTCGCGCATCGGCGTGAGCAATGACACAACTGTGGTCTTCTATGGCGATAAGAACAACTGGTGGGCGACTTATGCCTTCTGGGTGTTCCAGCTCTTCGGCCATGAAAACGCCAAAGTTATGGACGGTGGCCGCCTCAAGTGGGAACAGGAAGGCCGCGAACTCACCCGCGAAGTGCCCACCTACCCGCAGGCCAGCTATACTGCCCGCGACCGCGACGACAAGACCATCCGCGCCTTCCGCGACGAAGTGCTGGAGCATGTGAAGGCCAACAAGCCGCTGGTCGATGTCCGCAGCCCGGATGAATTCAGCGGCAAGCTGCTGCACATGGCGAATTACCCACAGGAAGGCGCACTGCGCGGTGGTCACATCCCCGGCGCACAAAGCGTCCCGTGGAGCCGCGCCGTCAATCCCGACGACGGCACCTTCAAGTCCGCCGAGGAACTGCGCGCCATCTATGAAGGCGAAAAAGGTCTCAAGCAGGATGACGATGTGATCGCCTACTGCCGCATCGGGGAGCGCAGCAGCCATAGCTGGTTCGTGCTCAAGTACCTGCTCGGTTATGACAAGGTCCGCAACTACGACGGAAGCTGGACCGAGTGGGGCAATTCGGTCGGCGTCCCCATCGAGAAATAAATCCCGCACATATTACCTGCCCGACCGGAAAATTCCCCTCAGCACCGGAAATCAGCGCCGCCCCTCACATTACCGTCAGGGGCGGCATTCAATCCCCACCACCATTGCCTTTGACATTCCGCGCCCTATCCCTGCACAAGACCATCGCAGGGACACGGCATGCCAAGTGGCGCGTTTTGAACCTGAACATGACACGATACGCACGATTTGCGGCGCAAATGCGTCACAAGCAGGCGTTACAAGCAGGGACTGCCTTATGCTTTACACCGCCGGTATTTCACCGGAGACGTTATACACGTCTCTCAGGCTCTCCATGTGATGCGCTACATGACCAGCCATCGCATATAACAGGGCGCGCACCGTGATCTCGGCGTTATTCGCGACCCCGCGCCGTGCCAGTTCTTCTTCCGGAAGCGGTTTAAAGGACAGCACGTTAGCGCGACGCCGCATCTCGAATTCGTCCAGCAGATCCTTCATCAGACGTGCATTGAAGTCGGTCGCCCGGACGTACTCGTCCTGCTCGAAGCCGTTCATGGGGGTGGTATCCCCGCGTGAGATGCGCAGGGCGCGATAGCTGAAGATCCGCTCAGTATCGAGTAGATGACCAAGCACTTCCTTGATGCTCCACTCACCCGGCGCAGGCCGGAAGCTCGCTTCTGAGTCCGGCGTATTCCGAAGCAGGTGGCGCAGCCCACCGGGCTGCTGACTCAGCATATCGAAGACATCGGTATCGTCTGGTACTCGTTCAATATATCCGGCATAAAAAGGGGCATATTCATCAGATTGAGGACGGGTCACCATAAGAGGTCACTTTCGGGATGATGATGATGAAGGTTAGCTCTATGTTAACCCGATAATGCTGTAATAAAAACAAAAAGCTGGGCGGAAGTTCCGCTCAGCCTTCTGATAGATGTTTGCTGATATTTCAGGACCGGAAGGTGGTTCTACCACCGACCCCTTCACATATCCTGCATCGGGGCTGGTTCCTCTTCTTCCACTTCCTGATTGGTATCACGCAGGGTATAACGCCGGATCGGACGCAGCTTCATCGTCCATCCCGGGTGATTCTCCTGTAACCAGACAGCGGAGTCATGGAGCTGCTGAAGACCGCGATTCATCGCCTCGCCTTCTGCATGACCGAAGCGGTAATGGAAGAAGTACTCGTTCGTGGACAGATAATTCAGGATCGCCTGTGTTGCCGAGGCCACATCACGCGGGTCATGAAATTTGCGCAGTTGATTCAGCGGGCGCACCGGCAGACGCAGATTACGGGTGAACACATCCATCATCACCGGTCGGTGGAAGAACTTGCTCAGCGCCCATCCATCCGCAATTGTCACCTCGTCAGGGGCCTCGACTTCCGTCCCGGAGGCATCACGCACGCGCAGGCGGAATTCAAAGCGTTCGTGGATGTAAGGCAGCAGGCGGATACCGCGCTCTTCTTCGGGGATAAGCTGCGTCACCTGCTCCATAATCATGTTGGCGTTTTCGGCCAGCAGTTCCTTGCGGCTTCTGCCGGGGGTATCCAGGCTGACCGGAGGAATCATATTGCCGATATTCATCACAAGCCGAGGACGACGGAAGCGGCCCATCGCACCCAGTGCGCCTTCAATCCCGCCGAAGCCAATCGGCACGACCGGGGCCTGTGATTTGTTACTGAGCCATGCCACACCTGCACGGGCCTGCTTGATGCTGGTTTCCCAGATGCCGCCTTCGGGGAAAAGCCCCAGAACGCCGCCCTGACTGAGGACATCCAGCGCCATATCCATCCCGGCGCGGTCCATACTGCCGCGTCGGATCGGGATAATGCCATAGAGGTCTGCCATCCAGCCGAAACGCGGGTCCAGCGGGATGTCACCCGCCGCCATGATCTCCAGCGGATAGGGGGTGTAGGTCGCCATCAGACCGGCTTCGACAATGGCGACATGATTACCAACCAGAATCAGCGGGCCTTTTTCCGGCAGATTTTCCAGTCCTCTGATTTCGGGTTTTGCCAGCGTGGAGCCGACCAGACGGCCAATGGTCTTGAGGGCAGAACGAACGAACACTCTGCGGGGGTATTGCACTTTCGGTCTCATAAATTACTCTTGCACCTGTATGGCGATATCTGCACCGTAAGCGATATGAACAGGCGTCGGCTGTGCGGTTCCGGCTCCGTTCAGGACAGCGATGGGGGTATCAATATACAGCCCACCGCTGGCAGTGATGTCATCTGGATTTGGCCCCAACTGGAAGACCTCAACCCGAACCCGTGCTTCCTGATAGGCGCCGGGCTGCACATCGAAGGTGTGCTTAACGGGGTCATTTTCCAGATGGAAGACGGTTTCCTGCGGTTTCTCCGGTTCACCATTGATGATCGAAACGCGGATTACCATCTCTGCCGGTTGATATAACCCCCGGTTGTCCTCATCGGTTGCGCCGTCTAATCCGACTATAATCGGATTGCGGTGATGGTACAGCAGTGGGGAAGGCAGTACGACCACCAACCGCCGCCTGACGAGCGACGAGGTCGAGCGTTTGGCCTCGACTGCGCCGGGATTTTCAGTCTCGAACTGTGCCAGATCACGTGCGGCTTCTTCGCCCTGTCGGGTGAGGCGGTAGAACAGGCTGCCGTCCATCTGGACGTAATTCTTGGTGACGAGGCGGCGAATGGCCTTCCCGAACGTGCGCTCCGTCAGGTCCAGCGCATCACAGATCTCGTCAGCGTCGGCGCTTGGCTCATCAAGACTCGCAAGATAACGCAGGATGTCCAGCGCACCGGTCAGGGGTTCGAGCGTCTTAAGGTGGTAGGGTAAATCCATCATGATCGCTAACCTTAACTTTTCGGGGCAAATCGGCGGCGCAACGGCCTCATAATCACCGCCTCATTATAGTGGAGAGTCCAGCGTTCGGCTATAAAGGTTCGGGAACACAGGGCGTTACTATCCATAAGTTCACTTGCCGCTGGCTCTGACATGACACATCAAGGACCTTTTGAATAAGCAAAGGCACTGCTTCCGATTTTTCCTGACCCCTTGACAGCATTTTCAGAACCGTGCTAGACTTTCCTCAATTGTCCTTCCCAGAGTAGAAAGAGGTCATGAATGACAGCCCCCAAGTTTGCAGCGCGTGTGGTCACGGCGTGTGTCACGCTGGCGATGATGACCGGAAATCCCGCCTGAGAGGGTAGCCAGACCTTTTAAGTCAACCCTGTGAAACACTGACCTTCAGTCATTCACATCAGCACCATCCTTACCCGATTGTGGGTAAGTCCCCCTCTTATGCGTTTCCCGAACGGTATCACGGTGATCTGTGATCCGGTGTGTTCATCATCCCCACCCTGACTCAATCCAGAACTATTGAGGCATTTTTGCGACGACTGCTGACCTGTGTCATGCCGCCTGTCCCAAACCGTAATGCCACCACGCCATCTGATGATGCCTGCATCATCATGATGTACACGCCACAGGCGGTTGTCACTGAATCTGAACCTAACCGCCGCCAATCTCATACTGACATGTAAATAAGCTGACCACTGGATTGGTCAAAAAAAGGAAACCTGTTGAACGACAACATCCCGTTCGAACTCGAAAGCGAACGCCTGCGCATCCGCCCTTTCCGGGCTGATGATCTGACACGCATCCATGACATCCTGAACCGGGCCTTCGGCGACGATACCGCACTGGAAAGCCGGCGCACATGGCTGGCATGGAGCATCGACAATTACCGCGAACTGGCACGCCTCTATCAACCGCCTTATGGCGACTATGCACTTGAACTCAAAGCCACCGGCGAACTGATTGGCTCGCTGGGGATTGTCCAGTGCATCGGGCCGTTTGATGTACTGCCTGCCTTCCGCGATCAGTTATCGACGGAGCCAACCGGACTGGCAACCACCGAGATGGGCCTGTTCTGGGCGGTTGACCCGGCGCATCAGCGTCAGGGATACGCGGCGGAAGGGGCGCACCGGCTGATTCAGTTCGCCTTCGAGCAGCTCCATCTGAAGCGGATCATCGCGACCACCGAATTCGACAACGAAGCCTCGATGGCCGTCATGCGCAAACTCGGCATGACCATCGAGCGCAATCCTTACACCGAACCGTTCTGGTTTCAGGTGGTCGGCGTGCTGGCGAATCCAGTACAGCCCCCTGTGACCTCTTTTGTTCTCCGCACTACGGATACCGAAAACGAATCGCACACCATGAACTCAACAATTGGGGAAAACGCGTGATGGCTCGCCTGAACGACTATAACGACTACGACCGCTATGACCTGTACGAAGACCGCTTCGACCCGATCCTGAATGATCGTCAGGCACGGCGCAAACGCAAACCGAAGGCACAGCACAAACCGAAGAAAGCTCAATCCACCCTGGTGATGGAAGTGGCCGACAGCGATAACGCACTTGAACAAGGCTGGCAGACCACCTATCAGCCGTCACGGTTCGAAAGCGGCTGGCTGCTGGAATCGCTTCAGGGCTTCTTCCAGCAGGAACAGATTACCGATGTGCTCGCTGTTGTCAAAGGCGGTAAGGAAGCCAGCGTCTACACCTGCGAAGCGCATCCTAATACTGGTTTTGAACTGCTGGCCGCCAAGGTCTACCGGCCCCACATTCACCGTCAGTTCCGCAACGATGCTGCCTACCGCGAAGGCCGTGATGTGCTGACCGAAGAAGGCCGCTCGATCAAGAAGACCGATCACCGCATCATGCGCGCGCTGGGCAAGAAAAGCGCATTCGGGCGCGAAGTCAGCCACACTTCATGGCTGATGTATGAGTTCACCACCCTGCAGAAACTGTACCAGCTTGGCGCGTCGGTCCCGATGCCGGTCAGTGCCAGCGCTAACGCCATCCTGATGGAGTATATCGGTGAAGAAGGCTTACCCGCCCCAACACTGAGCGCGGTCACACTGGAACCGGGTGAAGCGCCGCGCCTGTTCGACCGGCTGATGCGCGATCTTGAACTGATGCTGAGCCATGGCTGGGTACATGGTGACCTGTCCGCATACAACGTCCTGTACTGGCAGGGGGCCGCGGTGCTGATTGACTTCCCGCAGGTGGTCAACATCGAAGGCAACAGTCAGGGGCGCAATATCCTCGAACGTGACCTTGAGCGGCTATGCGCGTACTTCGCCACACAGGGGCTGGAGCGTGACAGCCGACGCATCGCCCGTGATCTGTGGCAGCGCTACCGGGCGGTTGATTTGCAGGCCATCGCCGCCGATCAGTCCCGCTGGGAAATCGAAGACGAAGACTGAAGCTGATGCAACGGGCGGGATTGAATCCCGCCCTTACCGGCATGTTGCAGCATGTTGCTGCATGTTGCTGCACTTTGCAGCACTTTAGTGCAACAAAATGGTGACGTTCAGGTTCAAAATCGGCTGGTGACCGCTTGCTGCTGCTGCCGCCGCACAAAAAATTTTGTGCTGCTGCAACTGCGGTAACCTCACCGCTGTCCCTCTTGGCGCAACTTGTTGCGCTGCGGAGAGAGGGATTTTCAATTATAGCACAGATGTTCGTATTATGCGGTTAGAGTTTTCAAATCATTGGGGTTTATCGCTTCGGTGCGCATATGCACCACGCTAAGCTGGAAAGTCGCGCCTCTCTAATTGGTGCGATAGCCCCCTACCTAAATCCTCCCCCGCTAGCGAGGGAGGACTTTTACACGAGAGAGGATGTATGTCACGCCCTTTTGTTTGCGGTGGACGCGCTGAAGCGCTTCCTTACATGGATCGTAGGGATTTCGGGGTGGGGTTGGCGGCGGATACGCAGGTCGTGCGTCCCTGTTACGGTGATCGTTGGGTGTGGCGGACGCGCTGAAGCGCATACGCGTTAAGCTAAGCTCGAAAGTCCGGCTTCTCTAATTGGTGCGATAGACCCCCACCTAAATCCTCCCCCGTTGACGGGGGAGGACTTTTCACACCGCTGCGACCCC
>JAEZAF010000283.1 GCA_023430545.1 Chloroflexota bacterium
GCAGCAAGCTGAAGCAGAAGGTGTTTGTCGGCGGCCATATGAGCGGGGAAGGATTCGACATGTCTGCCTACGCGAATGGCAAGAATCTGGGCGCGGGGACGGCCCGCCTGATCGTCAAGGTGAAACATGTCGAAGGGACCAAGGACAAATGGACGCTTGGGCTGGGTGCCGGGACCTTTGATTACACTCCTTTTCTGCAAAATGTCAGCGTCACTGGAACACCCACACAGGTAATCGCCATCCTCGACTTTCGCGGGACTTCCGGCAAAGTCGTGGTTGATGACATTGGCCTCGCACCGGCAAGTTCGAGATCCGTTGACCTGATTCCGCTGCCATAGTCTGACGCAAGTCTCACCTTAGCAAACGATGAACTGTTCAGGCCGAATCCCTTTGGTCTGGACAGTTTTTTGTTTCGCACCCATTGACAGGAATTTTTTTGGCATCACAATGGATATGTTACATATGCATAATGAAAATTACAAAGGATTACGAAATGAGACAAAAACATCTCTTAGCACTCCTTTCGATTGCAAGTATCGTGATCCTCTTTATCGCGATGTCTGCCCGTCAGCGCACGGACGCACAGCAGCCACCGCTTCCACTTCCGCCGGAAAGTACCGCCGAACCCCTTCCCGTAGATCGCGAAAAATACTCCCCCGCACGCTATGGCATTCCAGAGACATTAGGCGGACTTCAAGTCGTCGCGGTGGTTTCGCACGAAACAAATCCGTGTTCGCCAGAAGGTTTTATGAATGTCATCCTTCAGTCCAATGAACCTTCGTTGGATGAATACCTGCAAAGTGATACGACTCAGCAGAGTGTCGAACTTGCGATGCAAGAACTTAAAGCAATGTATCCAGATCCAGCGGCGTCAGTTAGCGTCGTCGGACCTATAGAGGATATGGACGGACTATTCGTAAGGTTAGAGGAAAACTATCTTGCAGGTCAGCGAGCAATAGCGCTTGGTGGCTGTATTCGCTTTGGTGGCCCCTTTATGTTAGAAGAATCACTTTCACTTCCGCCGGAAAGTACCGCCGAACCCCTTCCCGTAGATCGCGAAAAATATTCTCCTGCACGCTACGGCATTCCGAATCCATTAGGGGGATTTGAGGTGTTAGCTGTCGTGGGACATGAGCAACATCCGTGTTCCCCAGAGGATTTCATCGAGGTTCATTTGCAAGAATCAGATGAAACGTGGGATAAAGATCGACCAAATCAGACATCGGCCTCGATAACAGCAGCCTTGAATGAGTTGACAGCGCTTTACCCTAATGCGGTAATTAGCACATCCGGCAGGATTGATGATCTGGATACCTTCTTTATGCGACTTGAGCAAGCGAGTATCATGAGTCAAGAAAGTGTCGCAACCGGACGCTGTATTCCGTTGAGTGGTGGAATTGAAGCTTTGAATCCGACAGAAAGCACTGCCGAGCCGCTTCCTGTAGATCGTGAAAAATATTCGCCTGCACGCTATGGTGTCCCCGAAACACTCGCTGGTTTCGAGGTGGTTGCTGTTGTCACTCATGAAACAAACCCCTGTTCACCGGAGGATTTCATGGACGTCTATATTCAGGTTCCACAGACAACGGCAAGCGAATATCTGCAAAGCCCCACAGCAGCACAGATTGATGAAGCAATGGCGGAACTCAACCAGCTTTATCCCAAAGCAGGGATCAGCACCTTTGGCCCTTATGTTCATGCTGATGTCTTTTTTGCACAGCTCGATAAGACGATGCGTCAGGCACAGGAGGTCGTCGCATTGGGTCGGTGTTTTCCGTTGGGTGGGCCGAGGATGAGGGAAGAATCGCTTCCAGTTCTGCCGGAAAGTACCGCCGAGCCGCTTCCCGTAGATCGTGAAAAATACTCCCCTGCACGCTATGGCATTCCTGCGACACTCGCGGGCTTTGAGGTACTGGCGGTCGTCACGCATGAACAAAATCCGTGCTCCCCTGAAGATTTTCTTCAGGTATATCTCCAAGGAGTAGAGTCTTCTCTTGAAGAGTATCAACAAGGAAACACTCCCGCGAATGTTGGAAAAGCTTTTGATGAGTTGCGATTGATCTACCCCAGTGCAGTAATCAGCATTGGCCATAAGGTCGAGGATCTGGATGCATTTTTTCTGGAGTTAGATACTTCCAATCGGCAACGGCAGCAGGCCGCAGCGACATATGGATGCCAGCCACTAGGCGGTCCCATTGTCGAAGTTACACCGTCTGAAACAGAATAAACTGTACGAAGTCAGTCTTCTGATAAACATCCTTTAGGCAGAGCTGGGAACAAATCGCAGACCGGGTTCGTCACTGGTACAAATCACAAGAACGGAGACGAACAACATGAAACGCTTTGTCCCACCCATTTCAGCCCTTGTTTTGTTACTGCTATCGCTGGTCTTTGCGATCAGCCCCGCCGCCGCACAGGAGATCATCGTCCCGCCGCCGTGCTGCGGAGTCTTTACGGACCCGAACTGGCTGACCATCGACTTCCACCGCGTCAATGTCGAGATCGACCAGCAGATCGCCACCACCAGCGTCGATCTTCAATTCACCAATACCGGTGAAGCGCTGGCAGAGGGGACCTTCCTCTTCCCGCTGCCGCAGGGTGCTGCGGTCGATCAGTTGACGATGATCATCGACGGCGTGCCGTATGACGCCAAGATCCTTGAAGCTGGCGAAGCCCGCGCCATCTACGACGAGATCGTCCGCCAGTACCGCGACCCGGCCCTGCTGGAATACGTCGGGACGAATGTTATTCAGGCCAACGTCTTCCCGATCCCGGCTGGCGACTCCCGCCGCATTCAGATCACCTACGGCCAGCTTCTGACCATCGAAAACGGTCTCGTCAAATACGAGTACCCGATGAGCAGCCGCCGCATCGTGGAATCCACCAGCATCAGCGTCCACGTCCGCGAGAATCAGGCCATCGGTACGATCTACTCACCGACGCACTCCCTGGCCGCCTTCCGTGAAACAGATAACAGCTTCAACGCCTCCTACGAATCGTCTGCGCCGCAGGTGGGCAGTACCTTCACGCTGTATTACGGTTTCGAGCAGGACACGGTCAGCACCAATCTGATGACCTATCGCGAAAGCGCCGATCAGGATGGCTTCTTCCTGCTGCTGGTTCAGCCACCGGTGGAAGTCGAGCAGGACACGATTGTGCCGAAGGATGTGATCCTTGTCGTCGATCAGTCCGGCAGTATGGATGGCGAAAAGTGGTCACAGGCGCAGCAGGCCGGAGCCTATGTGCTGGATAACCTCAACCCGCAGGACCGCTTCAACCTGATCGTTTTCAGCAGCGGCACGCGCATCTACAGCGAGGGGCTTCAGGATGCATCCGAAGCGCAGGGCGCAATCGACTGGCTCAACGGCCTGACGGCTGA
The DNA here is from genome assembly GCA_023430545.1 of Chloroflexota bacterium. GTDB lineage: Bacteria > Chloroflexota > Anaerolineae > Aggregatilineales > Phototrophicaceae > JAEZAF01. The sequence continues at coordinate 3,380 of JAEZAF010000283.1, forward strand.
AGGCGGCACGAACATCAGCGCCGCACTGACGCAGGCGCTCACGACTTCACTCGGTGAACGTCCGACCGCCGTGCTGTTCCTGACGGACGGTGAAGCGACAGAAGGCATTCTGGAAACCGAAGGCATCATTGCCGCCCTGAAGGATGCCGAAAAGCCGAATACCCGCATCTTCACCTTCGGCGTGGGCGACGATGTCAACACCATCCTGCTGGACTCGATCACCCGTGAATTCCGTGGCACCGGTACCTACGTGCGCCCGAACCAGCGCATCGAGGAAGAAGTGGCCGCACTGTACAACAAGATCGACGCGCCGGTGCTGTCCAATGTCTCGATCGAGATTGAAGGCGCTACGGCGGAGCTGATGTACCCGACACAGGTCTCCGATCTGTTTGCCGGTCAGCAGATCACACTGGTTGGCCGTTATCGCAACATATCCGGCCCGGCCCGTGTGACGATCAGCGGCACAGTTGACGGTGAAGCGCAGACCTATGTCTATGAGGATCTCAGCTTCCAGACTGAAGCAGGTGGTCAGGACTTCATCGCCCGCCTGTGGGCCACGCGCCGCATTGCTGACCTGATGAATACCATCCGCATCAGTGGTGAAAATCAGGAACTGGTGGACAGCATCGTCGCGCTCAGCCTGCGCTATGGCATCATCACGCCCTATACGAGCTTCCTGATCGAAGAAGACGACATCCTGACGCAGCAGGGCCGTAATAACGCTGTGACCCGCGCCTCAGAAGATTTCGATATGGCTGCGGATGAAGCGACCGGATCAAATGCGGTGGACCGTGCAGCACAGATCGGTGACATGGCCGAGGCCGAAGTCGCTGCACCACTGGCAATGCCTTCCGCCACCATGCCAGCAAGCGGAGCAGGCGATGGTATGATGAGTGTGACTTCTACCAATGCACTGACGACAGTGGGCGACAAGACCTTCATCACCCAGAACGGTATCTGGACGGATACGACCTTCATGCCCGACACGATGGAGACACAGAAGGTGGAGTTCCTCAGCGATGAATACTTCGCCCTGCTGATGGAGAAGCCGGAACTGGCCGAATACTTCGCGCTGGGTGACCGTGTGATCGTCGTCCTCGATGGTGTGGCATATGAAGTGACGTCGGAAATGGTCGAAGCCACGCCGGAAGTCGCACCGTAACGGTAAAGTATCACACAACAAAAAACGGCGGAGACACGATGTCTCCGCCGTTTTCATTTTATAAGTTGAGGCACGCTGTGCAGATGTTGCACAAGGTGCAGTTGCTACTTGGCGCGGTCGCTCAGGCGGTAGCCGATGCCGCGCACGTTAACGATCAGGTCAGCGTTGGGGCCGGAACTCTTGAGCTTGCGCCGCAGATTGCTGACATGCGGGCGGATTACCTCACGCGCTTCGGCTTCATCGACGGTATAACCGCGCACTTCACGCACCAGCTCACTGCATGGCACCACACGACCGCGGTGCGCCCCCAGATAGAGCAGCAGATCGAACTCGGTCGGCGTCAGGTCAATCGGCTGATCACCAATCGAGATCTGATAGCGTCCGGGATAAACCGTCAGCGGCCCAAGCTGCATACTGGTCCCGCTGGACATATCGGCCCCTTCCGGGAAGCGGGCAGTGTCGGAATTGTCATAATCCCGCTTGAAGCCGTTGCCCTGAAGCGTGGGGCTGGTCTCGGTATGGGACAGCTCAAACACTTCATTACGGATCGATTCCAGCAGGCCGCGACGACGGCGCAGGCTTTGGGCACGTTCCACACCACGCGCCACGCTCTGACGGATGTCCTGACTGGAACTGGGCTTGATCAGATAATCATGCGCCCCCATCCGCAGCGCTTCGACAGCAGTCGTGAGGCTGGCGAAACCGGTCATCAGAATCACAATCGCATCAGGGGACTGTTCCCGGATACGACGCAGAAGCTCCACACCATCAAGGCCCGGTGGCATGCGGATGTCGGTCAGCACTACGTCGAAGTGCTGGCCGGTCATGATTTCGAGCGCCTCTTCCCCGCTGGCAGCTTCCAGCACGTTGTAACCGACGCGCTGTAACGTCTTGCTCACCGAGTACCGGTTTGGCCCTTCATCATCGACGACGAGAATGTTAGCGGCTTCCACTGCTGTGCTGGTCATAATTATTTTCTTTCCGGGGGCCTCAATCTTCGTTATTTCTTCCTCAATCATAAACCTATTGATCTATTTTGGCAACAGTTACACAGATCTGATCAGGAACCATTCACGCCGTATCTTTTTAACATTAAGCGGTGCAATATAACGAAATATGATGATACTTTCAGCCTCTGAGCAATAGTTTATCATGACTCCATAATAAAGCCAAAAATCATGCAGCAATTTACAGCCCTGAAACCGATTAATCGAGTCTTCATTAAGTAATCAATGAGTTAACCTGGCGTGAACCGAATTAATGAATCAGCCTCATGGACGGTTAAGCCTCCTGGATTATGCTGGGCACCGATCACGATCGGTGCTGGATGTGATCTATTGAGATCACGGAGGATTAAACGTAAACTGATACGCAGCAAGCATAACCGACAGATATTCAGGATAGACCCGTGACCCATTTAACCGGCCCGAATGACGATCAAAGCCCCGACCTGACACCCTCACCGGATCATCCAGCACCGCCGCGCACGGTCCGGATTTCTGCCGCAGGTGTGCTGTTCGGGATGATGTTCCTGTTTGGGATCGTCACTGCCGCGCTGATCGTGCTGAATCCCGGCCCCGGCCAGCCCCCCGCCGCAAGCAGTACCACTGCCGGTTACATCCCGCCCTCGGTATTGAATAAACCCGCGCCCGATTTCGAAGTGCGGGCATTGGATGGCAGCGTCGTGCATCTCTCTGATTATCAGGGCAAGACGATCTTCCTCAACTTCTGGTGGACCGGCTGCGCCCCCTGTATTCAGGAACTGCCTGACCTTGAAGCATTTGCACAGGCTCATGCCGATAAAGGCGTCGTGGTGCTCGGTGTCACTAATATGGACACGCCGGAGCGCATTGACACTTTTCTGAAAGAAAACCGTATTACACTCGATGAGGTGGTGGTGCTGCGCGATGTCGCGGACACCTCATACGACGCCACGCGACAGATGGGTGTTTCGGTGTACCCAACCACATGGGTCATCGAACCGGACCTCAATGTTAAGAAGGTAAAATTCGGCGTTTTAACCGCCGAAGAGATGGACTCTTACCTCTCAGAGGTGAGACAATCATCCTGAGTGGGTGTTACATCGTTCAGGTCATCACCCAGCGTTATTTTGTTCGAGTCTGACAGGGTACATCCATGAAACTAATCCTCGAAAACGGCACAGAGAGTGAAAGACTGACCCCCGGCACAATTGCCGAAGCCATCCAGCAACTGGACGGTATCGAAAACGGTTATCTGGTGCTGACAATGGGCGAGAATATCTACATGCAGTCTGCGCTCCAGGAAGAAGGCCTCTACGCCCTTGAGTACCGCGACCCGCAGGGCGAAATGATGGAATCGGACACATGGCTGACACAGGCACAGCTTGAGAGCGTCCTGCAAAAGTTCGCACGCGGCGATCAGTCCTTCCTGCGGGATGTCCGCTGGCAGGCGATGGCATCCTAGCCCGATCGCGCCTCTGAGCCACCTATAACCCTGACCGCTCAGGTGATGTGTGGTGACTGCCGACTGGTGACAGGTGTCTCTTAACATAATTTTAAGTCCACCTACTGGATGTGATAAACATCTCTAAAAGAAGCACTCGGATACTGAATGCGTTACAATAAGGGAAGCTGTTAGCTTCACCTTTAATTTCGTGTTCCGTAAGGGGGAAATAATGCGCAGAGTGTTCTTTCTATTCGTTGTAATTGCTCTTCTCGTGGTCGGTGCTGTCAGCGCTCAGGACGAAGAGTCATTTGCACTCACGGTCTTACATACCAATGATACCCACGCCTCACATCTGCCCAACGGCGATGGTGACGGTGGTGTCGCACGTCAGGCCGCTGTCGTCAATCAGATCCGCGAAGAGGGCGGCAATGTGATCCTCGTCGATGGCGGTGACCGCTTCACCGGTACGCTGTTCCATACCGTCTTCAAGGGACAGGATCAGGTGCAGGTGATGAATCTGCTCGGTTACGATGCCATGACCCTCGGCAACCATGAATTCGACAACGGCATTGATACGCTGGCCGAATTCGTGACCGGTCTGGAATTCCCGGTGGTCACCACCAATATCGATGTCAGCGAAGAACCGGCCCTCGCCAATATCATCCAGCGCACCGCCGTGCTGGAAGTCAACGGTGAGCAGATCGGTGTGATCGGCCTCGTGACCGCTGAAACGCCGGACCTCTCATCCCCCGGTGAACTGGTCCAGTTCAATGCGGATTATGTCGCCGTGGTCAATGAGGCTGCCGCCGAACTGACCCAGCAGGGTGTCAACAAGATCATCGTACTGACCCACACCGGCTACAACGTGGACAGCGAAGTGATCCCGCAGCTCGAAGGCGTCGATGTCTATGTTGGTGGACACAGCCACACACTGTTTGGCAACCAGAACGCCCCCGCAGCCGGTGAATATCCGATTGCGTTCACGGGTGCGGATGGCAACCCGGTCTACTACGTGCAGGCTGGTTCCAATAACACCTATCTGGGCCGTCTGGATGTCGAATTCGACGCGGACGGTGTGGTTGTTGGCGCAGAAGGTGACACGATCTTCCTGTCGCGCTACATCGTACCGGATGCAGAGGCACAGGCCCTGATCGAAGAACTCGATACCGAAGTCGCCGGACTGCGTGAAGAACCGATTGGCGCGACCACCGAGATTCACCTTGTCGGCAACCGCAATGTCTGCCGCGTGGAAGAATGCAACCTCGGCAACCTGATCGCTGATGCCATGCGTGCCGCGACCGGTGCACAGATCGCCCTGATGAACGCCGGCGGTATCCGCGCCGACATCGAAGAAGGTGACATCACGCTCGGTGAAGTGCTGACCGTTCAGCCGTTCGGCAACCTGCTCTCGACCTTCGACATCACCGGCGCAGACCTGATCACCGCACTGGAAAACGGTGTCTCCGGCCTGACGGTTGAAGACGGTGTCGTGGCGCGTGCTGACCTCGCAGGCCGCTTCCCGCAGGTGTCGGGTATCCGCTACAGTTTCGACCCGAATCTGGAACCGGGCAGCCGCATCGTGAGCGTCGAAGTCCTCGGTGAAGATGGTAACTACACCGAACTCGACCCCGAAGCGACCTACAGCATGGCGACCCTGAACTTCGTCCGTACGGGTGGCGACGGTTACGAGATCTTCAACACCAATGCGATTGCACCCTATGACTTCGGCATGGTCGATTACGAAGCGACCAATAACTACCTCGCGGAACTCGGCACGGTGACTGAAGAGAACACCGGCGTCGAAGGCCGTATCACAATGGTCAACGCAACGGTTGCTCCGCTGGAATAAGCGGAATACGCTATCTGTATCAGAGAGGGCGCTCCACACCGGAGCGCTCTTTTGATTTGGGTGTGGATGATGTTCAACGGCTATGACGGACGCACCGCGGCGCCTCTCTGCGACTCTATGTGTTGCAGCAGTTGCAGCAGTTTGCTGCACTACAGTGCTTATAGCGGCGTAATGCTGCTGCACTTTGCAGCAATCAGGGCGACGTCATCCGATGTTCAGGTTCAAAATCGGCTTGTTGCTGCTGCTGCTGCTGCCGCACAAAAAAATATGTGCTGCAACAAGCGGATAGTGGGCGGCATTGAATGCTGACAGCAGCGATGTTAAGGTGCGGGCTTCAAGTGCAGAAATATCCAGTGTAGCACAGATGTTCGACGTGTGCGGTTAGAGTTTTCAAATGTTGGGAAACTCATCCCCCGGCCATTTCCTGATGTTTTAGAAGCGATCGTTATAAAGGGGAAATTCCCTCAGATATGCATGGCGTAGGGAATCCGTCAGGTTGGCGTTGTCTGGCCGTTGCAGTTCCGTAAACCAGCCGTCACCTAGCGTATGGAGGCTTCGAGTATCCTGAAACTGTAATGTGATTTGTGATACAGCGTACCACTCGCAACACCCTAACTAACAGAACCACCCGGATCTCTAATATCACAGCACCAGTCTCAACAGAAAGTTTGTCACTGTGGGCGTCTAAATCGAACGTTTAACCGTCAGGCTGTTTCCACATAGGCTGTACAGGCGGAGTCATGGGCCGCACGAACGCCTCCTTCTTCGCAAGCGATGCCGGTGCCGGGTGTTTATGATCAATATCCCCGGCAGGCATCATTTTTCCTCTTCCTGATTCCCTCAAATCCGCAATCCTTTTTTCTACCGTCTGCTGCGCGGTGTATAATGCCCCCATAGCACCGTGTCACAGCACATGCACGGTGACAGTTAAAAGCAGATCAACTCACACGAAACATCACACGCACCGTGGATTGCGAAACACCAGACAAGGGGAGCAGGCATGTCGAGTGAACAGGCCAGACAGTTCAGAGACCGTGGGATCGCGCTGGCAAAGGCAAGGCGCACCGCAGAAGCACGCCAGTTCTTGCAGCAGGCGCTGAGACTCGACCCGCGTGATGAGACCTCATGGCTCTACCTTGCCAGCGTGACGGAAGATGTAAAGGAACGGCTGCTTTATCTGCGTAAAGTGCTGGAACTCAACCCGCAGAACGAAATGGCACTCAAGGCGGTGCGCGTGCTGGGGATTGATCCGCAGCAGCTTCTCAATACCAGCACTGGAACCAGTGCCACGCCATCCGTTCCAGCGTCCGCCCCGTCTGCGCCTTCCACGCCCTCTGCCCCCGAACCTGAAGACGACGAATTCGATCAGCCAGCTTTTGATGCCTTTGACGAATTCGATGAAGATGATGACGCTTTCGCAGATTACGACGCGGTCATCAGTGCGGCTGAGGCTGGCGCTGCTGACTTCGATGAAAGTGCCGACGAGGAAGAATTCGAACTACCGGAGTATCTGCTGGAACTGGATGATGACAGCGACTCCGATGCGGCTGTCACTTCAGTGGAGGATGCAGGCGAGGAAGAATTTGAACTGCCCGATTATCTGCTGGACCTGGATGACCCTGACGACTCCCCGGACTTCACGCCAGCCCCACCCGCGACCGGTCGTATCAGCAGCCTGAACCCTGTCACAAGTGATGCTGATGATGACGACATCCCGGATTATCTGCTCGGACTCGATGACGAGGGTGAGGATCTGTCTCCGGCGGATGTGGTCGCGGCCAGCTATCTGCCGTCGCTGGATGATGAAGATGACGACGGGGATGATTATCGCAGCGCTGGCTACAATGACGCCATCTTCGATGACGAGATGGATACCGACGCCTTCCGCAAAGCGGTCTTTGGCAGCGCCGTCGATGCGGATGTGGACACGGACGGTGACGATTTCGCTGATGATTTCGAACCGCGCAGCGCCCCGGCAGTACCGGAGCGTCTGCCGATTGCCACCGAGGGACAGCCGAGGCTGATCCCACCGCCGCGTGACCAGTCACGTCCCGGCGTACCGGAACCGGATCAGGCGTACCTGAATGAAGTGCTGGAAGCGCTGCCGGGGATTATCGCACCCTATACCGAAGCGGAAGCCGCCGAGCCGCCGGTGGAGTGGGTACGCAAGGAGAAAAACCGCGCGGGCGAGCGTGATATCTGGGTGCTGCGCTCACAGATCGCCGCCGGTGTGCTGGCTGGCCTGCTGGTGCTCGGCGTCGTCGGCTGGTTTATCGTCAACAATGTGCCGGAAGTGCGGCGTGTGGTTTTCGCGGCCACTCGCACACCGTCACTGACACCGTCGAATACACCGACTTATACGCCGGGTTTCACACCGACTCCGTCCGCCACACTGGATACTACCCAGTTCCCGACCTACACACCGAGCGCCACGATCCCGGCGACCTTTACACCGCAGGGCAATGTCAACGCGACGCCGCGCCCGACCGAATTGCAGGTGCCAGTCCAGCCGGACCGTGCGGTGCTGGACAGCGCGGTGCTGATTAATCAGGGGCAGTTTGCGGATGCTGCCGCGACGCTACAGGCCGATCGTGAGTCACTTGGCGAAACGTTCAACCCCAACCCTTATTACTTCGAAGCGGTCGCTCTCGCACGCGATGGGCAGTTCAGCAATGCGCTGAATGTCATGAACGAAGCCGAAGCCGGTCTGGAGCGCGTTTCGTCCGATGATGTCAACCGCTATGGGCCGCTGGTCAATCTCGGGTTTGCTGAGGTGCTGTTCGAGCAGGGGGAAACCGCCTATGCAAACGGCAGCAACGCCGAGGGCAATCAGCGGATGCTCGCGGCGATTGAGCGTTTGCAGGCGGCAATTCAGGGTGATCCGCGTCTGGGGCGGGCCTATGAGCTGATCGCGAAGGCATATACGCGCCTCGGTGAGACGACCGCCGCCATCGATGCCGTGAACGCGGGGATGCAGTTCCCGGAACTGGCCGACGACGTCGCGATGATTCTGGCAAAGGGTCAGGCGTATCTGGCGGAAGCGCGGCGCTTCGCTGCTGCGGGTGATCGTGAAACCGCCCGCGCCCAGTATGAGAGCGCCGATCATGAAGCATTTGTGGCCGCATACCTCAACCCGTATTCAGAGGAAGCGCATCAGCTTCGGATCACTTCAGCGCTGGAACGGGGCGAACCGGGATTGGCGGTACTGTATACCGATACCTATAACCTGTACTTCCCGAATAATCCGACCATGTTCCGCCTGCGGGGGGATGCGCGTCTGGAAGAAGGCAATATCGATCTGGCATTTGCGGCGTATGCACAGGCACTCGAAAGCGGCGAAGAGGTACTGGCGCTGGTCGATGCGCTGGCAGCGCGTGCGGATCTCTACGCCCAGCAGCGTCGGTATGATCTCGCGCTGGCCGACTACAATCAGGCGCTGAGCGCGGTCCCGGAGGATAACGCTCTGCGTGCCCGCCGGATGCAGGTGGCCTATCTTGCTGGAGAATATGCGAGCGCGCTTGAAGATGCCCAGGCATTGATTGGCAGCGGCGCACTGCCTGATACGCAGATCCGTCTGCTGAATGCCCGTGTGCTGCTCGATCAGGCCGGACGCATCACGCAGAATGGTGAAGCACAGGCTGGAACCGATCTCTATTCCGAAGCACTGGCCCTGTTGGATCAGATCCCGCCTGGTTCGATGTCAGCAGAAGAGAATGCCTTCGCAGACGAGTACCGCGCCGAGGCTCAACTGGTGCTTGAGGATTATGAGTCAGCTCTGGAAGCGATCAACCGGGCGCTGGAAGCCAGTGACAGCGGCACGCGCCGTTATCTGCGTGGGCGTATTCAGGAAGCGCTTGGGGATGATGCCGCCGCCATCCGCGATTACGAATGGGTGCTGGCATGGCATCCGGTCTTTGGCTTCAGCTTTGCCGAGGATGCACGGGATCGGATCTTCGACGCACGGGAACGCATCGAGTCGCAGGTGACACCGGAAGTCACACCAGAGGATTAGCGATTGGTGGGCGGGATTGAATCCCGCCCCTTGTACTGCAACTTTAGAGATTTGAGGCGAAAAAAGCCCCCCATTCTAAATCCTTCCCCCACTCGTTCCGCTGCGCTCCACTCCGAGGGAAGGACTTTTGTGTATGAGTGGGTTGTTTCCCGTCGACAGCGAGTGGTTAGCATTGCAAGCAATGCCGGGGGCATCAGTGGCCTGATTTACACCTGCTTCAACATGTAAAATGGCTTGAGTTGCTGCATATCGGGCCGGAAGAATCCCGCCCTACCCTCCGGGTGTGGCAGTAAGTGTTCGACGGGTGGCGTGTATCCCCGTGTTTATCTGAACAGATCTGATGTAACCAACTGTAAACCCGGGAACAGCGTACCGCCGTCAATGACATCATCGCCGACAAAGGCCTGAATCGCGCGCGGGTTGTCGCGGCGGTAGCGGTGCACTTCCCCCAGACCGGCATAGGCCACCCAGACTTCTTCGGTCCCGGCTGCCAGATAATCCCGCACCTTTTCCAGCGCGACCATATCGGCTTCGGTGATGGTCACGCACTCGACGGCGAAATCCGGCGCACCGGGATAGGGCAGCGTCGCATCGAAGACGTTGAGCTTGTCAGGCCGAAGGTAAGAGACATCCGGCACCTGCGCCAGCTTCACCCCGGCGGAGGCTTTCCAGAGCACGTAATACAATCCACCCGGCAGCACACGCCCGACGGACTGCGACTGCGAATCCACATACTGGCGCAGCGCGGTGTAGATATTCCCGGCGATCAGCGTCCGGCGAAAATTGATCGGTGTAGTCTCGATGTCCATGCGTGTCCTGTTTTCTGTCTATGATTTTCGATCTCCGCCAAAAGACGGACCCCGGGTCACCCGTAGGTTCGATTGGATCGTGTTCGGAAATGGTTAGAGTCTGTACCAATGATCAGAATCATGTTTCATGATCAGAATCATACAGTACATGTGCCTGTTGCAACGACCTGTTGCAGACGCTCTAGAGGATAAAACAGACGACAATGTTGAACAAGAGCATTGCACAAAGCCGCAGCAGAATCTCACTGAATGGACTTTAACGGTGATGAAATCACGTTTGAACTTTTTCCTGTCCTGTGAGTTCGTCAGTCTGCTGCTCCTGCTGATGAACCTGATGTCGTTCATGGGGCTGGAAGCAGCCCCGGCGGCGCAGTCCGGACGGGACTGTCAACCGCCAGCGGCGCTGATTATCGGATCATTTGCTCAGGTGACCAATGGCGTATCCAATAACGTCCGTAACAGCCCTTCACTTGAGGGAGAACTGCTCGGCAGAATCCCCGGCGGATCGCTGGTGACGGTACTCGAAGGCCCGATCTGCGCCAGCGGTTATCAGTGGTGGAATGTCCGCTATCAGGATCTGTCAGGCTGGACGGTCGATGGCGCGGATGGCGAATACTACCTGATCTCACTGCTGACAGCGGCCCCGACCGCAGCCCCTGTTGTCAGATCCATCTCACAGATCGACTTTCCGTTACCGGTCGAGCATCCGATCAATCCCGATCAGCTTGTCCGTGTGATCACAAAGGCAACGGCGATTCGTGCAGAAGCCCGCGATGATGCGGAGATCATCGGGACGGCGTATTTCGGCGAGACGCTTACGGTCATCGGTCACGGCGTGGAGTCCAATGGCCGAATCATGTGGAAGGTTTACCAGAAGGGTGGCATTGAAGGCTGGATCGTGGAAACGGTCCTCGACGAATCCAATCAGTGGGAAGAGACATACAAACCGGTCGTGCTGCCCCAGTGCCCGTATGATACCGACAGCGAGCGCATGAGCTTTGTCGTTCATCCGTATGTCTATACCGCTGCCCCGGATGGCAGCCTGCGCTGTGCAATCGCCTATCTGGATACTTCACCCTTTTATACGACATGGGACGCACTGACCTACGGCGTCAATCGCACATTCTGGTCGTCACGGGGGGATGCCCTGCTGTTTATCGATGGCATCCCGGGAGCGAATACCTACTACGAACTGAATATGGTGACCACGACAGGGTCGGCACAGATTGTGGTGACGCCGGAACAGGATGTGGAATGGGCGGCCTGGTCACCCGACGGCCTGCGCATTGCCGCTGTGATGAATGGTGAGGCGTGGGTGATGGATCGTCACGGGATCGACCGCCTGCAGCTTTCTGCGCCGGGTGAACGGGTCGAATATGTGGCGTGGTCCCCCGACAATAAGACGGTGCTGTATCTGGAAGCCATCCCGGATAATCCCGATGCGGTTCAGGTCTTCACACGGACAACCTACGTACTGCATTCGGTCGGTGACGAGGGCAGCAGGCCGCGTGAACTGATGTGGATCGAAGGGGATCAGCAGCTTCGCGATATTGACCTGTCGCCGGATGGCCGCTTCATCATCATGGTCGTCAATACACTGGATGAGTCGGAGTCGCCTGCCGAGCTTTATACCACGGTGGTCGAGCTGGCAACCCGTGAGGAAAAGCTGCGCATCCCGCAGTGGGCGGAATGGTCATGGTCGCCAGACTGGAAGAAGCTGGCACTGTATAACATCGATGAGCCGCGCATTGTGTCGCTGGACAGCTTCGAGACGACGCCGCTGCCTGATTTCGAGGCGGGCGTGTGGTCCCCGGACAGCACAAAACTCTATCAGACCGTGCCCCCCGGATTTCAGGTCTACGATCTCGCGACCGGACAGATCACACAGTACCTCGAAGCCGAAACCGCGCATCTCGATCCGATGTCAGGGAAACATTTGCGCGCGATCGCGTTCCCGTAGAAATTTCCCTTACAATAGAGGGGAAAACGGTTCGCTTTCGCTATCAGGAGCAGGTGGGTGACAATGGGTGAAATTCTGGGTGCTTTTTTCCGGATCATTTTTGAAGTCATCATTCAGGGTATTCTCTATATCTTCGTCGAGGTCATCGTCGAAGTGGTCGTGATGTCGATCATTCACTATTTCTTCGGCAGAACACGCTGGTTCAGTCCGCTGTATATCGCCATGGCGATATTCGCAGGTATTCAGGTGTTCAGGTCACTGCAGCGGATAGAAAACCCCTCCGCCAATCTTTACGGTTTTGCCGTGACCGTGCTGATCCTGACGATCGCTCCGTTGATACATGAGCGTATTCAGCGCTTTCTGCGTGGATCAAAGTCCGGCGACGTTCACGACGTCCTCTCATGAGACGCAAAAACGCCGGACACCTGCTGCTGTGTCCGGCATGTCTGTAGTGCGTGCATCTTATGAGCTGGATTCTTCCGGCCCACGCTGATCCTACAGCGCGTCACCGTCCGTAAGGATCGTTGTCTGATAGCTTACGTGGGTGTCTGGCACGACCTGCGTCGTACCTGTCCCCTCGATTTCAGCGACCGGCACGGTCTCCGGCGCGCCGATAAGCCCACCGAGGCCCGCCGCAATCGCACCGATCACCATCGCGACGGCCAGTGCTGCGGCGGCGCGGCTGAATGAGTTCTTCGCCTGTTCAGCGGTTTCACGGGCTTTGGCTTCTGCTTCCAGACGCGCCTGCATCAGCTTGTTTTCAACTTCCTGCTGAAGTTCCTGAGCACGAACCTGCGCCTGTTCGTAGACTTCCTGCGCCTTCTGTTCGGCCTGCTGACGCAGTTCTTCCGCACGCTGACGGGCGACATCCCGTGCCTGACGGGTCTGGTCCTTGACCTGTGTAAACTGCTCTTCCCATTTCTGCACCTGACGCGCGGCTTCCTCGCGGCTCATGCTGCCATTGGCGGCCAGCACATCCACCAGTGAGTTGCGGTCAACATCACTGGCGAGGCTTTCGCCCCGGCGCAGCACGCGCTGAAGGGCAATATTGAGGATCTGTCCGGCGTGGTCAGGGTTACGGACCGCTGCCTGTGCAGCCGCTTTCACATCGTCAACTGCGGCTTCGGCCTGCTGCTGGACACGGTTCGGGTCCTGCCCTGCCTGACTCATCAACTCCTCCGCCTGCATCCGAATCTCATCGAACGTCAGATCCTGAAACGACAGCGCATGCTGCACATCGGGTGAGTTTTCAATCGCGGTGTCAGTCAGGTTGGAGAGTCCGCTGGCCGTGATCTGGGCGGAATTCTGGATGCCATGCGCCAGTGCGGAGAGCGTCTGGCCGGCCATATTGCCGACACCGCCCACCACGCCGCCCGCGACATTGGCCGCACCACCGACCACACCGCCAGCGACATTCGCAGCGCCACCCGCCATCGCCCCTGCCAGATTGACGCTGTTACTCACCAGCCCGGCAAAGCCGCTCATCAGACGGCCAATCCCACTCATCACAAACAGCACGGTGACAATACCGGAGAGCGCCCACACCATCAGCCCGTGCAGCAGACCATCGGTGTTGTCCGGGATACCGGCGAAATAAGCCGCCAGCCATCCACCGATGAACAGCGCGATCAGGTTGCTGACCATGATCCAGACCGCGGCACCGGTCGCAAGCTGGCCTGCGCTGGCGGAATCCTCACCGTACTGCGGGTTAATCTGCGTCAGCCCCAGTGAAAGGCCCAGCAGATTGAGCATGAACATCAGCGCGAGTGTGAGCAGCGTCCCGGCGATGACCGCGCCCCACGAGATCCGCGCCGCCGAAGCAGGCGAGACCACCACATCCACACCATCGGTATCAGGATCGGGGATGGTCTGCCCATCCTGAACAAGCATCGTATTTGAAGCAGCGGTAATGGACTGTCCGGGGGCAGCACTGATGGCAAAGACCACAATGAAAGCAGCAGCGATAAAAGCCGCCATCAATCCGATAAGGGCGAATCGTTGAGCACGCGGTTGAGTACGCATGGGCTTTCTCTTCCTCCTCTTAACCAGATCTGACTCATGGCATGTATTGAACGGATTTATGTCATCTATGATCGTAGCGTATCGCAGCAATAACCTCTTAGGCACATCGGGGGAAATTGATATAGGTCAGGTGACGGTCAAGCAGTGACTTTAAGGATAAAAAACAGACAGCCGCCGTGCTGTCTGTCGGGGGAAAGCATTACCCTGCTGGGGATGTTATCAGGCGTCGCGCAGGCCTTCTTTACGCCAACTGTATTCCGGCTCGTATCCCAGAATGCGGTGTGCCTTTTCAATCGAGAGCAGCGTCTCGTTCGGCTCCACATCCCGCTGGAATGATACATCGGGGAAGATCTCGGCCATCAGTTCAGCATTCGGGCGGCTCATCACACTGTCTGCATTCGCGATGATGAACACGTCGTAGCCCCGCGTCGGCAGTTCCAGCGCCTTGCGGATGGCCTGTGCTGCATCGCGTGCGTCGATGTACGCCCACAGATTCCACTTTCGCAGCTTCGCATCAGAATCGAAGGATGGGAAACGGGCATAATCCTCCGGCTCCATCACATTGGAGAAGCGCAGGCCGATGATCTTCTGGTCTTCATCCCACCGGCAGAACTGCTGCGCGATGGTTTCATCCACCAGTTTGCCAAGCGAGTAAGCGGACTCCGGGCGACCGGGATATTCTTCATCGACCGGCACATACGGCGGCGGGACTTCAAACGGCAGACCCAGCACCGTCTCACTGGATGCCCACACCACATCCCGGATACCGAGTTTACGCGCCGCCTGAAAGACGTTGTACGTGCTGACGACATTATTCGCGAAGATCACGTGATCCGGCTTGATCCCCGGCGCGGGAATCGCCGCCAGATGCACTACTGCATCCACATGACTGTAACGGTCATCCACGCCGGAGAAGGCGTCGATCACCTGTCCGAAGTCAGTCAGGTCGATCTGAATAAACGGGCAGTTCTGTTCCTTTTTCGGCGGCGCAAGATCAAGGTTAACGACCTCGTAACCATGCGCCAGCAGATCATCGATGCAGGCTCGCCCCACTTTTCCACTGCCACCAGTGACAATCACACGCGCCATCATAAGCTCCTTGAGAATCGTCCTTGTAAAAATCAACTTCTTAAAGACTCAATAGTATCCCACTTTGAAGCCCCTCACCACGTGATTGGACTGCCTCTGGCCGCCTGATGAATCAGTAAATGCGGATGAGTTCCCAGCATTTTTTAGACGAACGTGATAGATACAGTAACGACCGTGATGATCAGAAGAGGAAGCGGTGGATGAACGAAGCGCTATCCGCCAGTTGAAACAGGGAAACATTGATGCACTTGAGGTTTTGGTCAGCCGCTATCAGCTTGAGGCGGTACGCACAGCCTATCTCATCACCCGCGACAGATCGCTGGCGGAAGACGCCGTGCAGGAAGGATTTCTACGCGTCTACCGCTACATCCAGCAGTTCGACGAAAGCCGTCCGTTTGCGCCGTGGCTGATGCGTATCGTCATCAATGCAGCGGTCAGGCTCAGCCAGCACAATCAGCAGCGTGAAATCGTATTTGCGGATCACGACGCATCCAGCCGCGGCCATGACAGCTTTGACGCCGAAGATTTTCTGGAACGCCTGCCGGATTCAGCCGCCACGCCAGAAGACGCCGCCGAAGCTTCTGAAATCGAGCAGCAGGTATGGCAGGCGCTGGAAGCACTCTCACCCAGCCAGCGGGCGCTGGTCGTCATGCGCTACTACTTCGATTTCAGCGAACGCGAACTCTCCGACACCTTTGGTGTGCCACGCGGCACGATCAGTTGGCGGTTGAGCAGCGCCCGCAAACAGTTACAGACGCTCCTGCGCCTGCCCGTCCTGATGACATCACCTGCACGAGAGGAAGATCTGTGATGAAGGAAAAAGAATTTCGCCTTGCCCTTGACCGGATCACACAGCGCGAGATCACAAAAGTCGATCTGTGGGATAACATCAAAGCACAGGCCGTGCAGCCGTCCCCGGTGAGGCAGTCCACACACCATCCTGTTCCAGCTTGGGTTCGCCCCCTCTTCCCCTTAAGTCGAGTGGCAGCAGTTCTGTTTGTATTTGTACTGGTAGCAGCGACTGGCTATGCCGTTTACCGGCTGCAGCAACCGCGCAGTGGTCTGGACGGAATCCGCACATCCAGTCTGCGAACCCCGATTAATCAGTCCCAGACAATTGATGGCGTGACTGTGACGCTCAACTGGGTTTACGCCGACACGGAACAGCTCGTCATGAGTTACAGTGCAACGGTTCTGGACGAAGCCGGAACGCCGCAACCCATTCGCTATAAGGATAATGAGATCGTCTATCGTCTGAAGAGCGAGGAAGGTGAATGGATTATTCCGGTCTGGTCAACGGTGTGGATGCATGTGCCTGAGCGTGAAATTATCACTTCCATCGAATGGGTGATGGAAAACCCATTTCCACAGACATTTACGTTTGAACTGGTTTTCAACGAGCGACCGCTTCCGAGTCAGAAAACGGACGGTGGGCAGTTCATCGTCCGCGGGGACACAATCCCACCGGAGAGTACCAGCGAACCGGGTCAGATCGCCGTTCCGTCAGAGGGTGTCGGGCCTTTCCAATTTAACTTCAATGTGACACCGGCTTCTGGAGTCGTACTGAAAGTCAATCAGACAGCAGCGGATCAGGGGTATTCGATAACACTCCACGAAATCCGAATTACACCCTCAAAAGCGCAGGTGAGCTACTGTTTTAAGGAGGACATTGATGGAGAATGG
>JAEZAF010000289.1 GCA_023430545.1 Chloroflexota bacterium
GACGCGGACTGACCGCACAGGCCGCGCCCATCGATTTTATCAACGGCTACGGCACGCGCTCGATTGCTGTTTTCTACAATGGGGATCTCTATCTTGGCGCATCCTCGACTTTTGAGTACCTCTACGAAGCCGTGACCGAGGATGAAGTTTACGGCGTCTCGCTCATGAGTCCAATCACGGTCAGCGATCCTTCCCTGATCCCAGGTGAGGGATTCGATGAATTCTGGAATGATGTCTACAACCAGATTGAGCCGACGATTTCACTGAGCGATCTGATTGATGAAACAGAGGATAATCTTGATAACGCATCTGCGGCGGATTTCACACCCGATCTCGATACCTTTGCAGCGCTGATCGCATCACTGGAAATCCGTCAGCCTGACTTCACTGCGAGTGCCATCGTGGAGGCTGATTAAGGCGTTCGGAAAGTGGCTGTCTGAAGGTTAATCACACATGCGGGCCGGCTTCTTCCGGCCCTGCTTTTTGGTCCACTTTGTTTGAAAATTCGAACCGCACAGTTCGAACATTCGTGCTAGACTATAAGGTTCCTGCACCTTAACAACACAGGCACGTTGGGCGGCATTCAAGCCGCCCGCTTGCAGCAATTTGCAGATTTAAAAACCAGCGTGAATCGCTAAAAACCCATCGCCTAAGCAGCATAGCAAGTAATGCAGCCCATCATAAAACCTGTTTTTCTCCCTTCCCTCGGAGCGAAGCGACTGGGGGAAGGGTCAGGGATGGGGGGGACTTTTTTCGCCTCAGATCTCTAAAGTTGCCGTCCCATAGGCACCAGGTTAAGTCATTTTACACGTTGAAGCAGGTGTAAATTGGGCCACCTCTGCCCGCCATCCTAAATCCATCCCGGCATTGCAAGAAATGCCGGGATGGGAAAGCATGCGTAGCATGCCGGGATGGAGGCTTTCTCTCGCATCAGGAAGAGTCGGGGATAGGAGGTGCTTTTCTGCCTCAGCACTCCTTAACTTGGTGCATATGGGGCGGCTTGAATGCCGCCCGCTTGCAGCACTTTGCAGCAATTTGCAGCAATTTGCAGCAGTCAATTTTCAACTTTGAGGGAAGAATCCAGTTGCAGCACTATTTTTTTGTGCGGCAGCAGCAGCAGCAGCAACAAGTTGCGCATTGCAGCGCACTGGCTGCACCTTGCGCCAGACGACAGGCGTTTGCTGTCGTCTGTAATGCCCTTAAGCCCGCCTTTTTGCTGATTGCCTACGGTCGCCAGTCGAGGCTGTAGGCGTACAACGGCTCGGTGTGAAGAAGCACGCCGTCCGGCTCGGAGCGCACGATGAGCGTCGGACGCC
Organism: Chloroflexota bacterium; assembly: GCA_023430545.1. Lineage (GTDB taxonomy): Bacteria > Chloroflexota > Anaerolineae > Aggregatilineales > Phototrophicaceae > JAEZAF01. The sequence goes on from JAEZAF010000289.1 coordinate 1,317, forward strand.
CGTTCAGGCTGGAGATATACGCCAGCCAGCGTCCATCGGGGGACCATGCAGGGGACATTTCCTCAGCGGCGTCGTGGGTGATGCGGCGGGTGGTGCCATCCCGTATCGAATAGAGATACAGATCGTAGATCGTGCGCTGCCCGGTCGCGACTGCGGCAGGGCTGAAGGTGGTATAGATGAACTGCTGGCTGTCCGGTGACCAGTTCTGCGCAAAGGTGAAGCCGCTGTCATCGGTGACATCGCTTGAGAGATTGCGCGGCGCCGCAATGATCTCCACCCCGCTGCCGGAAGCATCGAACGCGATCAGATAGAGATCGTTAGCGGGATCGCGCAGCGATGAACGACGCTGGAAGATCAGCGAGCGGCTGTCCGGTGACCAGAGCAGCGGAGCGTGGTTGAGGGTTTCCGGGCCTTCGGCCAGCACCGCCGCTTCCCCGGCAGCGACATCCATCACATAAAGCTGTGTCGGGATGCCCGCGAAATAGGCGATGCGCCTGCCATCCGGGGACCATGCGGCAAAGCGTACCGGCGGCGGATGTAAGCATTCGGTCTGCATCCCGGCCAGCGTGAGGATGCACAGTCCGCCGGTATCCGAACCATAGACCAGCCGCTGACTGTCAGCCGACCACGATGGCAGTGCAGGCTGTGTGCTTTCGATGTCCAGCGCGATAAGATGCCGCTTCAGCAGGTCATAGTGATAGAATCGGTAGCCGTCAGCCTCAATCGTATACAGCACGAAACCGCGCCCATCCGGGGACCAGCGAAAATCCAGCGGCATGCTCTCCAGATTATGCTCAAGTGTGAGCCGGTGCCGGTGTTGAAAGTCATGCAGCGTAAAATGCAGCGTCTGGTCGATAAACAGCAGTGGACGATCTGACCGCTGCTGGCCGATGAACACAGCGAACACGGTCAGCACGCTCAACATGACCGACAGCAGGACTGCTGGCAGGCACATGACCAGCAGAGTCAGCCGCAGGGACTGACTCATCGCGATGGACACAGCACAGCGTCACCCAACAGCCAGCGCCAGATTACTCCGTCAGGAGTGGGATGGTAAACCCGAAGGTGCTGCCTTCCCGATAGACGCTGTGGAAAAACAGGTCACCGCCGTGACGTTCGATGATCTTGCGCACCAGATGCAGCCCTAACCCGGAGCCGTCGATCTCGCGGGTTTCCGGCGATTTCGCCCGGAAGAACGGCTCAAAGAGGCGCACCTGCTGCGATTCCTTGATGCCGTAGCCGTTATCGATCACGCTGAAGACCAGATGCTGGCCGTTCTGTTCGAGGCGCAGGTCGATCTGGCCGTTTTCCGGCGTGTACTTAATAGCATTGCTGATCAGGTTGGTGATGGCTTCGCCAAGCTGTGTCGGGTCTGCCTTCACGAGTGACTGGGTGATGTCAATATGCCGCGTGAAGGTCTGCGACTTCAACTGGGCCAGCCCCCGCGCCTCGTGATAGCTCTGCTCTACCAGATAACGGAAATCGCAGTCGTCGAACTGGGCTTCCTTCGCCATCTCCTCGATGCGTTCCAGCGAAAGGATATTGAGGATGATCTTGCGCATCTGCTGCGAAGCGATCTCGACATTTTCCAGATACTCAAGCGGTGAGGTGAGGCCCTCCGTCCCCTTTTCCTTGAGTTCGCCCAGATCGCTGCGGATCATGCCGATGTAGCTCAGCACGACGGAGAGCGGATTGCGCAGGTCATGCGAGGCGATGCGGATCATCTCGGTCTTGAGCGTTTCCAGCTTGCTGACACGGTCATACAGCATCTGCGTTTCGAGCAGGTGCGAGGCCGTCTGCTGGTACATGCGCGAGTTATCAATGGCGACGGCGGTGCGGGCCATCATGGTCTTCATCACATCCAGCGTATGATCGCTGAAGGTATCCGGGCGGCGGAATTCCAGATTAAGGATCGCGACCACTTCATCACGCCAGACAATCGGGCAGACAATGCAGGCGGCGGTATCGGCCAGCGCAGGCTCCAGATGATCGGGCTGTGTGGTATCAAGACAGTAGACCAGCTCGCGACGGCGCAGGGCGGTGGCAATCGCGCTCTGCTTGCGCGACTGGAAGTAATTGAGATCCAGCGTCGGGAACGCGCCGGAAACACGCGCCTGATCGAACTGGTGATTGACAATCGTTGCCATAAAACCGGCTTCGGCCTTGCTCAGACGCAGCGCCGCATCGAGCGCAATCGTCAGCACATAGCCGAGATTAAGCTGCTCGGTCAGTTCGGCTTCCACCTGGCTGAGAACGGTCAGTTCCTGCACGCGCTGGCGCAGTTCAGACTGCACCTGCTTGAGCGTGGTGATGTCACGGACGACAATCATCGCTTCGCTGTCGTTTTCGTCGAGGGCGATGATCCGCGCCTCGTAGTTCCCTTCCTGGGCAGACTCGCGCAGCTCGTACTCAAAGGTTGAAACCGTGCGGGCTTCGAGCGCGATCAGCAGATGATCGTGCAGTTCTTCGAGCACCTTCTCCGGAAGTTCATTGAGCGAATATTGGGGGCTGGGGTTATCTTCAAACAGGTTGATGCCGTGGATTTCGAGGTTGCTGATGAGGCCATCGCGGTTCATGATGAAGATCTGATCAGGCAGTGCGTACAGCAGTGCGCGAATGCGCTGTTCACTTTCGCGCAGGGCGTTTTCCGTCTGCTTGAAGACGGTCACGTCCATGATGACGCACATCCCGGCCAGCACTTCACCCTGATCGTTATGCACAGGCTGGATGAAGATGTTGTAGTGTGAGCGATCGTAGGTCAGCTCGATCACACTCACAGCGCCGTTGATCGCAGCATGATAAAGCGGCTTCAGCTCCTCGGAGAACTCCGGCGGGAAGGCTTCATCAAGCGTCTGGCCTTCGATGTCCCATGAGATAAAGGTGTCACGGCTGAAGAGTTCACCTTCTGCGAGGATGTGCACCAGCTTCTCGTTAAACAGCAGCACACTGGTCTGCGGCATACTGCGGGCCAGCGTGCGGTAGAGGACATCACGGTGGTTCTGTTCCTGCGAAGCCTTCACAGGGCACTGTTCAAGCAGGATTTCCCAGCCGGTTTTGGTGCGAATCACCGTGTGGCGGAGTGCCCCGCCGGACTGGGTCTCCGATGCTGTGCGGCGCGAGAAGACGTGATCGGCACCGTCTGCGGCTGTGGCCGCATGTGCACCACTCTGTGCAGCCGCCGGAGAAGCGCTTTCGAAGATGCGCTCATCATCCACCTGCATCCCCTGATACTGAAAGCGCAGGCTGTCCTGATCCTGCGGGGGGAACAAGGCAAAGAAGTTCGAATAGGCTGCTTCTGTATGGGCAGGGTGACAGCCCAACAACACGGCAGCGGCGGGAGTCAGATCCTGAATGCCGCCCTTCTGGTCAAGTACGATGTGGCCGTAATGCCCGGCCTGGAGTAAACGATGAAGCATATTGTTCATTTGTTTTTCGTGCGGAACCGCCATAAAAGCTGTATCCGTATTCACCATCGACGTATAGCTGTTAGTTTAGCAGAGATTTCGATTTGTATTACATAAGACTCACTGAAATATATCCTTCCTCATTTTTCACCGTATGAACACGGTTTAAAGCGGGTAAAAAATGGGTTTGATAACTCGAAAAAGACAGGCGGTGTCCGTGTGATCCGATATACAAATGATCTCCCACCTGAATGCATCGGTGTTACGCCTCTTCCAGCAGACGGCGCATGATCGGGTCCAGCAGTTCATAGCCGACCTGAGGCAGCGCCTGCACCGTCAGCGCACTGCGCAGAAGCTGCGCCCGGAAGATCGTCACCGGTGTTGTGCCGCCGTTCTGGATTACCGGAGGCTGGCGCAGGGCCTCCAACTGCTGGGTGTCATTCTCAAGTAAGGCATGTCCCAGTTCAATCCATCGGGGTGATTCATTGTCATCAGCGTAAACGCGGGACTCCGCCTGTGACAGAAAAGCGGCGGCCCCGCGAGCGTCTTCCTGTGCATTCGCGACCAGCGCACGCAGGACGTAGAATCTCGGTGTGCGCGCTGTACCGGGTGTGTTATCCCACACTGACAGCGCCGCTTCGAAATCCCCGGCAAAATAGTGCCGCGCCATCAGATCGAAGCCATCGAGCGCGAGACCGTCAATCAGCGGGGCGGCAGTGGACGAAGCCACGACTGCCGGATGCAGAGCAGCCGTCGGGCTAGCGGAGATCACCCGCGCATAGGCCAACCGCGCCTGCGTGATGTCTCCACTGGCCTCGGCGTACTGCGCCCATGCCAGCGCGAACTGCCACGAGCGCGGTGCCAGATCAGATGCCTGACGGTAAGCCTGAAGCGCCGCATCGGCTTCCCCAAGCTGGCGATACAGGCCGGCGATATTGGCCCACAGAAGCGCATTCTGCGGTTCCAGTTTCACCGTCTGCTCGAAGGCGGCCAGCGCACTGCGAGCCTGCCTCTCGGCGTCGGCAGCGTTATCGGCGTCGGCGGCAGACAGCCCATACAGGATGCCCCGCTTCCAGTGATAGACCATCAGATTCGGCTCACTCTCGGTGATGCGGGCAAGCTGATCAGCAGCGCTGGCGTAATCGTCGGTCTGGACGCCCAGAGTGACGATGTCCATATAGTCCCCGTAGACGGCATTGCTGCGGAATCCCACGGCCAGCAGCACAACCGCCCCCAGCGCATAGAAGCCGGTGAAGGCGCGGTTGAAGGCAGGCTTCAGCGGGACCGGCTGCAACGGCGCAGTGACGATCAGGATGGCGATCAGGCCGGTGATGGCGATCACGGGCATCATGACGGTGGTATCGAACAGCAGATGCACGCCGTATCCGACCATCACCGACAGCCCTGCAATAAAGACGCCGTGCGAGGACGAACTGCCGATCACCGATGTCGTATGTTCGGTGCTGTTCAGGGCACGGGCGGAGCGCCAGCCGTAATTAACGATCAGCACAATGGTGAACAGCATCACCGCCCCACCGATCAGGCCGAGTTCTCCGAAGACCTGAAGCGGCAGATTGTGCGCGTGGCTGTGCGGCGTCAGCGGCGGGATTGATACGATCGTCTCCTGCGCCTTGCCATAGGTGAATAAGCCACGACCGGTCAGCGGCTGATCGCGGAACATCTGCACGGCGACATCCCACAGGTAGGTGCGCAGTTCGGCGGTGCGCCCCTGCTGGCTGAAGGACTGGAAGGTCAGCACACCGAGGACACCTGCCCCGGCGAAGGCCGCCAGCAACCCCGCCATCAGACCGATTTTCAGCGGACGCGGCAGATTTCGCACCGTATCCCGCAGATGTGCCGGACGCAGCAGGTCACGTGTCCACAGCCAGCCGAGGGCAAGCATCATCAGCGCGGCGGCCCCGCCCAGCCATCCACCACGTGAATAGGTCAGGAACAGCAGCCCCAGCGCCAGCAGCAGATCAAGGATCAGCAGGATGCGCCAGAAGCGGCTTTGCAGGCCGATGGCCCGTCCACCGGACAGGCCGATAATCAGGATCAGCACAGTCGCCAGCGAATTCGGATTCCCCATAATGCTGGTGGTGCGCGGCAGGCCGAAAAAGGACGAATAGCGCAGACCACTCATGGCCGCTTCGTAAAGCTGAAGATAACCGGCCACGATCACGACAGATGTGCAGACCAGCAGTGCATCGACCAGCATGGCTTTTTTGACCACGCGGTTGGCGATCAGATCATGCAGGATAAACCACAGCAGCGCATACAGGCAGACATACCAGAAGCCGATGGCGATCCGCCGCCAGTCTCCGGCATTGGCGGCCATCGAGATCAGAATCGCGGCGAACCACAGCGGGAAGACGACATCAAGCGGGCTGAGATACCAGCGCCAGCCGCGCAGCAGGTGCAGGCCGAGGACCACAACCGCCACCAGTGCCACCAGAATCAGCGAAAGGCGGCCAAGGACGGGGTACAGCATGCCGTTGAAGGTGCCGCCAAACATCAGCATGTAGCCGAACAGCACAATCAGGATCGGCCTGACAATGGGATTGTGACGCTTCATAAAATAACGTTCCTCTTGGGGAAAACGCGGCAGTGTCTCTCCACAGTGTACCGACGAAACCCCCGACTGTGAAATAAGGCCGGTCGGCGGTGGTATTGTAAAAACTGCCGTCCAAAACTTTTTCGGACAGGCGGTGGACTCGTGCTACAATACGGAAAACCTCGACGATCGGATTTCAGGATGGTCACGGCGACTGAATGCAGCGGCGGACCTCACAGCGAAGAGAGAAACAAGTATGTTAGATGATCTGCGCAGAAGCGCATCTGATGAAGCCGATGACAGCTTTGAAAGCGAAGCCTTCGATTTCGAAGCGGAGATTGACCGTGCCCGCAGCCGACGCTTTCTGGGTATGACGGCGGTCGAGCGCATGTTTATCTCGATATTTCTTTTTCTGAATGTCTGTATTCTGGGGCTGGCGCTGCTGCTGGTGACAGGCCGGATTCAGCTTTAACAGACTCTTTCAGCGTCATGCATTGCGGGCATAAAACCGCCTGCACTATCCTTTAGCCTCCAAAGCGGCGGAAAGGGATCATGCTGCGGTGGACCTTCAGCCAGCCCTGCTGGATGGAGCGGGCATCTTCGACCGTGGTGAAGGCGTGCAGGTCGAATTCCCGTGTGATGCGGTGGATCTCAGGCAGATCACGGCTGGAGACCATCGTCCGCAGCATCAGCACATTGCCATCGCGGCCTGATGCCTGCATTTCAGTGACACCGTGTCCTTTTTCGCGGAGGGCCTCGGCGAGCTGTGTGCCCTTGTCATGCGCGATGATGCTGACAATCACATAACTGCGTATCAGGAGCGGCTCCAGCACCATCCCCAGATAGCCTCCGGCGGACGCCCCCAGACAGTAGGCGATCAGGTTCAGGGGATTTTCGAGATCGTTGATCACATTGGCGATGGCGACCGCGAAAACCAGCGCTTCGACAAAGGCAATCGACGATGCGAACAATTTCTGCTGTTTGGCAATCGCCACCATACGCACGGTGCTGAGCGCATAATTCAGCACACGCAGTAAAAAGATCGCAGTGGCGAACCACAGGACATCAGGCGTGATAGGCGGCATGGTGAACATGACAGACATTTCCTTCAGATTGAATAGTCAGGGCATCTGCAATCGCAGGCTGTGAGGTAAGCGACAGACGCAGCAGTGCGTTCCTGCATTGTAATGCGACATCGAATCCCCGGCTATAGCTGCGCCGCCGATTACGGAAGATCGTCACCTGAACTCGGTGCAGATTGTCCAGCGGGAATCAGCATGGCTTGTTCACGCCTTCACAGGTAGAATCAGACAGATCAACCCGGCACACTCAAAGCGCTGCTGGCGTTGGATCGATGCGGGCTGGGACGACCCAGCGCACGCTTTGTTTTCCTTGGGGACGGCCCCATGACAGGGTTTGAGGAGAGCATCGTATGCCCTGGATTATTCTGTTTGTCGCTGGCCTGCTGGAGATGGTATGGGCGCTGCTGCTGAAGCAGTCCGAGGGTTTCACCAAGCCCGGCCCAACGGTTGGATTTCTGGTCGCACTGTTTTTCAGCATGTTTTTGCTGGCGCAGGCGCTGAAGTCGCTGCCTGTGGGGACCGCCTACGCCGTCTGGACGGGAATCGGTGCCGCCGGGACCGCGATTGTCGGGATGCTGTTTCTGGGCGAATCCCGCGAGATCCTGAAGCTGTTATCGCTGTTTCTGCTGATCGCGGGCATCATCGGCCTGCGCCTGACGAGCAGCAGTTAATCGACCATCCATGCAGCAAAAAGGGCGGTCCGGTTGGATCGCCTTTTCTTTAGGGTGTGTCCGCAAACTCAGTTAAAATAGAGACATGATCAAACGACACGAATTAACAGACGCACAATGGGAGAAAATCAAGCCGCTGCTGCCGCCTGAAAAACCGAAAACGGGACGTCCGAATCTGGATCATCGCAGGCTGCTCAACGGAATGATTTGGCGTGCCAAGACGGGAACACCGTGGCGGGACTTGCCCGAACGCTATGGGAAGTGGAAGACGGTGTATAGCCGGTGGTTACGCTGGCGTGATAGCGGGGTATGGCAGCGGATCTGGGACGCTTTACAGCAGGAAGCCGACCACAAAGGAGAAGTGGCGTGGGAAATCCACTTCATCGACAGCACGATTGTGCGTGCGCACCAACATGCTGCGGGGGCAAAAAAAGTACGGCGGCCGCCGAAGCCTTAGGCCGGAGTCGCGGCGGACTGACGACGAAAGTGCATGCGCGCGTCGATGGGAAAGGACGCCCGTTCACCTTTACGCTCACGCCCGGTCAGCAGCACGATGCCACGATGGCAGAGACCTTAATGCAGCAAGGGGCAATTCCATCAGGCAAACGGGGTCGTCCTCGCCTTCGACCGCGAAAGTTGGTGGCAGACAAAGCCTATGGCTCGCGCCAGTTCAAGCGCCACTTACGGCGGCGTGGCATCCAACCTGTTATCCCGCGTAAGCGCAACCAGAAACGCGGACGTCCCCATAATGCGGCGTTGTACCGGGAGCGCAACATCGTCGAACGCTTTTTCTGTCGTCTCAAGCACTTTCGTGCCGTCGCCACCCGCTACGACAAGCGAGCAACCACCTATCTGGCAACCGTAATGCTCGCTTCCATCGTCCTGTGTTTATAGTTTGCAGACACACCCTACATCCCTAGGGGTGATACCGATGTGGTCGTCCGTTTTCTTCGTATTTAAACGTTAATCCGCATCAGGATATCCTTACATTGTCTGCCTGGACTGAAAATCGACATCAGCTCAGCCGGATGCGCGGATTCAGCACGGCATAGAGAATGTCGGCTGCCAGATTCGAGACGGCAAAGAAGAAGATAATCACCATCACAATGGCCTGAAGCAGCGGGATGTTCTTCTGCTCGACGGCTGTCACCAGCAGTGCTCCCAACCCGGGATAGGTGAAGACATTCTCGATCACCACCAGCCCACCGATCAGCCAGCCGATGCTGAGCGCGATCACGGTGATCGTCGGCAGCAGCGCGTTGCGCAGCACATGCTTGACGATCACCTGTGGGCGTGACAGTCCCTTGAGTGTGGCGGTGCGCACATACGGCTGACGCAGTTCCTCGATCATGCCTGCACGCGTCAGCCGGACGATGTAGCCGATCAGCACCAGCGTGGCAGTGATGGCCGGGAGCATCAGCACGCGGAGCCAGTCGAGCAGACTGTAATCGGCACGCACCAGTGACGTCGAGGGGAACCAGCCTAACCCAATCGCAAACACGCTGATCAGCACAATCGCCGTGACGAACTCCGGCAGGCCGACCAACCCAAGTGAGAGGACCGAGATCAGGCTGTCCACCCACGACTCTTCACGCAGCGCGGCGACGACTCCGAGCGCAATCGAGAGTGGGACGGCCAGCACCAGTGTCAGCGCGCCTAAGCGCAGCGAATTCGCCAGCCGTTCTTCCACCAACGGACGCACTGCCGGACTGCCGCTGCTGTAGGAACGTCCCCAATCACCGGTAAGGAAGCCGCGCAGCCAGTTGACATACTGCTCCGGCACGGGTGCATTCAGGCCGTACTGCTCGCGGAACTGGTTAAGCTGCGTCTCGGAGGCATCACGGCCAAGCTGCAAACGGGCCACATCCCCCGGCAGAAGCTGCGTCAGCGCAAAAATCAGGGCGGAGGTGATCAGCATTGTCACCCCCAGCAGCAGAATGCGACGAATGAGAAAGCGAATCATAACAGCGTCTCTTCCAGTACAGGCGGGACCGGGGGCTGACTTTGCAGCGCGATCAGCTCGTCAATCGGGATATGGCATCGTATCCGGTGGCCGTCCCCGGCATCACGCCACGGGGGGATTTCTTCTTCACAGATCTTGCCCAGTTTGCGCGGACAGCGGGTGTGAAAGCGGCATCCGGTCGGGATACTGCGTGCGCTCGGCACATCGCCCTCCAGCCGGATCATGCCCTGATCGGCGTCAGGATCGGGCACGGGGATCGACGAGATCAGCGCTTCGGTATAGGGATGCGATGGCGCGGCGTAGACCTGCGCGGCGCTGCCCTCTTCCACCACCTGCCCCAGATACATCACTGCAATCCAGTCGGAGAGATAGGCGACGACATCGAGATCATGCGAGATCAGCAGATAGGATGCGCCTTCCTGTGCCCGCAGATCCTTCAGCAGATTGAGAATCACGGCCTGCACCGAGACATCCAGCGATGAAGTCGGCTCATCGGCCACCACCAGCGCGGGATTAGCCGCGAATGCACGCGCCACCGCCACGCGCTGCTTTTCACCACCGCTCAGCTCACTGGGATAGCGTCCCGCGTAGCTTTCCGGCAGGCGAACGGCATTCAGCAGCGCGGCGACACGCTCACGCATCTCGGCACGGGTATAGCGTCGGGTGTCCAGCAGGCGGAGGGTCCGTGCCAGTGCATTCCCCACCGTGCGGTAGGGATTCAGTGTGTCGTTTGGATTCTGGAACACCATCTGCAGATTGCCGAGCGCTTCACGGCTCCGGCTGTCCAGACGGAGACTCAAGGGCACGTCCAGCAGTTCGAGTGCGCCGCTGTCGGCTTCTGTCAGGGCGACGATAGCACGCGCCAGCGTGGTTTTGCCGCTGCCGCTTTCCCCCACCAGCCCGAAGGTCGAACGCTCACGAATGCGGAGCGAGACATCATCCACAGCGCGGATCGGACGCTTCGGGCGGCCCATCAGACGATCCAGCAGGCCACCTTCGTCGAACTGCTTGTGCAGATGATCGGCCTGAAGCACGTAACCTGCACGCGGCGGCGCACTGATGACTTCGGCCTCTGGTTCACCGACCAGCTTCAGTTCCCCGGATGCAATCTCCTGCCAGCGGTGACACTTGACCAGCCCACCGTCGGGTGTGATTTCCAGCGGCGGCTTCACACGGTGACAGATGTCAATGGCTGCCGGACAGCGCGTCGAGAAGACACAGGCAGCGGGGCGTTCGGTCAGGGATGGCGCGACCCCTTCAATCGCCATCAGGCGGCTTTCAGAGACATCAGTATGGCGCGGAAGGCTCGCCAGCAGTCCGATGGTGTAGGGATGCACCGGACGATGATACAGGCTGCGCACCGGTCCGCTTTCCATCATCTCGCCGCCGTACAGCACCGTCACACGGTCACACAGCATGGCGACGGTACCGAGGTTGTGCGATACATACAGCGCAGCGCCGTTTTCCTGATGGATCAGTTCACGGAACAGGTCGAGGATCACGGCCTGCGTGGTGACATCCAGCGCGGTGGTCGGTTCGTCCAGTACCAGCAGACGCGGCTGCGTACTGAGTGCCATCGCAATCGTCACACGCTGGCGCATCCCGCCGCTGAGCTGGTGTGGATACTGGCGGACGATGACCTCTGGATCAGCGATTTTGACGCGGCGCAGCATCTCGATGGCGCGGGTGCTGGCTTCGGCCCTGCTGAGACCATCATGGCGGCGTGTAACTTCGGCGATCTGTTCCCCAATCGAATACGATGGATTGAGCGATGACAGCGGATTCTGTGGCACAAGGCTCAAGCGGCTGCCCCAGATGCGGCGCATCTCGGCCTCGGACTTGGGGACAAGGTCTTCGCCATCCAGCAGGATCTGACCGGACGCGATCCGGGCGTTGGCCGCCAGATAGCGCATCATCGCCAGCCCGAGGGTCGATTTACCGCTGCCGCTTTCCCCGACCAGCCCATGAATCTCCAGCGGGGCGATGGTCAGCGAGATGTCGCGCACGGCGTTATACCACTGCCGCCCTAACCGGTACTCGATATTCAGGTCGCGTGCTTCAATAACCGGAGGCTGAACTTCATCGCCTGATTGTGATGTGGGCGTAAATGTCATGGGGTTTTACCCTTCGTAGCGGAAAATCCGGCGCAGGCCATCAGCCGTCAGATTGACGCCGATCACCAGTGTGGCAATTGCACCGGCAGGAAACCACAGCGCCCACGGGACGCGCTCGAACTGGGCGCGGCCTTCGTTGACCATCCGTCCCCAGTCCGGTGACGGCGGCTGCACGCCTAGTCCGAGAAAGCCGAGTGAGGCTGTCAGGAAGATGGCATACGAGAAACGCAGGGCGGCTTCGACTGCCAGCGCAGGCAGCACACCCGGCAGGATCTCGCGAAACAGGATATACAGCGGCGAATCCCCACGCAGACGGGCGGCTTCGACGTAACCGGCGCTGCGCAGATTGAGCGTCGCACTGCGGATGACTCGCGTGACAATCGGCGTGTACAGCAGCACGATCACGATGATGATCCCAACCGGTGATGGCCCGACCGTCGCCAGCATGACCAGCGCCAGTACCAGTGCCGGGATCGCCAGCAGTGAATCCAGCAAACGCGAGACGAGTTCATCCAACCAGCCCCCGTAATAGCCAATCGTCAGGCCGAGAGTGGTGCCGAACAAGACTGCCAGCACTGTCGCAATACCGGGGATGATGATGATCTCGCGTGCCCCCCACAGCACCCGGCTGAAGACATCGCGGCCCAGATGATCCGTGCCGAAAAAGAACTCCGCAGACGGTGCGGCACGACGCTGGATAGTGCCATTCGAATCACGGGCGAATTCGTCATACTCGAACGGTGCGACCGTCGGCCCGATGACCGCCAGCACCAGAAACAGCAGCACGATCAGCATCCCGACGAAGGACAGCGGCCTGCGTACCAGCCTGCCGAGGATACCCAGCAGATTGCCGCTGGTGTCTGCGAAGCGTGAGGAAGGGGTGCGCGGGGATACGGTACTCGGTGAATAACCGGCCATGCAGCGTCCTTCAGGTTGAATGTGAGGTAAAAATGGGCGAAAAGAAGCTGATAAAAGGCTGAAACAGAATAGCGTCGGTGGGCCGGAAGAATGCGCCCCCTGTATCCTGCGCGCTGTGGATCAATACCCGATCCATTTATGCAACATATTGGGACACGGCACTGCCATACCCACAATTCAAATAACTCTCCACAGTTTGTGAAACTCTCCTTCTATCGGCTATTGGTTACTTCGACAGAAGGAGAGTCTTCGGATTTATGGAGTGGTTACGAAACCAGTGTCAAGTGTAACAACCCTACTCGGTGACCGACACGGTGCGCAGATCGGTCAGGCCGGGGAATGCGGCCATTTCCAGCCCCTGCACGTTGTCCGTGACTGCGCCGATCATCGGGGCGAAATATGGCACGATGATCGGGCCTTCATCCGCGAAGAGCTGGGCAATCTGCGAGTAGATGCCCGCACGCGCTTCGGTATCCAGCGTCTGCGCGGCCTCGGCGACGAGTGCATCCAGTTCGGCGTTCGACCAGTGCGTCTCGTTGTAAATGCCGCCGGTGATGTAGGCTTCGGTCAGCACCTGCTGCGGGATCGGACGGTCGCCCCAGCCAGTGATACCGAGATCGACTTCCAGCCACTCATCAGCGCTGTAGTAGACGCCTTCCGGACGGACGAGAATATTCACGTCGATGCAGCCTTCGGCCCACTGCTGCTGAAGTACCGTCGCGAGATCCGCATAGCCGAGGGTTTCAGGCACATAGAAATCGACGGTGACACGCTCTTCACCGGTTGCTTCCGAGATCAACTGGCAGGCGGCTGCCGGATCATGGGCCGGTTTCTCGATGCTGTCATCATAGAAAACGCCAAACGAGGGCGCGATCGGGTCGTTGTTGGCGACAATGCCACGACCTTCCAGCAGCACGTCGTTCAGTTCTTCGCGGTTGGTCGCCAGTTTGAAAGCCGTACGAACGCGGACATCCTCACCCAGATGGCCTTCATCTGCACGCAGGCGGATGACAGGGTGCTGGCTGGTTGCACGTTCCAGCACGGTCACACCGTCGATGCCTTCCAGAGTCGCAATCTGATCAACCGGTACCTTGAAGATGAAGTTGACTTCGCCGGTACGCAGCGCGTCGATCTGGGCCTGTGTATCCTCAATGAAGACCAGTTCCACGCTGTCCAGTGCAGGCTGATCCGCCTTGAAGTAATTCTCATTGGCGGTAAAGACGGCACGCTCACCGGCGCTGTATTCTGTCAGGATAAACGGCCCAGTGCCATTGAAGCTGGCAAACGCGGCATCACCTTCACCTAGTGTGTTGGGAGTCTCGGTTCCAGCCTTCAGAATGCCGGTAAAGCGGCCAGCCAGACCGTAGAGGAAATCGGCATTCGGCTCGGTCAGGGTGAAGACCACAGTCGCATCATCCTGCGCGGCGACTTCGAAGCTGCCACTGCTGAGCAGACCAAGCGCCGGGGACTCCACTTCCTTCAGACGGTTGTAGGTAAAGACCACGTCTTCAGCGATAAGTGGAGAACCATCGTGGAAGGTCACGCCGTCGGCCAGTGTCAGTGTATAGGTCAGACTATCTTCGCTGACCGTGTACTCCGCAGCGAGATTCGGCACTACGCTGCTGTCCGGCGCAACATCGAACAGGTAATCGTAAATCAGGTGATTGAACAAAACTTCGGGATCATTTGAGCCGGACGAGGGATCAAGATTCACCGGGGCGTTGGTGCCGATAATCAACCGACCGCCTCCCTGTGCCTGGACAGAGCTGGCATTTCCGAATCCGCCGAGTATCAGAACTGCCGCCGCCAAAAGAGCAGCAAATAGTGACTTCATTGTCTTCATCAATAGACTCCTCTTGCTTCAGAAGTAAGTGAGGCATGCGGCGTGCTCAATACCGCACGGCTAACGGACGATGACCGCCCCTATAACCTTACACAATCTGCCCCATAATTGCGAAAGTTTGTTCGATGTAGCCGTAGTGAGAGATCTGTTACAGTTTTGTGGCAAAACCGAAGAATTATTTACGCAATCCAAACCTCTCTTAAGTATCGAATTCTCTCAGGATCGTATACCATGAAAAGGTCTCTCACCTGTCTCTCAGTTTGCGGAGTATCCATTAATATGTTTCATCGATGCCGCCGTTTGATCGTTACAGATATAGCTGCTTTATTATTACTTTTCATTGTTATTGTCAGTCAGGGTAATGCACAGGCGGCACCGGACAGCATTCGCTTCGATCTGGTCGAGATCAGCGCATGTACCAGCGATGTTGTCGAAGGACGACTGGTGCTCAGCGTTCGTGACCGGAACGGCAGCGTGATCGACATGTCCGGCTCAGATCTGGAACTTCGATTCAGTACAGCAGGCGCTGTCAGCCTGTTTCACGTCAGCGCTTCGGCGTCTACTTCCCTGACGTTCGGCGTCGCCCTGCCCGGACTGGGTACCGGCTATGCAGATGTCCTCGTCATCCTCGCCTCTGATCCCTCGGTCCAGTCACCGATCCTGCGTATCAACTGCGCCAATCTGACTTACGAGATCATCAGCAGTGATGGTGAAGTCGTCAGCAGTGATGGCCGCCTGAACCTGAATGCGGGTGATTTGATCAATGTCCTGTACGCCGGGACTGACGCTCAAGGCAAACCTGCGATCGATGTTTATACGGTCGATGGTGAGCGTGGTGTGTACTTTGGCGAATTTGAATACACCCTGTTCGAACCATATCTCGACACCCCACCCGCTGTCAATACACGCATTGCCACTGTCAATAAATCAACGCTCTATGCCCTTTCAAGCGGAGAGTTCCAGATCAACATCGGCCCGGATGCAGAAGGCAAATACGGTGTGGTGATCTTTCGGGGACTGCCCCCAACCTCTGCGCGGCGCAGCATCCTCGAACTTCGCTAGAGCCTAAAAGGACGATTTATTTCAATGAAGACTTCTGCATTTCAACGTTATTTCAGCAAACGATCCCTGCTCATCTGTCTGATGCTGACCGCAGCGCTGCTGATAGCAGCCATCGCACAGGCTCAGTCAGATGACCCGCTGCCCCTGCCCCCGGGTGACGCCCCGGCACAGGATGAGGTGCTATCGCTCGATGCGGCGCCATCGCCAGAGCTGATCCTCAACGGAGGGTTCGAGTTACCCGGCACCGCCGATCAGGCCGCAGCCAACTGGAAAGCACGCAATCTGCTCAACAGTGACAAGCAGGTCTGCAACAAGCTCAACCGACCCAACAAACCAGACAAGATCGTCGCGCATGAGGGCAGCTGTGCCTTTCAGTTCAAGGTCAGCGTGACGAATGTCAAACGGGCAATCGTCCAGAAGACCAATGTCGTCTTCGGAAGCGCCGGAGAGACCCTGAACTACGGCTTGTGGGCACAAGGCAAGAACATCGGCAGTGGCTCAAAGATCATGGTCAAGGCCGTTTACCCCGATAAAACCAAGTCCAAGTCTACCATCGCTATCCCCCTCGGAACTTATCCCTACCAGCAGCTTCAGAATACCCTTCCGCTGACCGGTACCGCGAACAAGCTCGTCGTCAAGATCATTGTCGGCGGAGAGGGCCGCCTGTGGGTGGATAATGTCAGCGCACTCGTACCGGGGACCATTCTCCCGACCGCGACGGTTGTGGTTCCGGGGACCAGCACAGATACACCACCGCCAGTCTCTACCGTGACACCGTCGAATACACCAACTCATACTCCCACCGACGGCCCCTCGCCAACGCCGAGCAATACGGCGACGGATACGCCGACCAGTACAACCACCAACACACCGACGGACACACCGACCAGTACAACCACCAATACACCGACGGATACACCGACCAACACACCGACCAGTACGGCAACCGATACGCCAACCAACACGCCGACGGATACGCCGACCAATACACCCTCCGATACACCGACGAATACACCGACGAATACGCCGTCCGACACACCAACGAATACACCGACGGATACGCCGACCAATACACCAAGCAATACACCGACGGATACGCCGACTCCGACCAATACACCGATTCCGACACCACTGGCGGTCAACGACAGTTATAATGTCGCGCCGAATTTCGGGATCGACGTGCCTGCAGCCAGCGGCATTCTCGTCAATGACACCCTTGAAGGCGGGGCGATCTCCGCGCCTGCGCTTAACACTGAAGTCACGACCACACTGGGCGGAAAGCTCACCCTTCAGGCAGACGGCAGCTTTGTCTATGACCCGCCGCCCGGTGCCGAGAATCAGACCGACACCCTCCAGTACACGCTGACCAATACCGGTGGCAGTTCGAGCGCGACCATCAGCTTTGTCCTGCTCGATCAGCAGGCGGTGTGGTTCATCGACAATACTGCTCCGGCGGGTGGAAACGGTCTGGTCAATAAGCCGTTTAACAGTATCGCGGCGTACATGGCGAATCAGGCGAATACCACCCTTGGTGACATCATCTACATCATGGAAGGCACAGGCACCTATGCGGGAGCCGGACTGACGCTGAAGAACGGTCAGCAGGTGAGAGGCAATGCCTTCGATCTTGCTACACTCGTCAACTGGCTGCCCGCACACAGTCGCTCGCTGCCAGCCGTTGGCGCACGTCCCACACTGACCAGCACGGCTGCGGGTGTCACCGTTGGTGCCAATAACACCCTGACCGACTTCAATATCGGTAACAGAGCCGTTGCGAACTTTGCTATCACGGGGACTGATGTTGGAGTCCTGACCGTCGCACGGATGGCGCTCAGCGGCACAGGCGGCGCACTGAACATCAGCAATAGTGGTGGTCAGATCGCCGTCATATTTGACAGCACGACCATCACAAATGCAACCAGTGCCGTAAACATCGTCGGCTCTGGCGGTGCCGTCAATTTCGGCAGCGGCGTGATGACCTCAACCGGTGATCTGATGGTCATCAACGGCGGAGATGTGGATGTCACCTTCACCGGAACGCTGACACAAGCGACTACAGGCGCTGCCCTGCTGGAAGTCCGCAATCACGGCACAGCGGGTGAAGTGACCCTGCCCAACCTCAGCGCGACCAACGGCAGCGGTATCCTGTTCGATAACGCTGACGGCACCTATAACCTGGCAACCGTCACTCTCAACGGCGGGAATGCACGCTTCCGCATCCATAGCGACTCCAGCGGGACCGTGAACGTTGGAAACGGGACCATCACCAATCCAGTAGGGGTTGCCTTTAGTATCAATAACAGTGCCGTCAAGGGGACATTTACGGGGAATATCACCCAAAACTACAGTGGAGTTTACGCGCTCGATGTCGCAGGTCTTGGAACTGGTGGCAGCTATACCATCGCAGGAACGGTCACAGCCACCAATAACACCTTGGGTGCTCGTTTCATCAGCTCCGCAGGCTCGCTGAACATCACCACGCTGACACTAGGGACAGCAGGAGCACGCTTTACCACCGCACCACTAGGTCTCACCAGTAACAGCGGCCCCCTGACCATCACGACTTATACTGCTTATACCAGCGGGGCACCGGGCCTGGTGTCAGTCTTTCCGCCGGCTTCAGCAGGCATGATCACCATCTCAGGCGGCCTCATTGACAGCATCGCTTCAGGTGCGGTCAACATTTCCCATACAGTTAATACACAGCCGCTGAATATCACACTGGCCAGCGTCAACGCCAGCGGCAGCACACGCGGTATCCTGCTCCAGCGAACCAGCGGCAGCTTCACGGTCACAGGCAACATCAGCGGTGGTTCCAATGACTTCACCAGCGGCGGCACGATCAGCAGCATGACAGAAAGCGCCGTCAAGCTCGAAAATGCCACGAATGTCACACTGAATCACATGAGCTTCACCAATGCCAGCACCACTGGCAATGGAGGGTGCCAACCGACAACGCTGCTGAACTGTAATGCGGCGGTGATTGCCAACAACGTCAGTAATCTGACGCTCAATCGGGTGCATATCAATAACGCTGTCGATCACGGCATCTACGGCACCGGCGTCAATGGTCTGACCATTACCGACAGCCTGATCGAGAATATCGGCAATGGGAATGACAAGAGTGGGCTGGCGTTCAATCGCGGTGGCGGCGGTGGAAATCTGGTTGGGACGGTGACAATCACCGGCACGACGATCCGCAACGTGGCGATGCACATGATCGCAGTCGAAAACTTCAGCGGCGCTGCCCCACTGACGTTCAACATCTCGAACAGCACGCTGCAAAATAACCAGAGCGGCAGTTATGGAACCTGCGGCAACGCAGACTGCGGCGGGGACGGTATCTTCGTCCATGCGGATGGCACTGCGCAGATCACCCTGAATGTTTCGAACGTCCAGTTCCTTGAATACAGCGGTGTTGGCGTCGATGGTGCAGCGGAAGGCGGCCCCGCGATACTCACTGCGAATATCAGCGGCAGCACCTTCACGCCCATCCCTGTTGTCATTGGCAGCTCAAGAAATGGCCTGGCGGGTATCGAGCTTGTCTCGACACAGAACAGTGATCTGTACTTCAATATCTCCGGTAATACGGTCAACAACTCCGAAAGTCACGCCATCATGATCGGTGGGATGGACAATGGCGGTTTCATTGAAGGCAAGATCATCAATAATAATGTCACCTTCTCTGATACCGGAAACGGCATCGGCATCCGCATCGACGCCTTCGCGACAACCGATGTGTACACCGCACGCGTCAAAATTCAGAACAACACGGTATCCAACACATCGCTGACGGGGATCTCGGCTTACAACCGAACTGGCGGCGCCAACTCACTGCTGGATGTCGCGGTGCTGAACAACACCGTCACCCCTCGGCCAGCAGGATCTGGAATTCTGGTTCGTTCTCAGCACGAGACAACGGTATGCGCTGTCGTTACCGGGAATAACATCACCACTGGAAACGTTGGAATCCTCACGCAGGAATCGAACATGTCGACCATGAGGATTCAGGGTCTGACCCCCTCACCCGCCACCCACTTAGAGACACGGCAGTATACCGCCAGTGTAAATCTGCTTGGGCCCGGGGTAACAACGGATGCTTTCTCGTGGGGTGAGCAGTTTGAAGCACAGAACTGTCTGGCAGACGAGCTGCCATAATTTTCTCACGAAGCAGGGAAAGCTCAGCTTTCCCTGCTTCTCCCAATCACGGGAAACCGCTTTATTGAAGAAAGGAGACATGATATGGCTGAACCATTTTTATCAGAAATCAGAATTGCCAGCTTTGTGTTCGCACCTAAAGGGTGGGCTTTGTGTAACGGTCAGCTCCTGCCGATCAATCAGAATCAGGCTCTGTTCTCTCTACTGGGGACCACGTTTGGTGGTGATGGACGGGTGAACTTCGCCCTGCCAGACTTAAGAGGCCGCGTCCCCATGCATGTTGGATCGGGCCACACCTTAGGCGAACGCGGTGGTGAGCAGGCACATACTGTGACGCTGCAGGAAATGCCGACGCACACTCACATGCCCTCGGCGACGCTGAATACCGCCACACAGCAGGCGCCCGCTGCCGGTTCCTATCTGGCACGGGGAAGCCGTCCTTTATACGGGCCAGCGCAGGGACTGGTCGCGATGTCCCCGCAGGGTGTGACCAACACTGGCGGCTCTCAGGCACATCTCAATATGATGCCATTTTTAACGCTCAGTTTTATCATTGCCCTGCAGGGCATCTTTCCGAGTCCGACTTAGAAAGGAGTCGCTGGAATGGCACAACCGTATGTAGGCGAAATTCGGATGTTCGCTGGCAATTTTCAACCCGCAGGCTGGATGTTCTGTGAAGGTCAGTTACTCCCGATTTCAGAAAATGAAACCCTGTTTCAGCTCATTGGTACCACTTTCGGTGGGGATGGACAGAGCACTTTTGCCCTGCCAGATCTGAGAGGGCGTGCGCCCATCCACCAGGGGAATAGTTTTATCCTGGCTGAAACAGGCGGTGTAGAAACCGTGACACTATCGGTCAATCAGATCCCTGCACACAACCATACAATGCTGGCAAGTAATCAGACTGCCACGACGGAACTTCCAACAGGCGCGGTGCTGGCAGGTTCACCGGCGGTAGACAGCTTTGGATCACCGGTTGGGCTGGTAGCCCTTTCTCCCCTTCCATCTGCTGTCGGTGGCAGCCAGCCTCATGAAAATATGATGCCTTATCTGGCAGTCAACTTCATTATTTCGCTTTTTGGCATATTTCCATCACCCACGTGAGGTCCAAGCATGGCCGATCCATTTGTAGCAGAAATTCGTATTGTCCCATTTAACTTTGCACCAAGGGGATGGGCATGGTGTGACGGTCAGCTCCTGCCCCTCAGCCAGAATACTGCCCTGTTTTCGCTGCTGGGAACCACCTATGGCGGTAATGGCAAATCAAATTTCGCCTTGCCTGATCTTCAGGGGCGGGTTCCTCTTCAGCCGGGACAGGGTCAGGGGAGCCTGTACGATCTGGGCCAGACAGGCGGGTCTGAAACTGTCACCCTGCTGGAGAGCGAAATCCCTTTCCATTCCCACACCATAATGGCGTCGTCGTTTGAAGCTGAGGACAATGATGCGCCTGGCCTTGTCCCGGCAGCGACCGTCGGAGGCAGGCTTTACGATAATAACAGTACCAATCAGGTAGAGATGTCACCCTATACGTTGACACCTGCTGGCGGAAGCCTGCCGCATAACAATCTTCAGCCCTATCTGACGATGTATTTTATCATCGCCCTGCAGGGGGTTTTCCCGCCGCGGGGGTAGAGAATCGATGTCCGATCTGATGCATTCAGCGATCCGCCTGCAAACCGCACAACCTGAAGATGAGGAGTTCCTCGCTCAGGTATATGCCAGTTCCCGTGAAGAGGAGCTGGCACAGGTCGCGTGGAATGATGATCAGAAAGCCGCATTTCTGAAAAGCCAGCATGAGGCGCAGCACCATCACTATCGCGCTTATTATCCAAATGCGGATTTTGACCTCATCCTGCTGGATGGTGAGCGGATCGGGCGGATATATGTTGACCGCCGCATCGAAGAAATCCGCCTGATGGATATCGCGCTGCTGCCTGAATTCCGCAATCGTGGTATCGGCACAAAGCTGATCCGCGATCTGATGGACGAAGCCACCCGCAGCCAGAAGTTCATCGGGCTGCATGTCGAGCAGTTCAATCGGGCCTATCAGCTTTACACCCGGTTCGGCTTCCAGGATGTCGAAATGCGCGGTATCTACATGTTCATGACGTGGACCGCGAGTAAAGAGGAAAAGAATGACGCTCGATAGTTTAACCGCCGCCGACTTCAGCGCCTACACCGGACGCTCGTTCGAGATCCACTACGGACAGGGCGAGTCACTCAGTGTTGCACTGATCGAAGTGCGGGAAACGCCTTATGACAAGGCCGATATCCCGAACGCCAGACAGGGTTTTTCCCTGTTGTTTCAGTCCAGTATCCGGGAATATCTGCCACAGGGGGTTTATCGGTTTACCGAGCCAGACTTCAACGCAGCACACGGTGAGATCGAACTGTTTATGGTCCCGCTGGCCCCGAAGGCTGAAGGGATACAGTACGAAGTCATTTTTAACTAAGGTCTGTGCTCTGGTTCTGACAAGAAAAAAACGTTTGTAATACGGATCGCTGAAACATAATTCATCAACTGCCCACACTTGGCCAGCAGGTTGTCAACATGCAAGCATATTGCAAGCACGTTGCAAGCATGTTGCAATCACTTAGTCTGTTGCACTGGAGCTTTCGTGAAAAAATCAACCTCCCAGACTGCCTCTCTACCGCTGCACTCGCGCCGGGATTTCCTGCGCCTGGGTACAGCCGCTGCGGGGGCGCTTTTCACAGCAGGAACACCCTTACATCTTCTCGATAATGCCGTAAATCAGGCTGCATCCGCCCTGAGCGGAAAAATCGCCGTATTAATCCCACGCAGCGGCCCCGGTGAAGCGGCCTATAACGCTTTCGTGCAGGCATTTGCAGGCCAGTATCCAGGCGTTGAACTGCTGACCACTGCCGTGCGCCCCTACTGGAGCGATGTCACACAGGCAGCACGGCGTCTGATTGAAAACGACAGGGTGAAGGTCATCGTCACACTGATGAACCCAACGATCTCATCAGATGCACGCGATCTGTTTGCCTCTAGCGATGCCGTACTGATCGTCGCCAGCGCCGGTGAGAATATAATCCGCGCTGAAGATCGACTTCCGAATATCTTCCATGCCAGCCTGCATCTGTGGGAGTCGAATCACGCGCTTGGCCGCTGGGCAGTCGAGACTTACGGGCAGCGCGGCGTCATCAGCAGCAGCCTGTACGACAGCGGCTTCGATGCCCTGTACGCCTTCCAGATGGGAGTCGAGGATGCAGGCGGCGAGATCAGCCGGACGCACATCCAGTTAAAGACCGATGCGGCGCAGGAACTCTCCACCCTGCGTGAGATCCTGCAAGTCACACGGCCTGACTTCATCTTCCGGATGCACAGCCAGACGTCCAACGCTGAAACAGAACTGACGGCACTGGCGGCATCCCTCGGTATCCCGCTGCTGCGGACCTCTCTCAGTGCCATTCCGAATGCAGAAGGGGCAGTGGTGACCGCCTTCGAGCCGGACGCACAGCACGACAGCATCTGGCAGAAGGCCTATACCCGTCTGGGACTGGACGCCGCTATGCTGGCCGCGACCGCACTTTCTGCAGGTCAGGCAGCCCGTCAGCAGATGCCGGCCATGTGCCAGGCTCTGCGCGGACTCCCGGCCATGCACCCGATCCATCAGACCCTGAGCGCACCGCTTCGGCTGCACCGGTCACAGCAGATACAGGCTGCATCCCTGCCCTCTGTGGACTGCGACTGTGTGATTGAAAAGATAGCGGCTGGCGGCGCAAAAACCGGCTTCACTACCCCCTATCTGATGATGTAGCACCCATCTGAAAGTGGATCAGCAGGCGTTGTCCCTATCTGGAAGGTGGGGACAATGCCTGACTGTCCCATGTATACCTTTCTCCACAAACCCGCTGTCTACTCAATCTGAACGCTTTTCAGACACTTATCGAGCTTTAAATACAAAATGTTAACCATTACCCATCCCACGCGTTATAATCCCCGACGACAACAGAATCACCCAGAGACTTTTACAATCATTTACGGGATAGAACAGTGGACGAGAAGCTGCTTGGATTTCATATCTCGCGACAGGCTCGCGATACCTACCAGTTCGATGATGACCACTTTGCGTATCGCGGACAGGCCCTGATCCCGAACTTTCAGGTGGCACGCAGCTTCGCCAATAAGATCAATCAGAAACGCGACATCTCCAACTTTCCAAATGAGATCGTGCAGGCCAGCCAGATCAATGCGGTCTCGCTGATTCAGGGAATTACGCATTACATCTTCCAGCTTTATCTGGCGACACGCCCTCACCTGCTCGATCAGGCACTGGGACATCTGCGCGAACAGGTTGGCAACGAAGAAGCAGAGAAAACCCTGCTGCGCTTTGTGCAGGAATTCCAGCCGCAGCCGGTTTACCAGCGCACACTCGATCCGCAGTCCTACCTGCTCAGCACCTTTGACGGACGCCCCAACCGCGAAGTCTCACTCGAAGAGCTGATGATGCTGTGGATGTCCAATGTCAACCCGGCGTTCGAGCCATTTTCCGAACTGTTCAGCGATGAACCGCTGGAGAAGCAGACCGCCTACAATCGCATCACGATGGGCCTGACCCAGTTCTTCGTGCAGGTCGCGAAGAATGACCCCGGCGATACTCACTTCCCGGCAGGCATCAGCATCCTCGACATCCTGATGGAGCCGATCCGCCGTTCTCCGTATTCGCTGGAAGGCCAGTTGAAGGTGCTCATGGAGGAATGGAGCAGCACGCTCGGCAGTTACATCTATCGCTTGCTGACGACCATTGACGTGCTGAAGGAAGACTCACGCCCGCTGCTGGTTGGCCCTGGATTCGGCGCGGGCGGCGGCGATCAGTGGAAAGGCGCAGGCGAGAGCGTCGTCCCATATTATGATCCGGCGATGTACGACCTCGAAATCGAGAACTTCACGCAGGATCGGGCATGGATGCCGAATCTGGTGCTGATCGCGAAGAATGCCTACGTCTGGCTGGATCAGCTTTCGAAAAAGTATCAGCGCGAGATCACCACGCTGGATCAGGTGCCGGATGAAGAACTCGACCAGCTCGCCCGGTGGGGATTTACCGGCCTGTGGCTGATCGGCCTGTGGGAACGCAGCGAAGCATCCCGCACCATCAAGCAGATCACCGGCAACCCGGATGCGGTCGCCTCGGCCTATTCACTGAAGAATTACAACATCGCCGAGCGCCTCGGCGGGGATGAAGCCTGCCGTAAGTTACAGGAACGCGCATGGCAGCGCGGCATCCGCCTCGCCAGTGACATGGTGCCGAATCACATGGGGATTGACAGCGACTGGGTGATGGAACATCCGAACTGGTTCCTGTCGCTGGATTATTCCCCCTACCCCAATTACACCTTCAACGGAACCAATCTGTCATGGAATCCGGCGGTTGGCATCTATCTCGAAGATCACTATTACGACCGCACCGACGCGGCGGTGGTCTTTAAGCGGGTGAACTTTTACACCGGCGAGACCACTTACATCTATCATGGTAACGACGGCACCTCGATGCCGTGGAACGATACCGCGCAGTTGAACTACCTGCTGCCGGAAGTCCGTGAGGCGATGATTCAGGTCATTCTGGACATCGCCAAGCGCTTCCCAATCATCCGCTTTGACGCCGCGATGACACTGGTGAAGAAGCACATCCAGCGCCTGTGGTTCCCGGAACCGGGGACGGGCGGCGCGATTGCGTCCCGTTCGGCGCACGGCATGACCCGCCCGGACTTCGAGCGGCTGATGCCGGAAGAGTTCTGGCGTGAGGTGATCGACCGCGCCGCCATTGAAGCGCCGGATACGCTGCTGCTGGCCGAAGCCTTCTGGCTGCTGGAAAGCTATTTCGTTCGCACCCTCGGCATGCATCGCGTCTACAACAGCGCCTTCATGAACATGATGCGCGACGAGGAAAACGCCAAATATCGCCAGCTCGTCAAGAATACGCTGGAATTCGACCCGGAAATCCTGAAGCGCTACGTCAACTTCATGAACAACCCGGACGAGAAGACCGCTGTCGAGCAGTTCGGCAAAGGCGACAAGTACTTCGGCATCTGCATGGTACTGCTGACGATGCCCGGTCTGCCGATGTTCGGTCATGGTCAGGTCGAGGGGTTTGCCGAGAAATACGGCATGGAGTATTACCGCGCCTACTGGGACGAAACCGCCGACCAGTATCTGATCCAGCGGCATGAGCGCGAACTCTTCCCGCTCATGAAGCAGCGAAACCTGTTCGCTGGAGTCGAGAACTTCCTGTTCTACGATTATCAGTCCGAGCATGGGATCGACGAAAACGTCTATGCCTACTCGAACCGTGTCGGGAATGAGAGCACGGTCCTGCTGTTCAACAACAGCTTCCATGCAACCGCCGGAACAATCCATCACTCCACTGCCTATTCCGCCAAAGCGGAGGGCGACACACGCATCATGGTTCAGAAGACACTGGCCGAGGGGCTGGGGCTGTCGCCAGAGGCTGACCAGTACCTGATCTTCCGCGATCACCGCACCGGCATGGAATATATCCGCCCCAGCCGCGAGATCCACGAACACGGGCTGTATACGCAGCTCAGCGGCTATCAGTACATGGCGCTGCTCGATTTCCGCATTGTGCAGGATAACGCGCACGGGCAGTATCAGCAGCTTGCGGCCAACCTTGCCGGACGTGGTGTCCCCAGTATCGATAACGCCCTGCTGGAGATGATGGTCGAGCCGGTGCGTGCGCCGTTCTGGTCCCTGATCAACGAGCAGATGGTCCAGCGCTTTATGGATGCACGTCGCGGCCTGCGCACACAAAAGGCTGATCCGACCGCCGAAGTCGAACATATCGCCCTGCTCGAAGATATTGAGCAGAAGATGTACGCCCTGATGGATGCTGTGGACGATTTCACCGGCGGAACTGAAGCGCCCGTCTTCCTCGATCTGGATGATGAAGACCACGATGACGCAGACGCCGGGATCGTGAAAGATGCAGCACAGAGTCGGACGTCCTCTGATGATACTGACCCTGCCGACGTTGTCCCGGATCATCGGCTTGCGGCGGCGCAGTCCTCAAGGGAACTGACGGAAGCGCTGATGCATCTGCCATTTACCAGCACTCCGGCATCAATCCGGACGCTGTTTGACCGCGTTGAAGCCGATCCAGCCTTCTGGGGTGGAATGCTCAGCCTGCTGTATCTGAGCGCGATTGGCACGCCGATGCAGGTGCGAAGCTGGATCGACGAATGGCTTCTGAGCCGCGTCATCGAGACCATGCTGCGCAATCTGGGGGCGGATGATCACAAGAGTGCGCAGACCGTCGCCGCCGTCAAACTGGCGATCAGCCTGCCGGAGATGTTTGCGGCGGACGATCAGGAACGCGCTGACCGGCTGCTGGAGATGATCCTTCAGGAACCGGACACGCAGCAGTTCCTGAATATCAACGCCTTTCAGGGGACCGTCTGGTTCAACCGCGAAGGCTTCCGCGATCTGCTGCGCTGGCTGGTGCTGGGCGCACAGCTCTTCGCCCCGACCGAGCGAGCGCTGGAACAGCGTTACAGTACGGTCGAACGGCTGTCCACGGCGCTGGAGCAGTCTTCGTATCAGATCGACAAACTGCGCGAAGTCACCCGCCGCCCTGAAAGCCTTGCATCCGGTGCTGCGCTAACTCAGTCGAACCCGTCCAGTACGCCGCGCACCGTCCGGCCTGATCCGATTGAGACCAAAGGCTTCAGCATGAACGGGGGGACAACCCACGACGGTGCTGGTTCTGGCATAGATGCTGGCACAGAAACTCCGGAAGAAACTGACCTGCGCGATCAGGATGAAGATGATCCCGCATAAGACCATCCACGCTGGCCTTTTCTGAAATCCAGCAGTACGATCACCTGACTTCCGGCGTCTGTTTATCGGTACAACCGACAGACGCCGGTTTCTGATTCAACACATCTATTCAAAACGAACGGAACTCTTTTCATGCAGCGTATGTTTGTGGATCGTTTGCAACCTGTCCATCTCTGGACTGCGATCTGTTTTGTCGCCTTTGCCGTGACAGGTATCGGCGTTAATCTGCTCGGATCAACCCTCTCCAACCTCAGCACACAGTATGGCATCGCGCTGGAAGACGCCGGGATTTTCACCGCGCTGCAAGCCATCGGGTCAACTCTTGCTGTACTGGGCTTCGGCTGGCTGATGGATCGCCGTGATCCACGCTGGGTACTGTGCAGTGCCACGCTGATCTTCGGCGGTGGTGTGATTCTGCTGGGTTACGCGCCCAGCCTGCCGCTGGGTCTGACCGGGGCGCTGCTGCTGGGCATCGGCTTCGGTGGGATGCTGGCCGGACCGAATTATGTGATCGCCAAGCTGTATGCCGCACGCGGAGCCTCTGCCCTCAATGCACTCAATGTCTTTTACAGTCTGGGGGCGATGGCAAGCCCCCAGATCGTGACCTTTGCCCTGCGTCAGGAGAACTTCAGCCTCGCCTACCTGATCGCCGGGGTGCTGATGCTGTTTTTGACCTTCCCCTTCCTGACCATCAACCTGCCGCAGCGTAAGCAGTCTGAAGATCAGAAAACGGCGGCATCCGTCAATTATCTGGGGCTGATCCCGTTCATTCTGCTGTTTTTCTCGTATATCGGCAGTGAAGTCGGCTTCGGCACATGGATTTTCACGCAGGTTTCAACGGTCGCACTGGCGCCGGTGGAAGCCGCAGCGCTGGCGACCTCTGTCTTCTGGACCGGGCAGATGTTCGGGCGCATTGCAGGCAGCATCATCCTGCGGCGCATGGCCGATGAAACCCTGCTACCGTTAACGATCACCCTGATCGCGTTCGGTGTCGCACTGCTGCTGACCTTTCAGGCCGATGTCGGGATCTCGACGGTGGCGGCCTTCATCGTCGGGTTCGGATGCGGGCCAGTCTTCCCGACCACGCTCGGAATCGTCCGCAAGGCGTATCCCACCGCGCATGGGACGGCCTCTGGCATTTTGATCGGGCTCGGCAATGTCGGGGCAATTGTGCTGCCGTGGCTTCAGGGACAGATCGGCGGCGGTCGCAGCGGCGGCATGGAGCTGATCATGGTGCTGTCGATCCTGATGCTGCTGACAGCCGTCTACATCCAGCGTGTGATCAAGCCGCAGCCGCTTCCCGAAGCACTGTAAGCACATGAAACAGGGTCAACCGTAACCCGTAAAGCATGACCCTCTGCGACGCAGTTGGCACGATAATAGGACAACGGCCAACTGTGGCCTTGAAAGGCAAACTGCGGCCTTTCTGTTCGTCTGCAAATCTGCAACTGCGCCATTATAAAAGCGAGAAGAAATCGTCATGAAGTATCAATCCACACGCGAACTGGTTTACGAAACCGCCCTGAAAGCCAAATCCGAAGGCCTGATTTACCTGAGTGCCGGGAACTTCAGCGCCCGCACCGATGACGGCCATGTCGCCATCACACCCGGCGGCCTGAAGTACGAAGAGATGCGCCCCGAAGATATCGTCATTGTCGATGTCGAAGCCAATCTGGTAGACGCGCCGCGCAAGCCGTCTTCCGAGACACCGATGCACACCACCATTTACCGCCTGCTGCCAGAGATTCAGGGCATCTGCCATACCCATTCCTCGTATGCCATCAGCTTCGCCTGTATAGGAGAGCCAATCCCGCCGCTGAACCTCGAACTGCTGGTGTGCGGTGCGCCGATTCCGGTCGCGCCGTGGGCCTGTCCGGGGACAGCCGTTGGCGGCGAGTTGATTGTCGATCTGCTGCGCCAGCGTCCGGAGCTGCGGGTGGTACTGCTGCGTAATCACGGGCTGGTCGCCGCCACCACCTCCCTGACAAAAGCGCTCGATCTGGCCTTCGACGCTGAAATGGGGATGAAAGCCTATCACCAGGCGCTGCAAATCGGGACGCCTGTCAGCCTCAACGAAGCGCAGATCGCTGAAATCTACCGCGTCTATGGCGGATTCTGAATCGACACCGCCTTACCGCGGGGATTTCCTGCTCACGCTGCGCGAGATTGCCCGCTGGACGGTGCTGGGCAGTATGGTCGGCATTCTGGCCGGCATCGCGTCCGTCATCTTTCTGATTTCACTCAACTGGGCCACCAGCACGCGACTGATGTACCCGCCGCTACTACTGATGCTGCCGGGGGCCGGTCTGGTCGTCGGCTGGATTTATCAACGCTATGCAGGTGCCGCCGCGCAGGGGACAAACCTCGTCATTGAGGAGATCCACTCCAATGCGGCAGTCATCCCTCTGAGGATGGCTCCGCTGGTGCTGATAGGTACGATTGTCACGCATCTGTTTGGCGGATCGGCTGGACGTGAGGGCACGGCCATTCAGATGGGGGCCAGCCTTGCAGACAGCCTGCGCCGTCTGCCGTTTATCGATATACGTCTTACCCCGCAGGACCGGCGCCTGCTGATCATGGCCGGGATCAGCGGCGGCTTCGGCTCGGTCTTCGGGACACCGGCGGCGGGCTTCATCTTCGGCATGGAAGTCCAGAATGTCGGGCGCATCCGCTATGAAGGATTGATCCCCTGTCTGGCAGCGTCGATTGTCGGGGATCTGACGACCCGCGCCATTGGTGCCGCGCACAGTCACTACCCAGCCATGCCCACACTGGCACTCGATCCGCTGCTGGTGATCAAGATCGCCGCTGCCGGACTGCTGTTCGGGCTGGCGAGTCTGCTGTTTATCGAGCTGACGCACACCATCAAGGCGGCGCTGGCACATATCCCACAGCCACCGCTGCATCCGGTCGTCGGCGGACTGGTGGTGATTGGGTTAACGCTGCTGCTCGGCACTCAGGATTATCTGGGTTTGAGCCTGCCGCTGATTCAGAACAGTGTCAGTGGGGAAGGCGTCGTCCCTTTCGCCTTCCTGCTGAAGATCCTCTTCACGGCAGTCACGCTCGGCAGCGGCTTTCTGGGTGGAGAGGTCACGCCGCTGTTCGTGATCGGCTCAACGCTCGGTTACACACTGGGAATGGTACTGGGAGTCGACCCGGCGGTGATGGCATCCATCGGCTTTGTAGCGGTGTTCGCCGGGGCCAGTAACACACCGCTGGCCTGTGCCGTGATGGGGCTGGAGCTTTTCGGCAGCGGCGGCCTGATCTATCTGGTGATCGGATGCGGCATGGCGTATCTGGCATCGGGGCATCGCGGCATCTACAGCACCCAGCGCATCGACACCCCTAAACATCCGCGCTTCAGTTTTGAGCCGCACCAGCCGCTGCGCAGATCAAAGCAGCCAAAAGCGCCGGAGTGAGTCACCCCGGCGCTGATGGTTGATTGTTAATCGTTTCTCAGGACTAGGTTGTGAATTTATTCACAATTCACCGGCGGATTGATCTGCTCATCACTGGTTTCAAATGTCAGGCCGTAGCCGAACGGGAACAGCGGTGCGTCACAGCCAGTGCCGATCTCACCGTAGACGATAGGAAGCTGCTCGTCGGTGAGCTGCCAGCGAAAGGACAGCTTTCCGGTGAAGTCATAATCCCCGAAGAGGACATCCGCTACACCCTGCCCCTCAGTACCCGGAAGCCACGCTGCGACAAATGCATCCGACTGGCCAAGCTGTTCGGTGATGGTCATCGGACGGCCCGACAGCAGAATGACTACCACCCGGTCAGCACGCTCACGGACACGGGTGATCAGATCACGGTCACCGTTAGAAAGCTGTAGATCACGACGGTCGCCGATGCCCTCGGCATACGGGATCTCACCGACGACGACAATCGCCACATCGGCACGCAGGGGGTTGCCGGCTTCATCATTCAGGTTGCGGAAGTTGCCGAAGCGGTCGTAATGGACATTTTCCGGGTCAGCCACAGTCTGCTCGATGGCTTCCAGAATCGTCGTGCCAGAGGTGATATTGCCGAGCGCCCCCTGCCATTCGATCGTCCAGCCGCCAGTCTGCATCCCGATGTCATCCGCGCCGGTCCCTGCGACAAAGATCGTCGCGGTATCCCTGGCAATCGGCAGCGTCTGGTCATTATTCTTCAGCAGCACCAGCGATTCGCGGACTGCCTGACGTGCGATTTCGCGGTGTTCCTCAGAGTCGACCAGCGGCAGCAGTTCCGGGTTCGAGAACGGACGCTCAAACAGGCCCATGATGAACTTGGTGCGCAGAATGCGGCGCACGGCATCGTCGATGCGCTCTTCGGAGATATCCCCGGCCTCGACCGCATCCAGCATCGTGTCGATGAAGCGCGGGCCGTCATATGGCACCATATTCATATCCACACCGGCGTTAATCGAGGTCACCACGGCTTCATAGTAATCCGATGATACCTGATCGATCCCTGCCCAGTCGGAGACGATAAAGCCTTCGAATCCCAGTTCGCCCTTCAGGATGCCGTTGACCAGTTCGTCATGCGCGTGCATCTTGAGATCGCCCCAACTGGAGAATGAGGTCATGATGCTCAGTGCACCGTTTTCGATCGCCTTGATATACGGTGGCAGGTAGACCTCGCGCAGCAATGTCTCATCTGCTTCCGCGACACCCTGATCGAGCAGGTAATTATTGGTGGTCGAGGTGCCGAAGACCGTGGCACCGTCTCCGAGGTAGTGCTTGGGAGTCGTCAACACGCTGTTTTCACCGCCGAGCGTTTCCCCCTGTGATCCGAGGATGAACGCATTCGCGAGTTCGATCACCAGTTCCATATTATCGCTGTAGGCTTCATAGGTGCGGCCCCAGCGGTAATCCTGTGGGATCGCCACCACCGGCGCGTAATTCCAGTAGATGCCGGTCGCGATCATCGCTTCCGCCGTCGCGCGGCCAATCGCTTCCACCAGATCGGGATTGCCGGTCGCGCCGAGGCCGATGTTATGCGGGAAGATCACGGCATCCTTTACATTGTTATGCCCGTGGACGGCATCGACCCCATAAATCAGCGGGATCGCCAGCCGGGTTTCCAGCGCTTCCTGCTGGAAGCTGTCCACCATCTCAGCCCATGCTTCCGCCGTATTTGGGCGGGGATAGCCACCACCGCCGCTGAGGACGCCGCCGAGCATGTATTCGGTCACATCACCGGGCTGAAGGCTGTTCTTTTCGATCAGAGTCATCTGGCCGATTTTTTCCTCAAGGGTCATCTGTGACAGCAGATCCTCAACGCGATCTTCCACGGGCGCACCGGCATCGAGATAAAGCGCAGTCTCTGATGCCGGTTCTTCCGTTGGGTCATCAGACTGCGCACTGACAACAAAGGGCATACACAGGAGCAGCAGTGCTAACAGCACCCCTCGAACCTGTTTTATTGAATAACGCTGCATGTTTTAATCCCTTTCAATTGTTAAAGTTTTCATCTTTAAGGGTAATGCGCTGATTGTAACGCGTGTTGTGATATAGAGCAGATCCAGTTGATCACAGGCTTTACGTCCATCAGCGATAACCTGTACGGACAGGCTTCGCCAAGATTCATACCAGAATACCCTGAACATTTAAATCATTCTTAAATTCCTGATTTTTGTTGCTTAATCTAATTTGTGCTATAGTCTGCACTTGTACGGACAGGTTGATTCATGCTCGATATTATTCTCGTTAAGGAAAGTTCTCTGCCGCTTCATCTGCAACTGCTGGATGAATTACGGCATCGCATCAAATCAGGCTCATTGAAGCCGCATGATCGTCTACCGGGGGAATGGGAATTGGTCGCAGCACTAGACATCAGTCGGGCGACAATCCAGCGCGCATGGCAGGCCGCACAGGAAGAAGGCCTGATCTATCGCATCACCGGTAAAGGGACCTTCGTCGCGGAGCCGCCTGCGCTGCCCAGTTCCAATATCGTCGGCTTTCTGATCCCGGAATATCGCGGTACGTTCGCCGTCCAGATGCTCAACGGGGCTGAACAGGTGCTGCGCCGCAGCGGAATGCGGGTGCAGTTCGCCAGCACCGACCGCAATCCGAACGAGGAACAGCGTCTGCTTCAGGACCTCGCACAGGCAAATGCTTCCGGCTGCATCATGGTCCCATCCACCGATAGTGTTCAGCATGGGCTGGATATTGCAAAGGGCATCCGCTTCCCGATTGTGCTCATGGATCGTCCCGTGAATGGTGTCTCGCTGCCGTGTGTCACCAGCAACAATTATGAAGGCGGCGTGCAGGCCATTCAGCATCTGATCGGGCTGGGACACAAACGCATCCTGTTCGTCGCACGTCCGCACCTCAATCTCTATCCGGTGGCGGAACGCTACCGTGCCTATCACGATACGATGACCAGTGCTGGCCTGACCGCCCTGCCGCCGTTTCTGCTGAAAACCAACCGTGAGATGAGTTCGTATGAAGCCTATCTTCAGCGCAACGACTCAGAGTTCGAAGCCCTGATCAACCTGCTGCGTTCCAGTGACCAAGAGCGCCCGACTGCGATTTTCGCCGTCAATGACTGGATCGCGATCAAAGTACAGCGTGCCATTACCTCCGCGGGGCTGCGCAACCCGGATGATATCTCCCTTGTCGGATTTGACGACCTTGACATTGCGCAGTACCAAACACCGCCGCTTACCACCGTCGCGCAGAATGCTGCCTCGATTGGCGCAGAAGCTGCACGGCGTCTGATTACGATGATCGAAGGAGAGCAGTATGAGAGTATTCTGACCCTGATTCCCACCCACCTGATCGAACGCGGATCGACCGCGCCACCGAAATAAACTTATAGCGATTGTTAAGAGTGAATGTCAGGCCGATGCAAGATGAACGGCACAATCGCCCAGTGACCGTAATACTCAAGGCATGAACCTTTCAGGAGTGACAGATGTTTAAACGTCAGACCCTATACACACTTATGAGCCTGCTGCTCGTGATCATCATCAGCTCGGTCGCGATGGCGCAGGATGAAGAAATTACACTGACCCTCGGCGGGATCTCCAGCGGCGCAGAATTTGACTGGATCAACGAATTCGTGATCCCCAACTTCGAAGCCAGGATGGAAGAAGCCGGCAAAAACGTCAACGTCGAAACGGTCGAATTCACCGGCACCGGTGAAGACCAGCGCCAGCAGCTCGTGCTGGACCTCGGCGTCGGCGCAGGCACCGACATCTTCGCATTTGACGGCTTCTGGCTGCCGGAATTCGTTGAAGGCGGCCTGCTCACCCCGCTGACCGAACTGGTCGGTGAAGAAGTCCTCGAATGGGAAGGCTGGAGCCAGACCCCCGAATCACTTCAGACCATTCTGGGCTACAACGGTGATCTGTACGGTATCGCCCGTGGGACCGACGCCCGTGTGATCTGGTACCGCAAGGACCTGTTCGAACAGGCCGGTCTGCCCGCCGACTGGCAGCCGACAAGCTGGGAAGAAATGCTGGAAGCCGCCCGTACCATCAAGGAAGCGCTGCCGGATGTAACCCCGATCCAGATCAACGCCGGTACCGCCATGGGCGAAGCGACCACCATGCAGGGCTACCTGATGGTCCTGCTCGGCGCGGGTCACCACATCTATGACTTCGAAGAAGGTAAGTGGATCGTCAGCAGCCCGGCCATTCTGAACACGCTGAATCTGTATAACACCATCTATATCGAAGAAGAACTCGGCAACGCCCGTTATCAGCTCACCGCCAATGGCCGCGAAGAATCCTTCGAAGCCTTCAGCAACGGCGAAGTCGCGATGCTGGTGGAAGGTGACTTCCTGTGGCGCGGCCCGATTGCACCTGAAGGCGGCAACTATCCGCTGGAAAACCGCGATGAAGTCGTGGACTTCGCGCTGATGCCCGCCATCGAACCCGGTGCCGGTAACAACGGTCAGGACTTCGTCACCATCTCCGGCGGTACCGGCCTGGTGATTAACCCCAACACCGAACATCCGCAGGAGGCATGGGAACTGCTGACCTACATGTTCAGCAAGGAAGCACTGGACGAACTCCAGACCCGTCAGCCGCGTATCCGCGCCCGTCTGGACGTGCCGGTGACCGGTGATGAAACCATGAGCCGCATCGTGGAAGAAGCACTGCCGCTGACCGTCATCCGCCCGTACCTGCCGGAATACAATCAGGTGTCGGCAGAAGCACAGCTCATGACCGAGCGCGTGGTCTCCGGTGAAATGACACCGGAAGAAGCGATGGCCGCCTACGACGAAGCCGTCACCGAGATCGTCGGTGAGGAAAACGTCCTGCGCCTTGAAGTCGCCGAAGCGACCGAGTAAACAGCTCGATACATAGCTATCGGTGAGTAATACCAAACCTCACCCCTCAATCCCCTCTCCGCACGGAGAGGGCTGGGGGTGAGGATATTGTCTATTCGTTTGAGTACAGGTCGGCATCTCACCGGCCATATTTACAGAAAGTGTGATCCATGCAGCAGCGGAGTCTGCTTTCCAGGCCAATGGCATTCCTGTTTATCCTGCCAGCGGTCTGTTTTGTACTGGTCTTTTTGATCTATCCTTTTTTTTCAATTTTCCAGATGAGCTTCACCAATCTGACGCTGGTAGGCGCGAGGGCACTCAACCCGCAGTTCGTCGGGCTTGATAATTACACCGATCTTTTCGACTTTTCCCGCTGGATGCGGCGCGGCGAGATGGGCTACAGCCTGATGCTGACCGCGCAGTTCGTGATCGGCTCAGCGCTGATCGGGCAGGCCGGATTAGGGCTGCTGCTGGCGACGATCTTTAACAACCGGCGCGGATTACTGCGGGAACTGGTCTTTACATTCGCCATCGCCGCGTGGATCATCCCGGATGTTGTGGTGGCGTTCGCATGGTTCGCTTTTCTGGACCCGGACGGCACGGTCAACATGATGCTGCGCAGCCTCGGATTTGAGGGGATCGACTGGCTGTTCGATTACCCGATGCTGAGCATCATCGTTTTTAACACGTGGCGCGGGACCGCCTTTTCGATGCTGTTGTTCTCGTCGGCGCTGGCGTCGATCCCGCCGTCATACCTTGAAACCGCCAATGTCATCGGCGCAAGCGGCTGGCAGAAATTCCGTGATATTCTGCTGCCCCTGCTCAGCCGATATATCGTCACCGACCTGCTGCTGATCACGCTGTGGACGTTCAACACCTTTACGCCCTTCCTGCTGACACGCGGCGGCCCGACTGGAAAAACCGAAGTCCTCTCGATCTACATCTATAACACCGGCCTGAAATTCTTTGAATTCGGCAAGGGAAGCGCGATCGCGATGGTCGTGATGGTCATCAACCTGCTGATCGCCGGGATTTACCTGATTATCTCCAGAAGGCGGGCTGCCGTATGACCCCTGCATCAATGCGCAACTCACGCTGGCGTCAATCCTTACCAACCAATCTGGTGCTGATCATCATCAGCACGATTGCGGGACTGTTCTTTGTCCTGCCGCTGCTCTGGTTCATCTTCGCGCCGTTCAATGAACGGGCCACGCTGTCCGTCGTGATCCCGGAGCAGTTCTCGCTTGAAAACTTCCGTGAAGTGCTGTCGAACGATCTGGCGATGCGCGGACTGCTTCAGAACAGCCCAATTATCGGTGTCGGCGTGATGCTGGCGACCACCCTGTCAGCAGCGCTGGCCGCTTACGGGCTTTCGCGCAGCAATCTGCCCGGTCGTCAGATCTGGACGTACATCCTGATCCTGTTTTCGTCCGTCGTGACCGGGACGGCCAGCATGGTCCCGATCTTCCGCCTGCTGAACGACCTCCG
>JAEZAF010000290.1 GCA_023430545.1 Chloroflexota bacterium
CTGGCCTATGCCGTGTGGCGCTGGCGTCGTCCCGGCGGGATGCTGGTGCTGCTGTGGACCTTCCTGCCGCTTGGGGGGATCATCGTGCTGCTGGCCGAGATCATGTCGCCGCGTATCACCGTTTTCATGCCAGCACTGTCGATCCTGATCGCGCTCGGCATCGTGCAGATCAGCCGCGCACTGGTCGCACCGGCGGCGGTGGTGGGCGTCCCGCTGGATCGTCTGAGTGTCACGGCACAGCGGATCGCGGCCCGCTGGTCGGTGGCGGCGGTCGTGCTGGCACTGGCCCTGAGCATCAGCATGGCGGTGTATTACTTCGGGACGCATCTGCCGGAGTTCAAACGTCAGCTTTACACCTTGCAGCCGTGGCAGCAGATCATCTTCGATGCACGTACCATCCCATCTGATGCCGAAATTCATGTCATCAGCCAGCCGCGCTTCGAGGAAACCTATCTTGGCCGTGTCTTCGCCTTTATGGGCGGCGGTGGGCAGACCCTGTTCACTCATGCAGCGGAAGAGATCTCAGTCGAGATGCTGGCGCAGATGCCGCGCACCCGACCGCTCGCCTTTTTCGTCCAACTCCCCGGCGGTGAACTGATCGACACGCAGTTACGCGCTGTCTTTCCGCAGATGCAAGGGCCGGTTGTCTCTACTGAACCGAGAATCGCGCCGACATGGTTCAATCTGTATGTGATCCCGCCAGCCGCAGCATCACCTTAAGACCATTCGGGCGCGATGATTGACAGAGGCAGGGATCGCTCTACAATGATAGAAAGCGTAAACGTTGTCGCTGTGACCCCAGGTATGCACATGTCCCCGCCCTGTAGCCCAGAAACATCTGCCCCTGTCAGCAGTGACTGCACCTGAAACCAGGTGATAACCTCTTTCAAATGTGCAGACAACCTGACTGACATACCCTGATCGACGGCGTATCCGCCTATCCGTTCATTTGTTCATTCGTTCATCTGTTCCCCGAAGCTGGAAGCTGTTCGTCTTTCCAAACAGGAAAAACTGACTATGAATCTCTCTGTCTGGTGGCGCGTTTTCCGCGTCAGATTTGGTCTGTCGTGTGCATTCTGGATTTTTGCGGAAGGCATTCTGCTGGCGGCAGCCATGCCGCTGGTCCCGATCCTGCTGGCGACACAGGTGGGCCTCGATAAAAATGAAGTCACCCTCTACTTTCTGATCACGACGCTGTTGGGCATCGTGGTGACACTCGCCACTGGTTATCTCTCCGACGGCGCGATCAGCCGTTACAAGCTGGTAGCAGCAGGTGGTCTGACCGCGGCGGTCGGCTATTTCGGACTCGCCACCGCGCAGCAGGCAATCGATGCGTTTATCGCCGGTGGTCTGGTGGTCGCGCTGAGTGTGCTGTTTCCGCAGTTATTCGCCGTCGCGAAAGCAGGCGTGGTCGCGGACTGGAGCCACGCCGATCAGACCACGGGTATCACCGCCCTGCGTACCTTCTTCTCACTTGGATATGTGCTGGGGACGGCACTCGGCAGCGCAATGGTCCGTGTGATGGAGCTTCAGACCGTGTTTCTGGTTTTGGGCGCGTCCGTGATCGGCCTGACAATCGGCTGCACGCTGTTCCTGTTCCAGATCGAGCGCTATATCGCGGCGCGGACTGTCGAATACGATACGGCTGAAGCCGATGCTCCTGAGAAGCCGAAACGCCAGCCGTCCGTATCGCTGCCCTACACGGCGATGATTATGCCGCTGCTGGCGCTGATCGTCCTGCGTGGGGCAGACAGCACACGCGGTGTTTATCTCTCGCTGGTGATGCTTCAGCTCTTTAACGACCCTGGCGTTGGCCCGATGATGTTCGGCATCACCGCTGCGGCGGAACTGATCACGATGGCGATGGTCAGTGAACTGGCTAGCCGCATCGGTGAACGGGATGCGATTGCAGTTGGAGCGCTGTTCGGCGCGGTCTATTTTGCGGTGCTGTCGTTCAGCCAGTCGCTGACGGTGCTGTATCTGATGCACATCGTCTATGCGGTGTTTGTCGCCGCGCTGCTGGGTGTCGCGATGGCATATGTCCAGCGGATGATCTCCGCCCGTGCCGGGTTAGGTGGATCGCTCTATATGGCGGTGTTTAATATCGGCTCACTGGTCGGGATTCTGTCCCCACTGCTGGTGACAGGTTACAGTCAGGAGATCTTCATCATCCCGGCGATTCTGTGCGTCGTGGGTGCGCTCATGCTGCACTTCGGAGATCGTACCGCGCAGATCGAACAGCGTCTGCACGATGTGTATCTGAGTGATGCTGTGGTCAGCGAAGCGATGGTGGAAGAGGTGATTGGTCAGCCGGTGCTGGTGACCGAAAACGAGATTTAAAGCGTGGATCGTAAGGGTGGGCACACAGGCCCACCCACTGATTCACAGGGATAGGGTACTGGGCGGTGTCTACGGGTTATAGACCTGAATACGGGCTGACGGCACGCGCTGCGCCAGCCGGTCCATACTCCGGCTGACCTGCTGCATAATCTCCGGCTTGTTGAGCGTCAGCAGCTTGCGATCGCGCATCAGCACGCGACCGTTACAGATCACGGTCTGCACGTCACCTGCGCGGGTGTTGTAGACCAGACTCGCGCCGACATTGTGCAGCGGCTGATGATGCGATCCGCTCATATCGATCAGGATGATGTCAGCCAGTTTGCCTGGTGCGATCGACCCCAGATCATCGGGCAGACCGTACACGCGGGCGCTGCCCTGTGTCGCAATCCTGAAAGCCTGACCAATGGGCATCACTTCCGGCGATTCCAGCCGCTGCTTCTGTGTCAGGGCCATCAGGCGCAGCGCTTCGAGCAGATCGAGCGTGTTATTGCTGACTGCGCCATCCGATGCCAGCCCGACGGGGATTCCGGCTGCGTCGAAGTCCGTCACAGGGGCATAGCCCATCGCCAGCTTCAGGTAGGTTTTTGGTGCGTGGGCCACGCCAGTCGGATAGCGCGCCAGCAGTTCGATGTCTTCGGGTGTCACGGCGATGGCATGCGCCAGAATGGTCGGGACTTTCAGCACGCCGGTATCTGCCAGCACCTGCACCGGTGTCCGGCCAGATTTGGCAAGGCTCGACTCGGTCTGCTGCCATGTTTCTGCAACGTGGATGTGAATCCCGACGCCTAACTGCTCGGCCTTGCGCACACATGCCTTGAGGAAGTCTTCATCGCACAGATAAGGGGAATGCGGTGCGAGGATGCCGGTGATCCGGCCTTCGGCTGTGCCCTGCCAGCGCTTGATGAACGTGGCGGTCTCGTCGATCTGTGCTGTGCCGTTGCTGCCGAACATCGCCCAACCGAGCAGCCCACGAGTCCCGGCCTGTTCGACCGCTCGTGCCGCCTCATCCATATGGAAGTAATGCTCTGCGACCGAGGTCACACCGGCTTCGATCATCTCCGCCAGACCGAGCAGCATCCCCCAGTAGACATCCTCTGGCTGAAGATTGCTTTCCAGCGGCCAGATATAATCGTTGAACCAGCGCTCAATCGAGACATCTTCCGCCAGACCACGGAAGAGCGACATCGGCACATGCGCATGGGTATTGATCAGTCCGGGCATCGCGATTTTGCCATCGGCATGGATTGTCGTCCGAAAGTGCGAGGGGTCCACTTCACCTGTCGGACGGATGGCCTCGATACGCTGCCCTTTGACAAGAATATCCTGAGCCGGTATCGTTTCAAGTTCACCAGTGCTGCCTGTATGCAGCACCAGCGTGTTTTGTATCAGCAGATCATTCATTAGTGTTGTTCCAAAAATTTCATGAAAACTTGAGTCAGGGTTTGACAGTGTGTGCCAGATTATAGGATTTAAGGGTTGAAATCCAGCCGCATTATTTATCCTATTACAAAGCACAGGCAATACAAAGGCACCGTGTAACCATCATGAATATCAACTCAGCCAACCAGTCGAAATATCCCAATCCAGCCAGCCAGTCCGGCGCAGATGATTCCAGCGGACCTGTGGAAGGGGCGGTGCCTTTTGTCCCACTGACGATGACCTTTTTCGATACCCTGCGCACACACGCCTATGTCGCCACGTTTTATATCCGCTGTGATGAAAGCGCTGAAGCAGAGGAATTTGTGCATCGGGTACGGGATCTGTCCACCTGTGTGATGGCAAGCTATCGGCTGGGCGATACCGAAATCACGATGCCGGATTATGAGCGCGAGCTGGAAGACATCTCTCCGTATGTCATGGGTACACGCAAATGGGTCATCAAGTATCGTGTTGCACCCAATGCCATCCGGTCCTACAGCATCCCGGGGCGCAACTTCGACTACACGCTGGCTGCCAGCCTGGGTAAAGGTCTGGAGCGCCGCGCCCATATGCCGGACC
This sequence comes from Chloroflexota bacterium, assembly GCA_023430545.1. Classification (GTDB taxonomy): domain Bacteria; phylum Chloroflexota; class Anaerolineae; order Aggregatilineales; family Phototrophicaceae; genus JAEZAF01. The sequence continues at coordinate 4,339 of JAEZAF010000290.1, forward strand.
CGGCACATCCCCTCTGGCAGAGCTTTGTCGAGATCTTCCGTCGGATCTGTGTGTCGTCAGATGGCCGACCGGTGCTCAATGTTGAGATGCTCGATTTCCGCAATGATCCCTATCCGCCGAAAGTCGTGATCGATGCCACAGGCAGCGAAACGTCGGAACATGAAGTGGTCGATGCGGAGCTGGAGCAGGGGGACGAATAAGGGC
>JAEZAF010000017.1 GCA_023430545.1 Chloroflexota bacterium
CGGGCGGCGATGATTATGTTTGTACCCGAGATGCCAACGTAAATTACGTGTAAATTTTTCCTAACTCTGTCGAAATATTACGAAATAATCGTAAAGTAGGCCCTACGCTGTAATACAGCATAATTATCTCAAGCGGTACTGAGGCCTACATGAAGTTTCGTTTTAATGCTATTGGAAGAGCACTTATCGTACTCACTGTCTGTGGTGTCCTGCTTGCGTTATGGATACCACCCAGCATCACTGCCAGTAAAGCAACATGGCAGCCTGTTCCTCAAATTGTGATGTCTTCGGAAGTGACAGCGACCGACGAAGTCGCAGCATCCACGCCGGAGACTCTGCCGGAGATTAGCGCAACCGATCAGCCAGTTGAGCAGGCTACAGTTGAGCAAGCTACAGAAGAAGTCACGCCGGATCTGGTTGTGACAGATACCGTCGAGCCGACAACATCGGTCGGAGATCAGCCAGTCGAAACGGTGACGATCCCGACAGTGGTCACTTCAGCGCCGACACTGTTTGTTCCAACTGCTACGATGACCAGTACGGCGACCAGCACAGTGACACCGCTGCCACCGACCAGCACGCCGACCTGGAAGCCGACTGAGAAGCCGACGTTAAGCCCAACGCTCCAGCCGCCGGTTGTTTCGACGGCGATTTCAACTGTGGCCCCGACCGCCACGACCCCCGGGCGCGGCACCCGTCTTAAGGAAACCTTCTGTCAGATGAACATCGATGATGCTGGCGATGAGAATCCTTTTACCTATGCCTTCTCATCGGTGAATGCGGCCAATATCGCGTCATTCGCGTGGGATTTTGGCGATACAACCACCGCTTCTACCCAGACGGTGTCTCACACCTATGCGTCTGTCGGTACGTTCACCATTACGCTGACCTGTACTCCACAGGCCGGGTTTGGTGCGCCGATTGTGCTGACTGGCTCGATCATGATCGCCAGCACGCCGGTGGTTGACTTCGATATTACGCCTTCGGATGTGATCGAAGCGCTGATGCCCGTCACACTGGGGACTGTGAACCGCAGCGAAGGCGGCGCACTGACCTATCTGTGGACGATCAGCACCAGCATCGATCCGCTGGATGCTGCCGCTGTGTTGTACACGGCCACCACCGAGAATATCACCTTTAAGTTCGAGCAGGACGACATCACTGGCTATCCGATGGAGTTCTACTTCCACCTGACGGTCACAGACGGCGCAGGCCTGAGCGCATCAGGCTGGAAGTCGGTGGTATTCAACCCACCTGACCCTAAAGCCACCTTCAATATGTCGCCCAACAGCGGCACGGCCCCGCTGACGGTCACCTTCCTGGGTGAAGATCTCGGTGAAGGGCCGATTTCAAGCTGGGAATGGGATTTCAACGACGACACCGTAACCGACGCGACCGGTGTCGGGCCGCATGACTTCACATTTACGGCCCCTGGTGCACATCGGGTGACTCTCCGGTATATGGGGCCGGCTGGTGCTGGTGGTAACGTAACCAAAACGGTTGGCATCTTTCCCGCAGGTAATCCGGTGCAGTCCGTCTTCGTGTACGAGAACAAAGGCACGGTCGCAGGCGGGATTGAAGTCTGCTTTACCAATAACAGCACCGGCCCGGTCGTCACCAGCGAATGGGACTTCAACGGTGACGGCGTGTTTGACGCGACTGATAACAATAAGGTTGTTTGCCATCTCTATGCCGCAGAAGGTCCGGTGACGGTTAACCTGCGCGTCTCGGATGCAAGCGGCGATTCGACGTCCACTTCGACTCAGAACCTGGAAGTGATCGCTTCGCCGGTCGCCTCGTTTACGGTCACGCCTGGTACCAATATCACGTGGGGGACGAACGTCAGCTTTACCGATACCAGCACAGGGATCATCACCAGTTGGGCATGGGATTTCAATGGCGACGGTACGACTGACAGGACTGATCGGCATCCGTCCAATATTGCCCTGACGAGCCTGGGGACCCATCCTATCCGCCTGACGGTGACCGGTCCGGGAGGGGCGTCGTTTGTGGAAGTCGCGGTGTATGTTGCGCGGCTGGAAGTCACCTGCGCGTTCAGCGGTGCGCTGAATGTCCTGCCGGGTGCTGGCGCACAGACGTATACCAGTAATATCGGCAGTCAGGCCGGACGTGTCATCGACTACAAGTGGACCATCACGGGTAACGGTGCTGGTTTGCCTGCGACCTATACCACCCAGAATATCAGTGTGGACTGGAACGCGATCGGTTACGGCAGCTTTCAGGTGACACTGGAAGCCAGTACGCCAGACGGTTCGATTTGCAGTGAGAGCAAGACCGTCACACGCGCATGGCAGGGGCTGGACTGCCAGATGACGAACAATCTGCCCGGCACACTGTACGCTGATGGCAGCAATTACACCTTTACGGCCAATGTCGTCAATCTCGATGGCCGCACGGTTACCGGTTATAACTGGTTCGTCGATGGTGCGCTGGTGCAGTCCGGGTCCAGTCCATCCTACAGCTATCAGAATACGAACAGCACCGCCGGACTGCCTGCCAGTCATACGGTGCGCTATGAAGTCGTGGTCAACAACGGCGCAGGTTATAATCCGCCGACCACAGGCTGCTTTGATGAGCGTGCATTCACCGTGCAGCCGTGGCCGACACTGGTCTGTAGCAACATCAGTGGCACGACGACACCACTGCCCGTTACCGCCGATAATACAGGTCGCAGCTACACCTACAGCGCCAATATCAGCGGTACTGCCGGTCGTACTGTCAGCTATCAGTGGGCGGCGGTCGGTGGAAATATTACTTCACCTAACCCGCGCACAGGCAATAATCAGGCAACGGTCCAGTGGAGTGGGGCGGCCAGCGAACTGAATCCGGCAGCCGCTAATGACAATATCAGCGTTGTCGTGACGGTCACGAACCCGGATAAGACCACTGTAGACTGTAGCATGAATCGCAATATTGCGGTGGGCGTCACGCGGCTGGCCTGCGCGCTGCCCAGCGGCGATACCACACCGGTCGTTGGTGAGACGGTGAACTACACACCGAATGTCAGCAATGTGTTTGGCCGCCCTGAGACGGGCTTCACGTGGACGGTCGAGCAGTTGACGCCGGTCAGCAATACATGGACCAGCAGCACCAAACCGCTCGCAATCAACTTCCCCGATGCCGACGCCACCTATCGCATCCAGTATTTCACCAGTGTTGGCACAGCAGCCAATGTACCCGCTGATAGCTGTACATCAGAATGGCAGACGATCACCGTCTACGGTACAGGGCTGAACTTCGAGTGCGAAGGCAATCTGACCGGGAATATCACACCGAACAACCCGGCAGCGCCCTACGCTTACAGCATCGACATGGACAACGGCAACCGGATCGACCTGCGCTACCGCTGGATTCTGCGGGACAGCGCCGGGACCGATCACCTGCTGAGTACTACGACGTCGGATACGGATGGGATCATCACCAGCCCGAGTTTCAGCCTGACACAGCTTGCACCACTGCTGGCAGATCGCTATACGCTGCGCGTCGAGGCTTCGGCGGTAGATACTGCCATGAGCAGCTATAGCTGCTCGAAGTCGCTGAATCTGACGGTCGGAACCATCAATGTTGATTACAGCTACAACGCTGGCACCTGGTCTAATACCGCTGTCCCGGTGAATCAGCCGATCTGCCTGACCAACACCTCGACGATGGTCCCCGGCACCATCAATGACCTGAATTACACTTGGACGGTCAGCGGTAGTGCTGCCGTCAACAGTTGGGGCACAAATACCAGCACTGAACAGCAGCCTGCGGGGTGCATCAGCTTCTCTGCACCGGGGACATATACGATCGTGCTGAACGGTGTCACGGACTCCGGCCTGCGCAGCGACAGTGAAACACGCACGTTCAATGTCTATGGCCTGCAAAGCATCCTGATCAACCGCACCGGCTCATCGTTCGCGGGGAGCACGCAGACCTTCACAGCTAACGGGACCAATATCACTGGCAGTTATCAGTGGACGTTCTACCGCATCGATAGTGGGGAAACGGTTGTCGGTACGCTGATGGGCCAGACAGTGAACCGCTTTTTCAATACCGCGGGAACCTATCGCGCAGAGGTCAGAGGAACGGGGCCGCTGGGCATGACCACCGCCTCGCTGGAGTTCAAACTGCTGAGCAGTGACGGCCTGACCGCTGGTTTTACCGCTTCGCAGTATGGTGGCATGGCGCCGATGACGGTGTGCTATACCGATACCAGCATCAGCGGTTCCCCGATTGCTGAATGGGCGTGGGACCTCAATGCCGATGGCACCTACGAACTGATTTACGACAGCAGTAACAAACCTGCGAACATCTGCCACACGTATACAACCGGCGGCATGACCTATCCTGTGCGCCTGCGCGTCAGAAACGCCAACTTTACCGATACCGCCACCAACACCATCCGCACCTATACGGAAATGGAGAGCAGCGCGACTTTCTCCGTGATCCCACAGGGCGGTGGGGCCTTCTGCTTCGACGCGATCCTCACCGGCGGCGTCACGGTCACTGGCTGGGAATTCGGCGATGGAACCAGTGGACCGGGCAATGACCCGATCTGCCATACCTATGGTGCATCCGGCAGCTACGTGGTCCGTATGAAGATCACCGATGGCCCGAACGACGGCGAAGTGATCCGTATCGTCAACGTCGTCCTGACCAATAACACACCGCCGAATCTGAACGCCAGCGGGACCTGCACGGCAGACGTACAGGCAACCTTCACCCTCACCAACACCGGTGGTGCGATGACCACGCCGGATCAGGTCACGATCCGTGATGCAAATGGCAGCGTCGTCATGATTGCGCCGCTGCTGCTGGCCGCCAACAGCAGCACCAGCTATACAGTGGGTGGTCATGTCGGTGAGATCACGCTGACCACAACGGACATCGTCCTCTCGGTCGATACTGACTGCGCCGAGCCGCCAATTCTCACGGGCAGCGCGACCTGTCTGGCGAACGGTGCCGCCGTCTTCACCCTCATCAATACCAGCAGCGAGACTGCTGCGAGTCAGTCCTACGAAGTCCGTGATGGCGCGAATACCCTGATCAGTTCCGGTACGCTGAATATCCCTGTCGGCGGATCACAGGATGTGACGGTGACGGGCGTATGGGGTTCGCTGAGACTTACCAGCAGCGGCCCGCAGGGACCGACCACGGTACTCGATGTCAGCAGTAACTGCGATGAACCGCCGCTGCTGAGCATCAGCCATGTCTGCCAGATCAATGGCGCGGCAGTGTTCACCGTCAGCAATACCAGCACGGATACCGCTGCTAACCAGTCCTATGAAATCCGTGATGGTGCGAATGCCCTGATCGCTTCCGGTACCTTGAGCATCCCGACCGGTGGAACACAGGATGTGACCGTGACGGGTGTGTGGGGTCTGCTGACCTTCACCAGCAGCGGCGGCGTGCAGGGGACGACCACCGTCCTGAATCACACATCCGACTGTGACGAACCACCGATTTTGACAGCCACTGCCGTGTGTGCACTGGATGGCACCGCGACCTTTACAGTGTGGAATACCAGCAGCGATACCGCTGCGAATCAGTTCTATACAGTGCAGAATACCAGCACCGGAACTGCGATTACCTCTGGCACGCTGAGTATCCCAACCGGCGGATCACAGGATGTGGTCGTCAGCGGGGTTTACGTCCCGATTACGCTGACCAGCACGGGCACGCAGGGAGATACGACTGAAGTCAGTATCGATACAGATTGCAATCAGCCACCAGTTCTGGCGATCAGCCATGTGTGCCAGATCGACGGGGCGGCGGTCTTCACGATCACCAATACCAGCTCCGAGAGCGCTGCCAGCCAGTTGTATGAAATCCATGACAGCGCGAATACGCTGATCGACTCCGGTACACTGAATGTCCCCATTGGCGGCTCGACGAATGTCACCGTGACGGGTGTGTGGGGTCTGCTGACCTTCACCAGTAACGGCGGCCTGCAAGGGGCGACAACGGTACTCAACCACAGTTCGGACTGTGACGAACCGCCGCTGCTGAGTATCAGCCATATCTGCGAGATCGATGGGTCGGCAGTGTTCACCGTCAGCAATAGCAGCGCCGATACGGATGCCAGCCAGCACTATGAAATCCGCAACAGCGCGGGCGATGTGATCGACTCCGGTACACTGGACGTGCCAGTCGGCGGCTCGACGAATGTCACCGTGACCGGGGTATGGGGTCTGCTGACCTTCACCAGCGATGCTGGGGCACAGGGTCCGACAACCGTGGTCGCTGATACCTCCGACTGTGATGAACCGCCGCTGTTGAGCATCAGCCATGTGTGCCAGATCGACGGGTCGGCGGTGTTCACTGTCAGCAACAGCAGCGCCGATACGGATGCCAGCCAGCCGTATGAGATCCGCAGCGGCGCAGGGGATCTGATCGACTCCGGCACGCTGAATGTGGCTGTTGGTGGCACAACCGATGTGACGGTGACCGGGGTATGGGGTCCCCTGACGTTCACCAGCGCGGGTGTTCAGGGAATCACTACGGACATCAGCGATACCTCCAACTGCGATGAACCACCGCTGCTGAATATCAGCCATGTGTGCCAGATCGACGGGTCGGCGGTGTTTACCGTCAGCAACAGCAGCGCCGATACGGATGCCAGTCAGCCGTATGAAATCCGCAGCGGCGCAGGGGATCTGATCGACTCCGGCACGCTGAATGTGGCCGTCGGCGGCACAACCGATGTGACCGTATCTGGTGTGTGGGGTCCGCTGACCTTCACCAGTGTGGGTGTTCAGGGGGTGACCACTGAGATCAGCGACACATCCGACTGTGATGAGCCGCCGCTGCTGACCGCCAATGTGACCTGTACGCTGAGCGGCATCGCCGTCTTCACGATCCACAATGACAGTCAGGACACGGCGGCTCATCAAACCTATGAAGTCCGAAATGACACCGGCGATCTGATTGACTCTGGCACGCTGAATATCGCGGTCGGGGGCACGGTCGAGGTGATCATCAGCAATGTCCATACGCCACTTACCCTGACCAGTACGGGTACGGAAGGTATCACGACGGTCGTCAGTGTCAGCACGAACTGCGACGAACCGCCGCGTCTGACAGCCAGTACGACCTGCCAGATCGACGGAACCGCCGTCTTCACCATCACCAACACCAGCACCGAGACTGCTGCCGATCAGCCGTATGAAATCCGTGATACGGCGAACAACGTCGTGGACTCCGGCACGCTGAACGTCACGGTCGGTGGTTCGGCTGAAATCACGGTCAGCGATGTCTACACTGCACTGACTCTGACCAGCACCGGCATTCAGGGTGTGACGACTTCAGTGCATGTCACGACTGATTGCGATCAGCCGCCTGTGCTGACCGGCAGCGCCGTCTGTACGGCAGATGGTATCGCGACCTTCACGGTTGAGAACACCAGCAGTGAAAGCAATGCTGATCAGCCCTACACGGTGACCAACAGCACGGGCGAAGTGATGCAGTCCGGCAGCCTGAGCGTACCGAAGGGCAGCAAGCAAAGCATCAGTGTGACTGAGGTGTACAGCGAGAAACTGTCCTTTTCGACCACCGGCGCACAGGGTATCAGTACAGTGCTGGACCTGTCCACGGTCTGTGACGCTAAGTTCGATAACACGCCGGACAATGATGATCCCACCACAGAAACAGGAACGACCGTCGTCATCACGGATGACGGCGAGAACACCGATAACAGCGATGACGATGACAGCTTCACCAAGCGTCTGCCTCCGATGGACCTGACGCCACAGAGTGCGGATACCACGTTGGTCGCACGTCCGGCATGGGAAGGTATCAGCATCGGCGGCGATGTCTGCCCGGTCTGGCTGATCTATCACACCAATATGACCGGCGACTGGGAAGTCTTCCGTCTGGGAGATGGAGACGACCCACGCATCGCCGCGTTTGACCCGAATCTGTCGCAGGGTGTCGGCCCGGATGTAGTCGATATGGCCCCGTCGCGCTCACCAGACGCCGAATGGATCGTCTTCACCAGCAACCGTGACAGCGCCGAACAGGAAAACTGGGAGCTGTACGTCGCCAGCATCGATAACACCGTGATCCGCCGCGTGACGTACAACACCTTCGCAAAGGACATCGACCCGGCATGGTCACCGGATGGCCGCACGATCGTCTTCGAAACCGACCGTGACGGTAACTGGGAACTGTATCGGTTCGATCTGGCAACAGGGATCGAAACCCGCCTCACCGATGACGCCAGCAGTGACATCAACGCCTTCTGGACACCGGACAGCCAGCACGTCATCTTCCAGAGTGACCGCAGCGGCAAATGGCAACTCTATAAGCTGACAATTGCCACAGGTGAAGTCATGCGGCTGAGTGATGGCGCGACCGAAGATCATGACGCCAGCGTATCATTCGACGGCGAGAAAATCGCCTTCCGTGCCTATCAGCCGGACAGCAGCAAGAGTGGTATCTACGTTATGAACATCGACGGCAGTGGCAGGCAGTTGATCTCCCATCTGGCGGGCAGCGCGTCGAACCATACGTGGTCGCGTGATGATGCACTGATCGCCTACCAGTCGAACCTCGACGGTGACCTGGATATCTACGCCTACGAAGTGAAGACTGAGAAGACGCGCCTTGTGACCGATAACGAGATCCCGGACTACGCGCCGACCTGGTTATGCAGCGATCACACCATTGTCTTTACATCGGATGTGCTGGTGGATGCCAACATCTTCAACACCCCGGCGGACCCGATCGAAGCTGATCCGATCCTCGTGGACAAGGAAGCCACGCAGATGACCTTCAGCACTGCGCAGGACATCTACCCGGAGAACTATCCGTCAGAAGAGAACGCCAGCCGCGAAGGTAACGTCCCTCCGATGATCGGTAAGGGTGATCTGGTCATCCGATAAGCCACAGTCTGAAGTTCCACTGAATAACACAATCGAAAGGACAGGGCGTAATGCTCTGTCCTTTTTGATTGCACTATAAGCCGCTCATCTGTAAACAAGGCTGGTACAGACACATGAACAAGCATCCACATGCGTGCGCCAGATGATGCTCTCACCCGGACAAACCAGAGACGGTCAAAGATAGTCAAAAAGGAAATCTGTGAAAAAGTTTAACAGCATCAACCGAGGGATACTGCAACGCAGGCTGCATGTAGACTTTAAATCCGGATCAGGAAAGATCATTAGAGGTCGTTATGGTTTAAATGCTGAAGCCTTTCAAGTGGCGATTTCTCATATTTTGTTCATGCACAAAGCCTTCGTTTTCAATATACTTAGGACTGTTGAATATCAACAGAGTTAAATATGAGGGGAGCTAACAAACCCCTCCCAAGAGGATGCATGGTCACACCTGATGAAGTCGCACGCACTGCTGTGAAAATCTTCCCGCTTATGGGACGTCTGATGGACGCTTATATGCGTGTCGGCGACCACCATTTGTCGTCTGTGCATTTTCAGGTGTTAACGACGGTTTTAGAGCGCCCCTGCACAGTGAGCGAATTAGCGGAACGTCAATCCATTAGTGCCGCGTCAATGAGTAAAACTGTGATGGTCATGGAAGAACGCGGCTGGCTGTCGCGGGAGCGCGATGAAACAGATCGGCGCGTGGTGCGGTTGGCTATTACACCGACCGGGTTCAGCGTCATGCGCGATGTTGAGTCCCGCTCGCGGGAGTATCTCAAAGAAACCTTTGAGAAGCTCTCTCAAGAGGATCTCAACAAAATTTACGAAGGTATGGAGACGCTGATCAGCGCCTTCAGCACCACGCAGTTTGTAGGGCGACCGCCTCAACCCTGAATTTAAGCGTTGTATTGTAACCAAACAGGATTGTGAGGTTCGGCCTCAGATTGTTGTTGTCGCACGCCAGTATGTTGTCGATGGAAGTCATGATTGGGAGTTGTGTTGGTATGTCAAACGGGGAAATCATAGTTGAGCAGCTTTACAAGCGGTACGGTGATTTTACAGCCGTAGATGGCGTGTCGTTCGAGGTCAGGAGCGGCGAAATCTTCGGGTTTTTAGGCCCGAACGGAGCTGGCAAAAGCACCACAGTCAAAATTCTGACCACGCTGGCCCTTCCCTCTGATGGCAGGGCGCTGGTTGGCGGTTATGACATTGGCACACAGGCGGAACATGTGCGGCAGATCTCCGGTGTGGCGCTGCAGGAAATCGGCCTTGATGCCCTGATGAAGCCGCTTGAGCTTCTCTCAATTCAGGGGCAAATCTTTGGGATGAGTCGTAAGCAGGCGATACAGCGCGGTGAAGAGCTGCTGCGCCTCGTAAAACTCGATGAATTCAAGGATCGTCTGGTGGGCAAGTACAGTGGAGGCATGCGCCGTCGTCTGGATCTGGCACTGGCGCTGGTTCATGAGCCGGACATTCTGTTCCTCGATGAGCCGACAACCGGCCTTGATCCGGCCAGCCGCCGCGATATCTGGACGGAGGTCTACCGTCTGAATCGCGAATTAGGCATGACCATTTTCCTCACCACCCAGTATCTTGAAGAGGCTGATGAACTGGCGGATCGCATCGCCATCATCGATGGCGGGAAAATCGTTGCCGAAGGCACGCCGAATTCACTCAAAGCATCACTGGGCAGCGAGTCGATCAATGTGACGCTTAAGGATGAAGCAGCAGCGCAGCAGGCACAGGCTCAGGTAGACAGTATGGTCGATAAGATACAGGTGGATCGCAGCACGCTGCGTTTGTATCTGCCCAACGCAGCCAGCGCTGTGCCTGCTGTTGTGACCCGTTTGCAGGAGGCACAGCTTGAGCTTGTCTCGCTTACGCTGACACAGCCGACCCTGGATGATGTGTTCTTACAGGTGACGGGTCAGCGCTATACCTCTGATCAGACGACAACCTCGGATGCCGCGTAACAACCAGTCTCTATTCTGAATGCAGACACCTGCTTAACTTATCTATAAGGATTATCCAGACCATGGCAACCATGACACGTACATTTCTCTCTGAGAAGAGCGAAAAGACGTTACAGGCTAAACAACAGCCGTTTCTGTTCCAGGTGACGATGCTTGCATCGCGTGCGCTGCGCGTTACCTTTCGCTCACCTGCTTCGATCATTCCTTCTCTGATCATCAGCGTGTTTTTTCTCGCGGTTTATCAGGCATCTCTGGGAAATGCCTCAAATTTTCTCCCCGGTCTTGCAGGGAAAAGCTACATCGGCTTCATCCTGCCTATCTCGATCATCAGTGCCTCGCTGAGCAGTTCAGGCGTGGCCGGCTCGAGCCTCGTGCGCGATATTGAGAATGGCTATTTTGATAAGCTCTCACTCACGCCGATCAGCCGAGGGGCACTTGTCCTGGGGCCGATGATCGCAGGGGCTGTCATTGTGATGATGCAAACGGTGCTTGTGACCAGCGTCGGCATCCTGATGGGCCTCCGTCCTGAAACAGGCTTGCCTGGATTGATCGCCATGCTTGGTTATGCCCTGCTGCTTGGCATGTCATTTGCCGGGTTGACCGTTGGAGCCGCACTGCGCACAGGCAATGCCGGAGCCGTTCAGGGTGCGAGCTTCCTGTTCTTTCCGCTCTCCTTCCTTACGGCCACCTTCGTTCCTTTTGATCTTTTGAGCGGCTGGATCAAAGTGGTTGCGGCCTATAATCCGATCACCTATGTACTTGATGCCATGCGCACCCTCATGCTGTCAGGATGGGATGCCGAGATTCTCCTGAGAGGCTTGTCGTCATGTGTGGCACTGGCCGTCCTCACTTACAGCTTCGCAATTCTCAGCCTGCGAGCGCGGACACAGCGCAAATAGCGCAGTTTTTAATCGTCGTATGCAATTCCTCTACGAGCCAGCCGTCCTTGACCGCTGGCTTTTCTTATTGTGAATTTTAGGTTAGCAAGTACACTTTTGGTCTACCCCCGATAAAATAGAGTAACAGTTTCCCAGGCGACCAGTAGAATAAACAGGATGAGGGAGACTAAAAAATGGCTAGAGGCTCACAGTTTACAGACGCGTTCAAACGGGAAGCGGTGCGAAAGGCCGAAGTCAGCCAGAACGTGTCACGTACCGCCCGCGAGCTGGGGATTGCCAACAAGACGCTGCACCAATGGATCAAGCAATTGGGAGCGCCGAAAGTGCTGGACCTGAACACGGCGACGATGAGCGAGATGAACCCGCGCATCCGCGAGTTGGAGCGCGCCGTTGCGCAGAAGGAGGCGACCATTGAGGTGCTAAAAAAAGCTATCTCGATTGTCAGCCAACCAAAGCTGAGCGATTCGCCGTGATTGAGCAGACGGGCAGTGCGGTGAGTGTGGGCGAGCTGTGCCGTGTGCTGGAGGTGTCGGAGAGCGGATACTACGCGTGGCGCGAAGACAGGGTGAGTGCGCACCAGCAGCGTGATGCCCAGCTTGGCAAGCAGATCCGGGCGGTCTTTGAGGACAGCCGCCGCACCTATGGCAGCAACCGGGTGCGGGCTGCACTACGCAGGCAGGGCATCCACACCTCGCGCAAGCGGGTCGCTCGCCTGATGCGTGAACAGGGACTGCGCTCGGTGCGGGCGAAGCAACGTCGTCCCTGCCTGACCCGCTCGGTGCAGAACCGCTACGTCGTAGAGAACCTGCTGGCACAGGACTTCACAGCGCAGCGTGAACACGAGAAATGGGTCACCGACACCACCTACATTCCCACCTT
>JAEZAF010000125.1 GCA_023430545.1 Chloroflexota bacterium
TCGCGCCGGGTTTCTTCGGAGACTGGTCACCGCTGTACATCGGGATGGCCGGGCTGCTGCTCGGTATTGGCGGCGTACTCAATACCAGAACACAGCGCGCTTTCTGGCTGACCGTGATCGTCATCGGCCTGTTTCTGTCACTCGGCGGGGGCAGCATCCTCTATGATCTGTTCTATCTTGTGGTTCCCGGATTCAATGTCTTCCGTCAGCAGGAACGCGCCGCCGCAGTGGTAATCTTCGCATGGATTGTCCTCGCCTGTGAGCATCTGAGCCTGCTGCTCGACGATCAATGGGATAATGACGGCCCTGTGCGCACCTTCCAGCGTCTGCTGTGGGGCTTCTGCGGACTGCTGGCAGCCTCGGCAGTGCTAACAACGGGTGTCACCCTGCTCCAGACTGAACCATCAAACACCACACTTGGCAGTGTACTGACCTTTAACGCCATCCTCGCCGGTTTATTTGCGGTCTGGGTTCAGCAGATGCGCACGCCTGATCCACATGCTGCCGGGCCACGAAGCTGGCTCATCCTGCCGCTGATCGCGCTCATCGTGGTCGATCTGTTTACCGTCGGCACCCGTTCCCCCAATTATGTCAGCGACATTCCGGAAAATCGCGTACAGTTGGACCCGTCACTGGTCGATTTCGTCACAGATGAGAAAGACATCCGCTGGCGGGTGGATGGCGCGGTCGGCCTACAGGGGGATGCCGTCTACTTCCGTATCCCGGATATTTACGGCACTGGCCCATTTACACTGGCGTCAACCGAACTGCTGCGACAGATCCCGGTCGATCGCTTCTGGGAAGTGCTGTCTGTGCGCTACGCGACAACCATCGATGCCTTGCCCGAAAATATCCCGCTTGAACTGCTGGCCTACGGACGTAACCCATCAGGGCAGGAATTCGAGCTGGTCGAGCTGACGGACCCGCGCCCAATCGCACATCTGGTGTACGATTATCGACACGGCGAAGGCAGTGCGGAGTTCGCGCGACAGATCATGAGCGATCCACGCATCGACCTGCGCGAGATGGCGGTGACACGCTTCCCACTGCCCTTTGAACTACCGGTAGACCGGCCCGAAGTCAGCCGGATCGATCACTTCGAATATCAGCAGCCGGAGCATCTGGTGATCCGTGTCTCAACAGGGGCGGATGCCCTGCTCACGCTGTCGATGGTCAACTATCCCGGATGGTATGCCGAAGTCAGCGGACAGCCGGTGGAAATCGTGGACACCTACGCCGGACTGATCGGTATCCCCCTGCGTGCTGGGGAAGATCAGGAAGTCGTGCTGCGCTTTCAGCCCCAATCATTGACACTCGGCGCACTCATCAGCGGCGTCACCCTGATATTGTCCGTTCTGGCCGGGGTACTGGCCTTCACCTATCGTCAGAGAAACAGGATATAGCATGCTGGACTGGCTCATTATCGGCGGTGGTATTCACGGCGTACATCTGGCCTTTGCGCTGACACAGCACGGCGTCCCGCTGGATCGCCTTCGTATTATCGACCCGCGCCCTCATCTGCTGGCGCGCTGGCAGCACGTCACATCCAATACCGGTATGACCTTTCTACGCTCGCCGCTGGTCCACCATCTGCATACCGATCCACGTGCTTTATCAGTCTTCGGACGCATCCATGACCGCGAACCCTATACGCGCTTTATCCCGACCTACAGCCGACCATCGCTTGAGCTTTTCAACCGGCACTGCGCCTATCTGATCGACAAGTACCATCTCGATACACTGCACGTTCAGGCATTGGCGCAGCGCGTCGAACAGATTGACGGTGGTTGGCGGATTCACACCGATCACGGCAGTCTCGAAACGCGGCGCGTCGTGATCTCCACCGGCATGGGCGATTCGATGCTGGCGTATCCGGACTGGGCACAGGCCCTTCGGCAGGACGGACAGAAGGTCAATCACCTGTTCGAACCGTCGTTTCATCTGTCAGATGTTGGGTCGGAAGAAACGGTGGTCGTCATCGGCGGCGGGATTTCCGCAGTGCAGGCCGCCTGCGCACTGGCGAATCGCGGCAAACCCACATGGTTGATCACGCGCCACTCGATGCGCATCCATGACTTCGATAGTGATCCCTGCTGGCAGAATGTCCTGTGTCTGGGCGACTTCCATGCGGTGCCGGATTTTAATCAGCGGCGGGAGATCATTACCCGTGCCCGTCATCGTGGATCAATCCCGCTGGATGTAGCCACCGCACTGGATGAAGCCATCAGTACGGGACGCTTACAGTACCAGCAGCGCGAGATTGAAACAGCCACCACAGCATCTGCCGAAAATGGCCGGATTGTGCTGAAACTTCAGGAGGGGCCGGATATAACGGTGGATCGTGTGCTGCTTGCAACTGGATTTGAGCGCAAACGCCCCGGCGGGGATCTGATTGATCAGCTAGTACAGGATTATGAACTGCCGACGGCACGTGACACCTTCCCGATGGTGACCCCTGACTTATGCTGGAAACTGCCTGGTCTGCACCTCACCGGGCCGCTGGCAGAGCTTGAAATTGGCCCCGCATCCCGTAACATCAACGGCGCACGGATGGCAGGCCAGCGCCTGGTCCGCCTGATCTGAGCATTCTGCTCACCTCCACCGGACTCAGCCGGTTCCGTGCCCGTCTGCTTTTACCACCCCGCCTTTGTGCGAATAGTCTATTGGTTTATACTAAAGGGTGTCGTGTGGTATTGATTTTTTTCATGTACAGGAATCTTAAATTTCGATGAACGACCTCAGCTCACCAACCTGGTTGATTGAACTTGTCTTTTCTAAAGCACAGCGTTCAATCAAGTTTCCTCTGGTCGATCGCGCGATTGTCGGGCGGGTGCACGAAGGCGATCCGCACAAGCCCGATGTTGATCTCTCCAGCTTTAACGCTCAGGATGAAGGTGTCTCACGTCAGCACTTCGCGCTTGAGGTCAGCGAAGGTCACCTGAAAATCACCGATCTGGAAAGCGGAAACGGGACATTCCTCAACGGCCACCGACTTGAACCTTATAAATCCCGCGCGATTGTCCACGGTGATATGCTGACCATCGCCGGACTGGATGCACAGTTACGGGTCATTATCTCGCCTGCGTTCAGCCGCAGCATTGAAGGCGAGCATAAAAGCTATCAGGTTGATGATCAGATGGAGCGCGGTACCGGCCAGATGGTCATGATCGTCGAAGATGATGAAATGGTTGCCAAAATGCTGGCAACCATGCTGGAGGTCGCCGGATACAAAACGGTTATCAATAAGAATGTACTGGGGGCTATGCGCCTCATCCAGCAGCAGCCCCCGGATGTCGTCCTGCTGGACCTGATGCTGCCGAATCTGAATGGTCTGGAACTGTGCCGCTTTATCCGGCGGGATACCCAGTTCAAGGACATCCCGATTGTGATGATCAGCGCAGCCAATTCTCCGCAGAACGTCGAGCTGGCGATGCAGGCCGGGGCGGATATCTTTCTCGGCAAGCCAGTCAGTAGCAAGGAACTGCGGCACGTGGTCGGCTCACTGATCGCCCACCGCGAACGCCGCATGGGGGCGATCCATACCAAGCACCTGATCGGCACGGCCCCACTGACCGCACTGGAACCGAGCAGCCGCCGCCGGACTGCGGTCCTGTTCGTCTCCGGTTACAGCGACAGCCCCATCACGGTCAACCTGCGGCAGCCGATGACACTGGGACGGCAGAACGGCACAGCCAAACAGCATGTCGATCTTTCAAGATTTGATGCGGTGGAACTGGGAGTCTCACGGGTACACGCGACACTGTCATTTGAAGACAGCAGCGAGACCTTCAGGCTGGAAGATAACGGCAGCATCAATGGGACTTACCTCAATGGCGAACCGTTATCCCCCAACCGACCGGTGGTGCTGGACAATGCAGACGAAATCCGCCTCGGCCAGTTACGCCTCTATATCTATTTTCTCACAGATGATGAACTCACCCGTCAGGAGGAAGCCAGCAAAACCACTCAGGCTTCCAGTGACGAATCAGAAGGTCAGGATAGTGAAGCGTCCTCAGATTGACAACCTGTCAGGCTGACGGCTTCTCGTCAACATGACGTTCAGGTGCCAAACTGACGATCCCCGGCGTCGCCCAGACCGGGCACGATAAAGCCAACTTCGTTCAGGTGACTATCCAGTGCACCGACATGGATCGGCACATCCGGGTGGGCTTCGCTCAGGCGGCGTACACCTTCCGGCGCGGCGATCAGCCCCATGTATTTGATCCGTTTGACACCCCAGCGTTTAAGGATGTCAACCGTTGCCACGGCGCTTCCGCCGGTTGCCAGCATCGGGTCCAGCACCAGACAGAGTTCAATCGTTGGCGTATTCGGCAGCTTGTTGTAATACTCCACAGGCCGCAGCGTCTTTTCATCACGGTACAGGCCGATATGCCAGACCTGAACGTTGGGCAGCAGTTCGACAACGCCATCGACCATGCCAAGACCTGCCCGCAGGATCGGGATCAGCCCGACTTCCATCATCTTGTGGCCTTCGGTTTCGGCCAGGGGTGTCTGGACCGTATACGGCGTCAGCTCGACATCCTGTGTCGCTTCATAGCACAGCAGCATCGAAAGCTCACGGATCAGATCGCGGAAGGCGCGATGCTCCGTGTTGACATCCCGCAGCGCACTCAGTTTATGCCTGACCAGAGGATGCCGGGAAACATGCAGTTGAGGTATATTCAAGAGTGGGACTCCATTGCATTGTGGAAAAAGTCTGCCCGATTCTATGTGTATGACCTACTCTTGTCAAAGCCCCGGCATCGACTATACTGAACATTAGAACAAATAAGCCAATATCAGGATGCGTTATGAATGACGATGGTCGCCTTATCGGTGGTTCCAAACGTCGCGATGAGAAAGAGAATGTCGCGTTACGGCCTCAACTCCTGCAGGATATTGTTGGGCAGGATCGCGTCCGCGAAAATCTGAAAATTATCATCGAGGCGGCCAAGTCACGTGGGGAGTCACTGGATCACCTGCTGTTTTACGGTCCACCCGGCCTCGGTAAGACCTCACTGGCGCATGTGATCGCCAATGAGATGAACACCAATATCCGAATCACGGCTGGCCCTTCAATTGAGCGTGCCGGAGATCTGGCGGCCATTCTCACCCATCTTAAGCAGGGTGACATCCTGTTCATCGACGAGATTCACCGGCTGGGCCGTGCTGTGGAAGAAATTCTCTACCCGGCAATGGAAGATTACGCGCTGGATATCGTCGTCGGTAAAGGCCCGGCGGCGAAGAATGTGCGCATCAAGCTGCCCCGTTTTACAGCCATCGGCGCGACGACGCGGCTGTCGCTGTTAGCGGGGCCGCTGCGTGACCGCTTCGGGGCCAAGTTCCGGCTCGATTTCTACGATCTGGTGGCAATGGAGCATATTATCCGGCGTGCAGCGGGGATGCTGAAGGTCGAGATCACGCCGGAAGGCACCACCGAAATCGCCCGCCGTGCCCGTGGGACGCCACGTGTTGCCCTGCGTCTGCTGCGCCGTGTGCGTGACTATGCCCAGACTCGCGCTGATGGCAAAATTACCGGCCCGGTGGCTGGAGAGGCACTGGCGCTGATGGACATTGATCATCTGGGGCTGGATGATGTGGACCGCCGTATTCTGGAAGCGATCATCACCAAGTTCGGCGGTGGCCCGGTAGGACTAAGCACGATCGGCGCGACCATCAGCGAGGACAGCGCAACGATCATGGATGTCTACGAGCCATTTCTGCTTCAGTTAGGCTTTCTGGCACGCACACCGCGTGGACGTGTCGCCACATCGCACGCCTATGAGCATATGGGGATCGCTTACCCGGAGCGGCGTGAAAACGAGCAGCCGCCCCTGTTGTAAGCGCGTCTTTAGGCGTGGGGATCAGTTCTCATAAGAGGATTCGCGCAGACGACTGGCACGGGTGGTTTTCGGGACATGTGTCTCGCGGGTCTTCAGCGGCAGAGTGCGTGTATAACGCAGGCTCTTTTCCAGCCATTCTACAAAGTGACGTTCATCATGGAGAAAGGCTTCCGGCAGCAGCACGAAGTCTTTCCCGGCGGGGCCATAGAGCGTATGATTCGATGACTGGAAAGTTGAAATCTCCGCCATGTCATTCTGCGACAGCCGGAATGCGACCTCGACCGGATTGCTGCCGGTGATGGTGGCAAAAGCCCGACCGTCCAGATAAAAGCACAGACCACCGAACATCGGCTTGACATAAATCTGATCCTGCCAGCCGACATGTGCGGCAAAATCCTCGACAAATGTTACAATCGATTGGTAGCGTTTGAGTGACATACAGGACCTCTTTTAAACACAATTTTTTGGCTGTCTCAGCCGATGTTTCTAGAACATCCGTACAACGTCAGTATATCACAGAATCGACGTTCTCAAAGCGATTCAAACCTGTTTATAACCTAAATTAAAGCCCGTTTTTCGCACATCTGAGCGAGCATTTTGTACACCAGAACAGCTTGTATTTTGAAACCTTTTTCATATCCTTTGTAACATCTGTAATATCCCTTTCCCTTCCCGATTTCCTGAATACGGACAACGCTCATGCAGCTTTCTGACTTTGATTATGACCTGCCCCAGTCCATGATTGCGCAGCATCCAGCCGAGCCTCGCGACTCCGCCCGGTTGATGACCCTGCACCGTCAGCAGCAGACCATCGGGCATCATGTTTTTCGCGACATCGTGGAGATGATCCACCCCGGCGACGTGCTGGTGATGAATACCACCCGCGTGCTGCCTGCCCGTCTGCCTGCGGTAAAAGAAACCGGCGGCGCGGCGGAGATTCTGCTGCTGCGGCAGATCACCCCTACCCGCTGGAAGGCGCTGGTCGGCGGCCGTAATCTGAAAGTGGGCGCAGTCCTGCATCTCAGAAATACGTCGCTTACAGCGAGGGTCACCGAACTGGGCGACGGGGCACTGCGCGAAGTGGAATTCAGCGAACCGCTGTCCTCTGCCCGTTTGGGCCAGATCGGCGAAATGCCCCTGCCTCCTTACATCCACGCCCGCCCGGATGACGTCGAACGCTATCAGACCGTCTACAGCCGTGAGGAAGGGTCTGCTGCCGCCCCGACTGCCGGTCTGCACTTCACGCCGGAACTGCTGCTTCAGCTTCGCGACAAAGGCGTACATCTGGCACACTGTGTGCTGCACATCGGGCTGGATACGTTTCTGCCTGTGCAGGAAGAACACATCGAGAATCATACAATCCACAGCGAACGCGCCATCCTGACGCCGGAAAACGCGAAGGTCATCAATGAGGCAAAGCTGGCCGGTGGCCGGATCATCGGTGTCGGTACGACCAGCGTCCGTACACTGGAAACGGCAGGCATCCTCAGCGCAGGTGGAGATCCTGCCCATCCTGATGAGATCCGCGGTGTCTGTGCATGGCGGCCTGTGATCGCCTTTGACCGCGATACCAACCTGTTTATTTATCCGGGGTATCAGTGGCGTGTAGTCGATGCCATGATCACCAACTTTCATCTGCCAAAATCCACCCTGCTGATGATGATCAGCAGCTTTGCCGGTCGCGAATTTGTGCTGGAAGCCTATGAACAGGCCAAAGCAGCAGGCTACCGCTTTTTCTCATTCGGCGATGCCATGTTCATCATCTGACAGACGGCAGATCACCAGTGAACGGACAGCCGCTCACAGCCATAACAGAATCTTAAAGTCCAATCAGGTTTCATCTGATTGACAAGTTCAAAATGCGGACTATAGTTAAGGTGTCAGCGGTCCAGACTGGATTCTCAACCGTCCCGATCGCTGTTCTTCCGCCTAGCTGAGAAGGGTTCCATGAACGCGGATCATAGTAAGTCTATCGAACAACAGCCGCCTTCAGGCAACGGCGGCAGCACCCCCCAGTAAACTCCCCAGGCTCAGATGCACGGGCGAGTTTTGCCCGGCGCTGTCGCCGTCCCTGTACCGGGAAGTACAGGGAAACAGTCTCTGAATTCGGCTTCTGTTCACAATTGGTAGTTCGATTTTTATCGTTCTGATCGGTGCTGTGCGCCTGTATGCCCTGACGGAATGACCGTCGCATGCCGCACCCGCCACAAACCATGCCACGTTGTGGAGAGAGGTGAAATCATTATGTATAGCGATTTGCTGCTGGATCGTCTGGCCGGGATTGCCGAGGATGAGCACGAAGAACGCCTTCAGGAACTGATCGAGGAGATCGAAGAACTCGAAAACCTGCTCAGCCCCGAAGCGCAGGAGCTGATCCGCGACCTGCGGCCTGTGACCGTCTCAGACGACGTCTATGAAGAGATGGACGAAAATGCGACCTTCGGTGACCGCATGGCTGACCGGATCGCAACATGGGCCGGAAGCTGGACCTTCATCATCGCATTTATCGTGCTGATGGTCGGATGGATGGGCATCAATCTGGTGCTGGATGCCCAGGCGTTTGATCCCTTTCCGTTTATCCTGCTTAATCTCACCCTGAGTACCCTCGCCGCGCTGCAGGCACCAGTGATCCTCATGTCCAGCAACCGTCAGGCGGACAAGGATCGGATCGTCGCCCGTAACGATTACGAAGTAAATCTGAAGAATGAACTGGAACTGGTAGACCTTCATCGCAAGATCGACCTTTTAACCAGCACAATGGAAGTACAGAACAAGCTGATCAATGCGCTGGCAAACGCCCGTCGGCATGAGCTGAGTGCGACTGTCAAGGTCATCACCAGCAGTAGTAATTCCCATACCCGCAAGGAAGATATGCTCTGAAGAAACAGTATGATCTCTGACAGGCTCAGCAGTATGTCTTTTAATTTGATGAGCATCGATGCTCTTTCGCTCGATCTCTGAATGTAAAGCTGCACTCCTGAGCCTGTGACCTCCGTACTATGTTGTGACAGAAAATTCAGAAAGGTTTCAGAATACCAACACAAAACCAAGGCTTTACAAGCTTTGTTTTAAGCTAGCACTTTGCTTACACCCCTACAATCTGTCTCAATTCTTTTTCAGGCAGTATGCAGGAGCGTAAAGCATTCATGAAGAAGTACATCCTTCTGGGCATCATCCTTAGCGGAGTGCTGCTTGCTGTCGCCCTTCGGCAGCAGCCCGATACCTCAGCCGCACCCAGCACCGCAGCCCTCTGCGATATCTCAAACTCAACCTGGGTCAAAGGGCCATCAATCCCGGCAAATCATATGGAAGCTGCCACAGCCGTTGTGGGTGGCAAGTTCTATGTCATCGCCGGGTTTACAGACAGTTCCCTGAATCTCACGGGCCGTGTGGATGTCTATAATCCCGTTTCCAATCAGTGGGAAACAGCCACCAAAGCCCGCAAGAATGCACCGGTCCCATTCAGCCACGCGCAGGCCGCAGCGGACAGCCGCTATATCTGGGTGGCCGGTGGATTTATCGGCAAGCAGCCCGGACAGCCAACCGACCGCGTCTGGCGTTACGATACCGTCAACGACAGTTGGACCGAACTCCCGAAACTGCCGCAGAAACGGGCCGCCGGGCTGATGGTGCTGGAAAACCGCACCCTGCACTATATCGGCGGTACTTCATGGGACCGAGACACCAGCTATGACAATCACTGGACACTGAACGTCGATAACACCGGTGAAGGCTGGAAGAGCAGCAAAGCCATGCCCAACAAGCGCATTCACAGCAGCGGCGCATACCTCGACGGCATCATCTATGCCATCGGCGGCCAGTACAAGCATGACCACGACCCGGAAGATCTGAAGCTGGTGCATGCCTTTAACGTGGCGGGCAGTTCATGGTCCCGCAAAGCGGACCTGCCCTTCCCGCGTTCACACTTCGAACCGGCCACCATGATTATCGGTGGGCAAATCGTCATCGTCGGTGGACGCGCCAACCAGAACGGCTACGGCAACGGCCAGATCGTCAACGTCACGGCCTACAATCCGCAGAAGGATACATGGAAGGAGCTGCGTCAGCTTCCCATTAAGCTGATCGCCACCAATGCCGCGTATATCGGCAATAAGATGATTGTGGCAGGCGGCGGCGTCAACTGGAATACGATCACCCGTGATATGTACACCAGCACGGTGACGCTCACCAATTGTTCCGACAATGCGACCGAAGAAGCCTCTGCCACGCAGATGTCAACCGCCACCGCACAGGTGACCACCGAGCCGCAAACCAATACGCCTGTGACGGCCTCGCCAGAAAACAGCTCACCGACCAGCGATGCCCCGGCCACTGGCAATCCCGTCGCGACGACTGTGGCAAGTACCACACCTGTCCCACCAACCGCGACCTTAAGCTCGACCGGCCAGAGCGTTATCAGCCTGACACTGATCAATGCCGCGACCGATAAGGATATCCGCATGCTGCAAAATGGGGATGTCATTGATCTGTCGCAGCTTGGCACCACGCAGATCAGTATTCGCGCCAATACCAATCCTTCCAAAGTGGGCAGCGTGGTGTTTAATCTGAATGGCATCCAGCGTTATAAGGTTGAAGGCGGCGCACCCTACGCCATCGCCAACAATAACGGATCGGATTACAGTGCATGGAACTATACGCTCGGCCAGCAGCATCTGACGGTGATTCCGTACACGTCATCCGGCGGAAGCGGCACCCCCGGCAACGCACTGACACTGTCTTTCACCATCGTGTCGCAGGCTGGTAGTTCATCCTCCGGGAACGCCTCACCTGTCCCGCCTTCCGCCACGTCTACACCCGTACCACCGACCTCGACGTTTACAGCGACACCGGTTCCGCCGAGTCCGACACCTGTACCTCCAACCGAGCAGGCAGTCGATCAACAGCCAACGACTGTGCCTTCGAACACACCACTGCCCACCTCAACACCAGTCCCGCCCACGGCAGCACCATCTCAGGCTGTGACGAAGCTGGTGCTGGTAAATGCCCTCACCGATCAGGATGTGATGCTGCTTGAAAACGGATCGTATATCGACTGTGCGGTGATCGGGACCAATAAACTCACCGTCCGGGCGGAGACTTCTCCGTGGAATGTCGGCAGCGTCGTCTTCGGTTTGAACTCAAGCCCACGATACAAAGTCGAAAACGGCGCACCTTATGCCCTCGCCAGTAACAACGGTCGCGACTACTTCGCATGGTCTTTGAGTAACGGAAACTATTTCCTGACCGTAACACCATATACCCATTCCAACGGCTCTGGAACCGCCGGTTCAGCCATGCAGATTAATATGGTTCTGTCGCGCTGCTGAAACGCCTCATAATAAGATTTAACGAATGAGAGAGGGATGACAGTTTTGTTATTTCCCTCTTTTTCATCTGACAATCCCAGTGAATTCTGTAGAATGAGTATGGAAGATGTTGTCGCAGGTATTTTCATTGTATGAGATGTCGTCTTCTCTATTGTCCGATGCTGAAAACCGAATGTGATGATGAAACAGAAACTCCCCATACACTATATCCTTTTCAGCGGCTTGCTGCTGACGGCAATTTTCATCATGCTGCTGCCCGTACAACAGTCCACCGCGCAGGATGCGAATGAACACTGCCGCGTTGTCCTGAGTCAATGGCGTTCCGGTCCAGAGATCCCGAACAAACATCTGGAAGCAGGGACTGCCGTCGTCGGTGGCAAGCTCTATGTCTTCACTGGCTTCGATACCAACAGTCTCAATACCAGCAAAGTAGTCGATGTCTATAACCCAACCACTGGCAAATGGGAAACCGCATCCAAGCCCCTCAAGCAGATGCCATTTGCCGCATCTCATATTCAGGCGGCGGTAGACGGACAGTACGTATGGTTTGCTGGTGGATTCACTGGCAAGCATCCCGGCCCGACCACCGATGCCGTGTGGCGTTATGACACCGCCTCAGACAGTTGGATGCAAGGGCCTAAACTGCCGGGGAAACGTGCAGGTGGCTTTCTGGTACGTGTCGGGCGGACACTGCATTACGGCGGCGGTCTGATCAATGACCGTGATACCAGCATGCCCAATCACTGGGAACTGAACCTCGATAACATCGCGGCAGGCTGGAAGTCTCTGCCCGATCTGCCTGATGCACGCAATCATCTCAGCGGTATCGCAATTAAGGGGCGTCTGTACGCTATCGGCGGTCAGCACTTCCACGACCATGATCCGGTTGACCTGAAAAGCATGCACATCTATGACCCGGAGACCAGAACATGGACGCAGGGCAGGGATCTGCTCTTCCACCGTTCTCACTTTGAGCCAGGGACCACTCAGCTTGGCCCGCGCGCCATCATCGTCGGTGGACGCAATAACCGCATCGTCGGGCAGGGTCGCCTCAGCGAAGTGACCGTTTACGATACTATTCAGCAGCGATGGTATGAACTGCGCGAGCTTCCGGTGGATCTGATCGCGCCGGTTGCCGCTGTACTGGGGGATCAGCTCATTGTGACCGGGGGTGGTTCCAACTGGGATGTCCCTCAGACCAAAACCTATATCGCCGACATCAGCTACGACTGTTCAACCCAGCCCACCACTACCGCTCCTACGCCGACACCAACAGCGATCAAACAAAAGGTGTCGCTGTATCAACCCGCTGAAGGCCAGACAATTCACACCAGTCAGCAGGTCTTCGAATGGGGTAACTTGAACGGCGCAACGGAATACAAGATCAAATTCAAGGGCGCAAACAGCACTTATCGCGCCAAGCAGACGTTTAAACCGCTGGATCTGGTATGCTCCAACCAAAGATGCAGTTCAGTCGTCAATGTTTCGCCCAGGCTGCCGAATAAGGAACAGCTTCTCTGGCGTGTCATCGTCAAGGCACCCGGTGTAAAAGGAAAATCTGACTGGCGGCCCTTCAATACCCGGATGCCGGGGAAAGCGGCACTTTCGCAGCCAGCAGATAATGGCTTACTCAACCCTGCCTCGCCGGTCTTCAAATGGACACCCGTTCCATACGCGACACAATACAAGCTGATCGTCAAGGATCTGGATAACAATAAAGTCCTGAAGCAGAGCATCAAGTCTGGTGATGGCACCTGCAGTGGAACGGTGTGCAGCTTTAATGGCCGCGACGGTGGCATCCAGCTCACAATCGGCCAGAATTACCGATGGCTGGTCAAGTCGGTCAGCCCCGATGGGAAAATCAAGAGCGAAGTGTGGCGTTTCAAGGTTGGCTCATAGCAGCCGGGATAGAACGTTGAAACATCCCATATCAATCGCAACACAGCGGGACGACATCCCTATCGTCCCGCTGTACGAAGGTCTGCAATCATTACACATGGAGGGTTTTATCCCTCATGCATGAACTTCATCAGGCTCTCGTCAGCTTCACCGTTGACGCTGATCGGGATCTATCGCTATAATATTCAGACATTGCCCCGGTATCGGGGCATTTTTACGCTCACCAGACAGAACCAATTTTCCCCGCGTGCTTGGTATCAGCCATCAATGAAACAGGTACGGCAGTGGAAACAAGCGAAGATTGGAGTAAACCATGTACGCAGTTTTTCGTTCGGGGGGTCGCCAGTATCGCGCCGAGGTCGGTAAGACCGTCGACGTAGAACGGCTTCCTTTCGAGGTCGATCACCAGTTCAATATCGAAGATGTGCTGCTGATCGGCAATGATGATAACACCGTGATCGGCCAGCCCATTGTCGAAGGCGCATCGGTTGGTGTGACGGTTGTGGATCAGTTCCGCGCCAAGAAGGTCATCGTGTTCAAGTACCGCCAGCGCACGAATTATCGTCGCAAGCGGGGGCACCGCCAGTATTACACCCGCCTGCGTGTTGATAGCATCAACGCTTAAGTTCATAAGTGTAGGAAAGGACTCACACAATGGCTCATAAAAAAGGCGGCGGTTCAAGCCGCAACGGTCGCGATAGTAATTCACAGCGCCTGGGCGTCAAGATCTTTGGTGGTCAATACGTGATCCCCGGCAATATCATCGTGCGTCAGCGTGGGACCAAGTTCCACCCCGGTCTGAATGTCGGCCTCGGTCGTGACCACACCCTGTTTGCGAAGGCCGAAGGCTATGTCGTCTTCGAACCCAAGCCCGGACGTGGCGGCCAGAAGCAGGTCAGCATCTATGCCGAAAACCCAAACACGCACAACACATCCAAGGCTTCAAACGCTGCCGCTGACTAATCATCATCCGGCAGCTTAGCAGTACCCATTTACCAAGACTATAGTCGAGTCGTCACGCCACTCCCCTCAGAGCCGTGACGCAAGCGAACGAGGAGCATATCCGCAATGCCAAAGACAGATATTCACCCCAAGTGGTTCCCTGACGCAAACGTCATCTGCGCCTGTGGAAACACCTGGACCACCGGCGCAACCCAGCCGGAACTCCGTACCGACATTTGCTCGGCCTGCCATCCGTTCTATACCGGTGAACAGCGCATTGTGGACACCGAAGGTCAGGTGGATCGCTTCATGAAGCGTATGCAGGTGCGCGAAAACCGTCGCGCCGAAGCCGATGCGCGTGAAGCCGCCAAGACTCCGCTGGACCTCCCGCTGGAAGATCTGGGCCTGAACAAGCGCTTCGTCAACATCTTCAGCGAAAACGGTGTTGTCGTGGTTCAGGATTTCCTGAACAAGCTCGGCGAAGGCGAAGACAGCCTGCTGGAACTGCCCGGCATCGGTCGCAAGGTCGTCGCAGACATCAAGAAGATGCTGCGCACCCGTGGCTATGAAGTGCCGGAAACCGAAGCAGCCGAATAATCTACTATTGAGTACGTTCAGAATGAGGCGGGCAGCCCATAATTGCTCGCCTCATTTTTATTCTTTCCCGACCTGATAATGACGCAATCGAACCACTCTTCATTCGTTCCTGATCCATCCCCCTGCATTGTAAAGGCATGACCATGATTCATCACTCCGGCCATATCGAAGTGATCTGCGGCAGCATGTTCTGTGGCAAGACAGAAGAACTTATCCGGCGCGTGCGGCGTGCCATCATTGCCCGTCAGACCGTACAGGTTTTCAAACCGGAACTTGATAACCGTTATGCCATCGAACGGGTCACCAGCCACAATGGCGAAAATGTCGCCGCACAGGTCGTCAAAGACTCAGCGGAGATCATCACCAGCCTGAACCCGGATACAACGGTGATCGCGGTAGACGAAGCGCAGTTCTTCGATACCGGCCTGCTGGAAGTGGTGGAGACGCTGGCGAATCGGGGACTGCGCGTGATCGTCGCAGGGCTGGACCTTGATTTCCGCGCTGAACCCTTCGGCGTGATGCCCAAACTGCTGGCGATTGCGGAAGAAGTGACCAAGCTCCGGGCGATCTGCGTCGTCTGCGGAGAACCCGCCTGCCGGTCACAGCGGTTGGTAAATGGAAAGCCCGCCCGCTATGACGATCCAATTATCATGGTCGGAGCGCAGGAGTCCTATGAAGCACGTTGTAGACAGCACCACGCGATTCCCGGTCGCCCAGAAGAAGTTGCAAAGGCGCATTCCGGCACCATCGGGCAGAGCTGATGCGCTTGCGGACAGGTCGTCCAAACATCTGGTCACAGCTTTGGCAGATTGGACCGTGACGGTTTCCTTTTTAGAGGGTTATACTTTTACAAGTGGTTAATGGGAGATGAGTGTTCCCCACACCACCGCAGTTTACTGTAACTGGTAGTATTCAAGGAGAGTCATGTATGGCTGTAGCTGCCCGTAGTGTTCAAACAGAAGGCCAGTCGATGGCAACGATTGATCGTTCCAGCCTCTGGTTACGCAATCGCCGCTGGGATTTGCTCTATATTATCATGAGCGTGATCGTCGTCCCGCTCCCCTATCTTGTGTATCTGTTCACGCGTGACAGCTTCGGTATCCCGGATGATGCTGCCCGTAACATGGTCAACGGCTTTGTCGCGGTGGCCGTTGGTGGCCCTCACATGATGTCTACCTTCCTGCGGACAGGGCTGGACGACAACTTCAAGACACGCTATCCGATGCTGCTGCGCTCATCGATCATCATCCCGATCGTGGTCGTCTCGCTGGCATTCCTGAATCTGACCCTGCTGCTGACGGTCTTCTTCTTCTGGGCTGCCCTGCACGTGCTGCATCAGGTGACCTATATCGTTGAGCTTTATAACCACAAGGAACACAATTACGTTCGCAAGGGTAGCGCTGTTTCGCTTCAGGCCCGCGCGATTGACTATGCCGTGATCCTCACCTGCCTGTTCCCGATGGCCGCTTACAAGATCAGCCAGGGTTCCTTCGACATCGGTGTCAATGACCTGACCCGTGTCATCCCTGAATTCTTCCAGCAGGCGTGGTTCTTCTACGCGATGGCAGCAGTCTTCGGGCTTGCAGTACTGGCCTATGTTGTCAAGTCGATCCATGAATATCGCAGCGGCCTGCTCAACATGCCAAAGACGCTGTTCATGGTGTTTACCATCATTATCGCCTTCACCATGCCTGCCCTGCCCAATCTGGACACTGCCTTCCAGGGGCTGAACACATGGCATTCGTTCCAGTATCTGGCGATCACCTTCTACATCATCAAGATCAAGGATCGCTATGCAACGCTGGAAAAGTCTGCCCCGCTGGTATCACGTTTCAGTAAGGGTGAGGACTCCCGTGGGCTGTACCTGCTGAGCACAATCATGCTGCTCGGTTCGGCGATGGTATTCGCGGTGGTGTTCTTCATCGCGCACCTGATCACCCCGGGCTACATCGATGTCACCAACCCCACCATCCTGACCAACTGGCGCTTCGATGTCGCGTATTACACCGCGATCCTGTCCTTCCTGTGGATTCACTACTATCACGACCACTTCCTGTTCACCGACTTCGAAGCACTGGACGACGCACAGTACGGCAGCGCCGCCTAGAAAAGCATCCCTGCGCCAGCCGCATATACAGCACCACCCGGAGCGGATATCAACTGATGTCCGCTCTTTTTGTACCTTAGAGTTTGCTATCGAAAAACGAGGAACGGATGAAGCACCGTTAGAATGAGAGTTGTAACGTAATCACAGGCGGATAAAAGGCACCGATTTATGACAGACGATAAGCGACCATCCAACCAAGCCATTGCCCTGATTGGCGCGGCTGCTGCCGGTCTAGGTGCGGCGGGTGCCTATGCATGGTGGCGTCATGAGCGCCATGATACGCAGTTCGTCGTCGTTGACATCGTCAACATGGAAGATATCCAGAAGCCAATACTTCCCGATAATCTTGACTGCGGTCCGGGTGTCCAGCGAATTGTGGATGGTACAGGGGCGCTGTTTCACCGGCGTTATTCAGTAGACATCCTCAACCCCAGGCTGGATGCCGAAGCGCTGATGGACACCATCAAGGCGGATGTGAACGAGTTTACACCGACCCTGATGGCCTATTTCGAAAAGACCAAAGGGGACGAAGAAACGTTTGAGGTGGGGGATGAGTATTTTATCCACATCACTGGTCCGTGGAACGGCCCTGTCCGCACGGTGGATGTTTCCCCAACATCGTTTTCATTCGTGACACTCGAAGGTCATCTGGAAGCCGGACAGATCCACTTCAGCGTCATTCCCCACCCATCGATGGACAATGCGCTCCGCTTTCAGATCCTGTCATGGGCACGGTCCAAAGACCGGCTTGTCGAATTCGCTTATGATTTCACAGAAGTCGCCAAGAACGCGCAGGGCAATATGTGGCGGGATTTCTGCCGACGCGTGGTCGATGCCAGCGGGGGCGAACAGCTTGGCCGCTTACAGGTCATCACACAGCGCACGCCGTTTGAAGGCGAAAAAGTTGGCACCATCCGTCAGCCGCTGCCCGGATGGTACAGCCACCGAAACCGTATTCAAACCTACGAAGGGACAAAATATAATTACGACATCGACGCGCACGAAACCTTCACAGAGGCCAACGGCTGGCGTATCGACGCGTATGTGCAGCAGCTTCCCCCCGAGCCATCCGGCGAACCCGTCCCTAACGGGTCATGGGAAACGGCGCGGGACATTATCCGCAATTACGAGTTCCCCGATCCCAGCCTGATCAGTGGCATCTTTGTGCCGGATACTCCGCTTGAAAAACGGGTGATGGTGCTTCAGGCGCATTTTCTGTTTTTCACGTTCTATTTTGGCGTCAAGGTTGGCAGCGTCATTGATGAGATTCGCGAGGAGGAAGGCAAAGGTTCGGCGCGGGTCTGGGGCTGGAGTTACCGCACACTGGAAGGCCATTTCGAGATGGGCGAAATCAGCTTCAGCATCTGGAAGTTCCTCGAAAGCGGCGAGGTGCAGTTCCGCATCAACGCCTTTTCCAAAGCGACGCATATCCCGAATATCTTCTATCGCATCGGTTTCCGCTTCTTCGGTCGCAGCCTTCAGGTGCGCTTCGCCCGCACCGCAATGGCACGGGTAGAACAGCTTGTCCGTGAACGCGCCGCCCAGATCGACGAGACCGAGAAACGCATCCCCGCACCCGAAACGGCTGAAAAAGTCGAGGTGAAGCCCATCAGCAGCGACGAAAAAGCCGCCCAGACCTCGGAAGATTTCGAGAAGGGCATCGACAAGGCGGCGGAAAAAGCCGAAGATGCGGAACTTTACGGCGCTACTCCGGAGGAAGCCCGTCAGGTGCGAGAAGCCGGCGAAGATGCTACGGAAACGCCTGATATACCCACTGCATAGGATCAACAGGGACACCATCCACCCAGACTTCCCAGTGCAGGTGTGCGCCAGTTGAGCGGCCAGTTGTCCCCACAAGGCCAATCACCTGACCCGCCTGCACAAAATCACCTAGATTGACGTTGCGCTGGCTCATATGCCCGTAAACGGTATAGACGCCCCAGCCATGATCGAGCATGACCGCAGTCCCGCGCACATGCAGGTTATCAGCCAGTACTACCCGTCCCGGTGCCGCCGCCAGTACACCGCTGCCTGGCGCACCGGCAAAATCCGATCCCATGTGATAGCTGTCGAACTCGCCGCCGTTGTATGAACGCAGTGTACCGTAAGGGGCATTCATCGCCGCCGCCGCTGGGAGTCCCATCGGGCCATCGAAATAGCGTTCCGGATTAGGGCGCAGGGCAATGGTTCGGATAATCGACAGTTCATTCTCTTCCACAGCCGCCGACAGCAGATTCTGCTTATCCGCTGGCAGTGTGACTCTCACCGCACCATAACCGGCCTGCTCCACCTGAATATTGAACGAGAACGGCGTAACAGTTCCATCAGCTTCAGTCACTTCAAGGTTGAAGGGATAAATACCGGGTTCGGTTTCGACCGGGATCGCGAGCCACAGCAGGAAGGATGTCGCGCTGCCGCTGTCATCGACAACCGGTACCGGACGGTCAAAGAAGGTGGCGTTTACTGTCGCAGTCGAGCGTGTTGTCAGGCGGATGCGGCCTGTCTTGCCCTGTGCCAGCACCATCGGCGTGACATCGAGTGAGGCCAGCGCAGGCGGTAGGCTGACCGTGCTTTCAATCGGCTGCGTGCCGGGGATAATCAGCACCTGACCAGCCAGAATCCGTGATGCATCGGCGATCTCGTTCGCTTCCTGTAATGACGCCATGCTGACACCGTAGCGTGTGGCAATCGTGAACAGTGTCTCACCGCGCTGGATCACATGCTGCAAGCCGCTGGTCGTCACGCCGTTGGTCGTCATCACAGGGCCACTCGGCGCACTGGTATCGACTGTATCAGCAGAATCCACCGCATCGACCTGCTCGACGACTTCGGCGGCAGGCGTGCCAGCCGCTTCAACCGAGT
This sequence comes from Chloroflexota bacterium, assembly GCA_023430545.1. Lineage (GTDB taxonomy): Bacteria > Chloroflexota > Anaerolineae > Aggregatilineales > Phototrophicaceae > JAEZAF01. The sequence continues at coordinate 19,578 of JAEZAF010000125.1, forward strand.
CCGCTGCGGGTGGCAGCACTTCGGGAATCGCCAGCGATCCTGCATCGTCGGATGTGACCTCCGTCTCAGGGACAATGGTCAGCACCTGACCGACGTACAGCATGTTCGGGTTGGTGATGCCGTTGAGCTGTACGAGTGTCTGAAGTTCCACACCGTAAAAATCACCGATGGTTTTCAGCGTTTCCCCCGGCTGGACGATATGTTCGGTCGGGGGCAAAATCTCCGGCACCGGCTCCAGTGGGATCAGCAGGCGTTCCCCGACCTTGAGGTTATTGGGATTCACCAGATTGTTGAAGCGTGCCAGTTCCTCGATCGTCAGCCCATACTTGATGGCAATGCGGTACAGGTTTTCCCCTCGCTGGACGACATGCAGCGTCACCCGCGCCGAATCAGCCGGTGGCGGCTCGGCATCGGTCTGCTGTGCCAGCACCGACGCCGGAATACTCCACACAAGGGCGATGAGAAAGAGGAAAATGAGCGAGAAACTGCGCCGATTCATGGCAATGAACACCTACAGACTGACATACAAAGAGGCGATCTCTAAAGATCGCCCCGGTAATCACCGAATACAGTTCATTATGACGCGGGATTCGCTGGTTCGTCAAACCGGAGCTTATCCCCAATCTGCACCCGATCCAGCAGTTCGACATTCGCTTCCAGATAATACTGGGCGGGTGCGGCCGGCATATAGGATAACCGCCACGGCTTCGCCAGCTTTTTATCCACCACCCGTCCGGACGCATCCAGCCAGATCACCGCGATACTGATAAACATGAACAGCATATGGATCGCGGTATGTGTCCGCCCTTCCGAACCGGTCACAAACAGCAGCGCCTGATCATCTGGCAGGTGTCGGACAAACTGAAGTCCCTTGAAGTGACACCAGAAACTGATGCACAGACGGGTGCGCGGGATCAGGACTTCACCAGTCTCGATATTCCGCAGCACCCGCCAGGGATGCTTCTTCGCATCAATCGTGCTCATATGACGTTACAGCTACTTCACCGGCTGCGGGATATTCAGCACCTGACCGACATAAATGCGATGGATGTTCGCGATCTCATTCGCCTCGGCAATCTGCTGAATCGGCACCTTGTAGATCAGCGACAGGCGGAACAGTGAGTCCCCCGGCTGCACGATATACTGCATCATCTCGCTGACCGGTGTCGGCGTGATCGGGGCGGCAGTCGGTGTCAGTTCATCAGCGCCAGTGGGCAGTGTCAGGCGCTGCCCCACCAGAATACTGTTGACGTTCACGATACCGTTGAGCTGCGCCAGCGTCGCCACCGTCGTGTTAAAGCGGCGTGCGATCTGCGAGAGTGTATCACCCGGCTGGACGATATACACGCTGCCATCTGCCGGAATTGGTGTAATGGTCGAGGTCGGTGTCGGCTCCATGGGCGCAGCGGTCGGGGCGGCAAGCGTCGCGGCTGGTGGGACCTTCACCGGCACGACCAGACGCTGCCCGACGAAGATCAGCGCGTTTTCATTCAGTCCATTGGCTTCGATAATCGCCGGGACGCTGCTGCCATACAGATTGGCGATGATATAAACCGACTCACCAAAGCTGACGACATGCTCAACCCGTCCGGGATACTCTTCGACCAACTGCTGAAGCACGGCTTCAGTGGTCTCCGTCGCCTGAATATTCTCGGTCGGTGTGGCCGGGATTTCCGTCGGTACAACTTCAGTCGCGGTCGCAGCGATTTCCTCAACCGGTGTGATGGTCGGGAAGTCCGTCGGGCTGACAGGCGTCACCTCGGCGGTCACGAGTTCGAGCGTCGGTTCAACGGTTGCGCTGGCGATCACACCACTGTCCTGTGTGGGTTCTTCTGTCACCAGTTCGAGTGTCGGAGCTTCCGTGAAAATCGGCTCTGGCGAAACTTCTGCCGTGAGCATTTCCAGCGTCGGTGCAACTTCCACCGTTACCAGATCAATCGGCGCTTCAGTGATAATGACCTCTGGAGTGACCTCGGCGGTCAGGATTTCCAGTGTGGGTGCAGTCTCTTCGGTGATCACCACTTCCAGCGTGGGTGCTTCGGTGATGATAGGATCTGGTGTCACCTCAGCGGTAATGATCTCGAATGTGGGTGATGCTTCTTCAGTCGGCACGACGTCTTCAGTCGGCGCGACGTCTTCAGTTGGCACGACGTCTTCAGTCGGCACGATGATCTCATCAGTGGGCATCACTTCATCTGTCACCACGACTTCGTCGGTGGCACCAGCTTCTTCGGTTGGTGCGGCTTCACCGCCAACAGTCAGTGAGGCTTCATCCAGATAGACTTCCGTCATCAGACGCCCGACCGAGGCATTCGTACGCACAAAAACCGTGAGCGTGTCCGCGTCCGGTGCCGCGCTGACGCTGTGCTGTTCGTAGACATCACAGTTTTCCACCGCGTCAGACCAGACGATAGCATCACTTTCCGGGTCTTCTCCGCCAGTCGGGTCAATCCCGACTTCAACCGTGACCGCGCACGGCGCTTCACTGGTATCAGTGGCTTCAGCGTCATTTGACGAAAAAGTATAGGCATAGACACTGAAGGTCAGCACTTCGCCCGCAGTCAGGCCGCTGACAACCTGATACACCCCGGCAACATGCGGCGAGAAGAACGAGAAATAACGCTGGGCCTCTTCACCTTCGCGCACCCGGTCCGCATTGGCGGCGGTGGCGAGGGTGTATTCGGGCTGTGTATTTTCCGGCTCCAGATTCCACGCCGTCCAGCCCTCAGCCACCAGACGCGGCAGGATTCCTTCCTGCTCGACATACGGCGCTTCGAATCCGGGATTCACCAGCAGGCTGGTACCTTCACTGGCAGGTTCACTGGTGGTTTCACCTTCCTGCGCCATCAATGGAAGGCTCAGAAGCATAACAGCACATAATGACAGGATAAGGCAGATCAGTTTTTTCATACATCGCCTCACTCGGTTTTGAAGCTGTCTCAATTCGGTTAAGTATACTGTTTTGCGTAAAACATACAACTTTACGGCGCGTTCAGGGCTTTGAAAGCGGTGAGAAATTCGGCAGATTGCTGCAACAATCAACGCTGGAGGCGACAGACACGCATCGGGATGTTAGAATACAAAAATGTGCTATGAGCTTTCTCTGAGTCGCCGTTATGACGATGTACCCGGCGATACATCACCGCTTATGCCCAATCACCCCATCCTCGGCGTCTGCACACTGGAGTTCCACCTGCCGGATGCTGCTTCGCTCAAGGACAAACGCAGCATCCTGAAGTCGATGCTGGCCCGCCTGCATAACACGTTCAACGTCTCCGCCGCTGAAATCGACGAAAACGACCGCTGGCAAACAGCCGTCATCGGGATCGCAGTCGTCACCAACTCCACCCGTCACGCGCAGCAGTCCATTGATAATGTGCTGGCGTGGATCGAACGTTCGTATCCTGAAGCAATCATCATGAAGCAGACCATCGAGATTATCTGAGTCAGATCGTCGCAACCGACACTCAGACCATATCCGATTGATACCCCCATGCGTTATACTCAGGCTTACTGTAACGCCTGTACGTATCGATGCAGCGCAGCGCATCGGGTCGATGCGGCGCATCGGTACAGTCATGGGCTTTTTTATGAAAGAATGGAGGCAGTTCCTTTGAATCTACATGAGCATCAATCCAAAACACGCTTCGGCGAGTTTGGCATCCCCGTCCCGCAGGGGAAAGTCGCCACAACCGCAGACGAAGTCTATAGCATTGCACAGCAGATGGGCACACCCGTTGTCGTCAAGGCGCAGGTGCTGGCTGGTGGACGCGGTAAGGCTGGCGGTGTAAAGGTCGCAAAAACCGCCGAAGAAGCCCGTGAAGCCGCCAGCAAAATCCTCGGGATGGAGATCAAGGGCCTGACCGTCCATAAGGTGCTGGTCGATCCCGCTGCCAATATCGCCAAGGAAATCTATCTCGGCATCACCAACGACCGTACCAGCGGCAAGCCCGTGCTGATCACCTCGGCTGAAGGCGGTGTCGAAATCGAAGTCGTCGCGCACGAAAACCCGGATGCGATCATCAAGATCCCGATTGACCCGATCATGGGCCTGCACCCCTACCAGACCATGCAGGCCGCAGGTGATATGAACCTGCCTCGCGAACACTGGCAGGCCTTCAGCGATATCGCCATGCAGCTTTATCAGGTGTACAAGAACAGTGACGCAACACTGGCGGAGATCAACCCGCTGGTGATCACTGGTGAAAATCAGCTTGTCGCACTGGACGGCAAAATGGTGATCGACGATAACGCCCTGTTCCGCCACCCTGATCTGGCCGCTATGCGCGATACCACGGCTGAAGATCCGTCGGAAACACAGGCGCGTGAAGCCGGTATCAGCTATGTCAAGCTGAATGGTCAGATCGGCTGCATGGTTAATGGCGCTGGTCTGGCGATGACCACTATGGACATGACCAAACTGTACGGCGGTGATGAAATCGGCCCCGCCAACTTCCTCGACATCGGCGGCGGCGCAAAGGCCGACCGTGTCGCGGCAGCCCTGCGCATCATCCTGTCTGACAAGAACGTGAAAGCCGTGCTGTTCAACATCTTCGGCGGCATCACCCGTGGGGACGAAGTCGCACGCGGTCTGCTTCAGGCCTATGAAGAAGTCAAGCCGGATGTCCCGCTGGTGATTCGCCTTGTCGGGACGAATGCCAAGGAAGGCCGCGAAATCCTCGAACAGGCCAACTTACCCAGAGTTATCACCGCCTCAACACTCACGGAAGCGGCGCAGAAGGCCGTTGAAGCCGCCAAAGGAGCAAACTAGACATGGCGATTCTTGCAGATAAAAATACCAAAGTCATCGTCCAGGGCATCACCGGACGCGAAGGCCGCTTCCAGACGCGGCTGATGATCGATTACGGCACAGCGGTTGTCGGCGGTGTGCGCGCTGGTAAGGGCGGCGAATGGGCCGAAGGCGTACCGGTGTTCGATACCGTCCAGAAGGCTGTGGAAGCCACTGGCGCGAATTGCAGCATCATCTATGTCCCCGGTGCAGGGGCAGCCGATGCCATGTACGAAGCCATCGACGCCGGCGTCCCGCTGGTCGTCTGCATCACCGACCCGGTGCCGGTCGCCGAGATGATGAAGATCAAGCAGTATCTTCAGGGCAAACCCACCCGTCTGATCGGCCCCAACTGCCCCGGCCTCCTGACCCCCGGCGAAGCCAAGATCGGTATCATCCCCGGCTATGTGGCAAAGCCCGGTAACGTCGGCGTTGTCTCCAAAAGCGGCACACTGACGTATGAAGTCATCAACGCGCTGACCGAAGCCGGTATGGGACAATCGACCTGCGTCGGTATCGGCGGTGACCCGGTCCCCGGCACAAACTTCATCGAAATCCTTGAGATGTTCGAAAACGACCCGAAGACTGAAAAGGTCGTACTGATCGGTGAGATCGGTGGACGTGCGGAAATCGACGCAGCCGATTACATCAAGCAGAAGATGACCAAGCCAGTCGCAGCCTTCATCGCTGGCCGCAGCGCCCCTCCCGGAACCCGTATGGGCCACGCCGGTGCGATTGTCGAAGGCGGCGAAGGCTCTGCCGAAGACAAGATGAACGCGCTCAGTGCCGCCGGTGTCCGCGTAGCGGATAATCCGGAACGCATCCCGGACATGCTCAAGAACTAATTAAACACCCTGCGTTTTCAAAAGCTCCCCAATTATGGGGAGCTTTTAAGTTACAGTCCTGCAAGCGTCAGGTCTTCGATGGGAATCCATCCCTGACGACCATCCGGCAGCAGCAGACGTGCATACCCCGCCTGCTCATCCAGCACCCGACCTTCCGCCGCGTTGTACAGTGTAAACAGCGGGATGTACGCCTCGCCCGGTCCACTGCGTGCCTGAGAGGTAAAAGCCGTCACGACTGCCGCCGGACGATACACATCCACATACTGTCGGCTGAACAGCAGTACCACCGACACCCCTGCCGCCACAGCGATCACCGCTGCTATCAGCGCCAGTCGCCGGAAGATATCAGGCTGAAGCAGACGAAACATCAGCAGGGCGAAGGCCGCAGACCACAGCACAAACGTGATCAGTGCGAGTTCTTCCACGCCCAGCACGCCGCGTGTCGCAGCGGCAGCCACGTCAATCAGGGCGGTTTCATCGCCCATCACATCAACCCGCAGCGCACGAATCAGGGCCAGCATACGCGCCAGCTCGGCGTCACGTGGCATCTCATGCTGCGCACGCAGCGCATTGACCAGCGCAAAGCCCAGATCATTTGCTTCGAAATAGGCGCTGGCGAGGTTGTAATAAAGTTCGGGCAGCACCGAATACAGCCTGTCCGACTGTGCCAGTGCGACCGCTTCTTCGAAGAACTGCACAGCGCTGGCATAATCTCCGGTGCTATAAGCGCTTTCGGCCAGACGCACGGCATCGTCCAGCGCGTCGGACGGATCAGCCTGCTGTGCCGTCACCAGTGCTGACAGCAAAAACCCGACAGCAACAAACAGAATCCGAATCCAACCGTAACCCGATAAAAACATACGGCTCACGACTCGTACTCCGAGGCTGTGTCGTCCGGAGGGGGCTTCCACTGTGCATCAATCGCCGTCAGGACCGCCGCCGTCCGACGGATCAGCCGGTCAGCATCAACAGAATCGGCAGGTGCGTACAAGCCCTCTTCCGCTTCCAGCCAGCACAGCGCCAGCGCCTGACGCAGTTCCGGCGGAATCCCTCTGCGGGACAGGATCTCGTCAATCTCTGCGTAGACGGCCCCCTGCACCTCGCGGTTGGAAAGATCAGCCGCGTACTGCACCACTGCCATCCGAACCTTTGAAAATACCGCCGATCCGCTGTTACGTAAGGCCACCTGCAAACCGGCTTTGGCATACGATAGGGCGCGGTTCTGCCGCCGCATCTGGTCACGATCGCGGCGCTCCTGTACCACCACTTGACCGCCAAGCGTCATAAGCACAGCCAGCGGTGGGATCACCCATGCCCATAACGGCAGTGATGGCACAGCGAAAGCAGAATCCAAAGCGGATGAAAGGGTTTTCAGTGGCAGCGCTGCCGGTTGATTGCCAGACCGTCGAGCTTCAGGCAGTTCGCGCTGTCCGGCGGCATCCGGCAGCACATCGATCACAAGTTCCGGCACATCCATTGTGACATACTGTGCCGCTTCCGGCTCAAAATAGGCGAAGGTTTGCGCCGGAATGGTCTGCGTGCCCACCTGTTCCGCGATCAGCCGCCACTCGAAAATACGCTCGCCTGCGCCGCGAGTCGTGGAGATGGTGGTCGTCGGGTCGCTGTACACACGCCACACCTCTGGCAGCATCAGATCCGGCTGTGCGATCTGCGCCAGATTCCCCGCCCCCGTGACTGTCCAGCGCAGTGTCAGCGGCTGGCCGAGGGTGATGGTCGAGGCAGCGGCTTCCGCTTCAACCTGAAAGCGCCCCACCCCGCCCGTGAATGCAGCCGGCGCACCCTGCGGCAGGGGCTGCACATTGACGGTGACAGTATTACTCTCCAGCGCCACCCGGTCGGAAAATACCGTTTCGGAGACGACCAGCCGCGCCGGTGCAATCGTCAGCGGGCCGGGCTGAAGCGGATACACCAGCGTCTCATAAGTGCGGACGGTGTACGAGACCCCATCCAGAACTTCCGCACCTTCAGTGATGATCTGCTCACCGCGCCACAGACCGGCAAAATCCGGTGCGATGTACTGATAATCGGCTGGCATCCGCTGCGCATAAAATCGCACCGAATACACCACCTGCTGTCCGACAAACGGATTTTCGGGTGTCACTGACGCCACCAGCCGGTCGCCGCTGGATGGATTCAGAGTGGGAGGCTGCTGTACCACTGCCTGCTGTGCCACTGCCTGCTGTACCGGCACAGGCGGCGTCAGTAACAGCAGCAAGGCAATTGCCAGCCACCCCCACAGATCACGCCGTCGGGTATTAATCATCCCGGTCATTACCAGTCGTTCTCCACGGGATCACCAGACGGGTCAGCACTCTGATTGAGATAGGCGCTCAGGGCTTCCTGATCCTGCTCTACCAGATCCAGCAGCCGTTCGGCTTCCTCTTTGGTCAGCCGCCCCTGCTGCTGCGGGACCAGTGTCGAAGGGTTATCCTCAAAGAAATCCCCACTGCCGCCAGAGGGGGTCTGGCTGGCATCCGGCGGATTGTCCTGCACCGGCGGCGTGGGAGTCGGCCCGTCGAATGCCCCAGGCTGCGGTGTCGGCGTCACATCCTGATCGCTCTCGCTTTCTTCTGGCTGACTCTGCTGCTGCTGATTCTCTGGCGTCGGCGGAACGGCGTACATCAGCGCGAGTTCATAGTTATAACGGGTTTCGGCGTCATCCGGGTCGAGCAGCAGCGCCTGCTTAAACGCTTCGGCAGCTTCAAAAAAGCGGCTGTCTGAGAAGTAGACAATACCCAGATTGTAATACGCTTCCCGGATCAGATCATCGCCACCCTGTTTGAGGGCCTGTTCCAGTGCTTCTTCGAGGGCGATGGCAGCGTATTCGTAATCACCGGAGACCGAAAGCGCAACACCAGCGTTGTAATACAGCGCTGGTGCATCCGGTGCCAGCACCTGCGCATTCTGGTAGGCCTGAATCGCGGCGTCGTAATCCGCCTGCACGACATAATCGTTACCAGTGTTGTTGCGCTCCGCCGGATGCGCCGCACACGCACACAGAGTGAGCAGGAGCATCAGCACGGTGAGACGCAGCGAGATTGAAGATATGAAAATACTCATAATGCGGAGTCCTCAGCAGTCGGCTGGCTTGTCGGTGGCTGCACGGGTGAAGGCAGAGGCCGTGAACGGGCCTGCGGCGTGAAACGGTTCCACAGCATCTCAATCGTCAGCATCGACAGCGCCAGCCCGACGAAGATCTCAAAACGTGGCACAGGGCGCGTCTGATAGCGGCTGGCGAGCAGTTCCGTTTCGACCCCGGCAATCGTATTCTGAAGATTCACCACCTCGACTCCGCTGTCGGTCAGGCGCTGATACTGTCCATTTCCAGCAGCAGCAATCGCTTCCAGCAGTGGTTCATTCAGGCGTGTGATCACAAGGTTATTGCCACGATCCGTGCGGTATTCGATCACACGACCGCTGGCATCCATCACCGGGATGACATCACCCTCTTCAGTGCCGAAGCCGAGCACATGAACCGTCGCACCGCGCTCCGCTGCTATGCGTGCCACTGCCGCCGGATCATTCTGCGTCTGATTTTCGCCGTCGGTCATCAGCACGATAATCGAGGCGCTGCTGATGCGCTCGTCGAATGTAGCCAGCGCCAGCCGCAGCGCATCATCAATGGCAGTCCCCTGACGGGTGATCGAACGCGTGCTGGCGGCATCGACAAACGTCAGCGCGGAGTCGAGGTCACTGGTCAGCGGGACCTGCACGAAAGCATCCCCGGCGAACAGCACCAGCCCGAACAGATTGCCATCCGCCTCATTGAAGAGGTCACGGATGGCAAGTTTGGCGCGTTCCAGACGGCTGGGCTGAAGGTCCTGCGCATCCATACTGGCGCTGACATCCAGCACCACCACAATTGCGAGACCGCGTGTTTCGATCACCTCAGCATCGACACCAAAAACCGGCTGTGCCAGGGCGATAATCAGTGCGGTGATCGTCAGCAGCCACAGGACAAAACGCCAGCGTCGGTCAGTAGTCGCGACGCCAGCTTCAGTCAGTGAGGCCAGCGCCTCAGGTGCTGCAAGCTGACGCAGCCGCTGACTCCGGACACGGTCACGCCATAAGAACAGCCCAATCATGAGGGGCAGTATCAGCAGTAGAAGAAATGCAGGCGTATTTTCAAACATCATCTGGCCTGTTAGGTGGTTTTAAGGAATCGTTTGCAGAAGCGTATCGCGCAGCAGGCGTTCGATCACCAGCAGCGCCAGCGCACCGATCAGCAGCGGCCACGCGAGATCCTGCCACGGGATAAAGATCTGACGTTCGACGCGCACACGTTCCAGCCGGTCAATCGCCTCGTAGATCGACTGCAAACCGGCGGGATCTTCTGCGCGGAAGTAGAGGCCACCGGTGCGCGTCGCGATTGCTTCCAGCGTTGGCTCATCCAGATCGCTTTCAGTGTAAACGATATTGCCGCTGTTATCGGGGATCGGCACCTGACCGGATGTCCCCATGCCGATGGTATACACGCGGATGTCGAGCGCGGCCATCGCATCCGCCGCTGTGAGCGGGTCCAGAGCGGCGTTATTGTCGCCATCCGTCAGCAGGACGATCACCTTCCCTGGTGCCTGACTATCACGCAGCATCGTTCCAGCGGACGCGATGCCGAGACCAATCGCGGTCCCATCCAGCAAAATACCCTGACCATTGGCATCGACAATCTCATTGACGATCTTCACCTGATCCAGCAGACGGGAGAGCACATCATAATCCAGCGTCAGCGGGGCCTGCTGATAGGCGCTGCGGGCAAATACCACCAGCCCGATCCGGTCGAACTGACGACCTGCGATAAAGTCGGCAATCACGCGGCGGGCAGCATCCAGCCGCGTCCCTGGCTGGAAGTCGAGCGCGGCCATACTGCCAGAAATATCGAGCGCCAGCACAATGTCGATACCGTCACCACGCAGCAGTTCGCGGGCATTCCCAATCTGAGGCCGTGCCAGCGCAAATACCAGCAGTACCCATGCCACCGTCCGCAGCACATCCGGCAGATGGCGCAGGCGCACGCGCCATCCCGTCGGCAGTCCGTACATCAGCCGGACATCGGAGTACAGCAGCACGGGGGCAACCGTTCGCAGCTCTCTGCGCCGGGACAGCATCCATCCAATCCAGCCAGCCGCCGCCAGCAGAATCAGGAAAGCCCACGGATGGGCAAAGCGGAATTCCAGCGCGCCAGTCTCGGTCATACCGGTTTCACCGTGATACACCCTGTCTGAGCGGCTGGCCCGTCAGTTGATACTCGACATACACCGCACGATGATCCGAGCCGGTATAACGGTCAGAGGTCCATGCCTGCAACGGGCGGATACCCTCACTGTAAAACTGATAGTCAATCCGCGCCAGCGGCGGCAGCAGGTCGAGCAACCGTACTCGATGCCGCCAGTCCGGGAAGGAAGCACCAAACCCGAAACCGACGGTACGGAAAGCATCTGCAAACCCGTTTTGCCCCACAATCCGCTGATAATCGTCTGAAGAGTCCGTCAGGTTGAAATCCCCAACCACCAGCAGCGGAGTCGGCTGCTCGTAAACAAGCAGCAGGACCTGGTCCAGAACATGGCTCCGGCGGTCGGTATTCAGGCCGTAGAGTCCCGGCACTGGCAGATGCACATTCAGAAGCGTCACCTTCTCGTCAGCAACATCAAACGAGACAACCTGCTGATTGAAAACAATATCCGTCACGATAACGTCATCCAGAGGCAGGCGGCTGATGATCCCGGCTCCCTGCACACTGCTTCCGTCCGGGGCCAGCGCCTGATAGGCATAATCGGCGGCGAATTCGGCCTCAAGCTGCTCAGCTATCCCTGAAGTGAGTTCCTGCATCACCACAATATCCGCATCCGCAGCGCGGATCTGGTCAATCACGCCTTCGGCATTGTGGTTACTGGCATACAGATTAAACGTCAGCACACTGAAGCGCGGTTCATCCGGTGCAGGTTCCGGCGTCTGCTGTCCGATGAACAGACCAGCATACCCGATGACGAGCAGCGCAACTGGCAGCACCTGAAATACAGCGCTCAGTCGGCGGCGCAGCAGCAGCAGCAGCAGAAAGACAGGCGCAGGCAGCAGCACCAGCGGAATCAGGCTGTTGACCAGTCCAATCGGGCTGTAGCCCAGCAGCCACTCACGTTCCCCAATCAGAAAGCGTATCAGCAGCAGCACGGTCATTGTGAGCCCGTACAGGTTGAAAGCAGCGAGCATCAGACGGACAACCCAGTGCGGATGCAGGCGGTACTCATTTTCCCTCATTCAGTTCCCCTCGCCGCTGATGCATCCCTCATCAGCACATCCGCCACAGTGGCTCCCACCAGCGCAGCATCGACCGCCTTCAACCACTGCTGACAGCGCTCAAGATAACGCTCGGACTCAGAAGCGGTGACGGCCACGCCAGAAAATTTAACACGGTCCGCCCACCGCAGCAGACTGTCCAACTCAGCCAGCAGAGTCTTCGGCATCCGGCTCTGAAGTGCTGTAATTGTCGCGCTGCGATCCCCTAACCCGATCCCAGTCCGACGGTCCAGATAGCGGCGCAGGATGTCGGCAGCGCCGATCACACGGTTCTCAGGTGTGGAGACTGTGCCGGTTAACCCATCGAAGGCAAACAAGGCGATCTGTGCGGCAGTCAGCGACGGACTCTGCTCCGGGGCGCGGCGCTTACGGCGGTTACGCCACATGCGCACCACCATCACCAGCGCGGCGGTGACCAGTCCACCCACCAGCAGAATTACCCACGGCGACACATACGGCAGATAAATCAGCGGCTTGTACGGTCGCAGTGACAGGTCCTCGAAATCCAGCACCGTCGGGACCGTGACATTCAGCGGGGTGACGGGCAGGCGCAGTACATCGGCGAACCCGGCCTGACGATAGCCAATATACGTCTCCGGCGTCATGTAGTCCCGGGGTTCCCACAGGATAACCTCAAGCTGCTGCCGCCAGACGGTGTCAGCCACACCGCCCTCTGATGGATCAGATGCGGGGTCGCGCTCCAGCGAGGTAACCCTGCGCAGTTCAAATTCCCCCCATGGATCACTGAACTGCGGGACGTCCACCAGTTCGAACCCCGGAGGCAGCGTGATAATCAGATCGATTGTGAACACCTGCCCGGTCAGCGGACGTACATCACCGGTCTCAAATCGTGCGGATACCAGTGCTTCCAGCACAGCAGGCGTCGCTGTGGCGCTCAGTTCAGATGTGGCCTCTGGCGTTGGCTCTGCCGTCGGTGCCGCCTGGGCATCAACACCACCAGCAGTCATCAGCATCAGAATCGCACAGACGACGATCCACCTGCGCCATCGGGTCTCAGCAGAAACGATGAGCACCCTCACAACTACCTTCATGAGCATCATCATAACGGAAATATTCAGCGCGACCCGTTCGATAATGAGGTGCGGCGTAAAGGGCGTGTACGATGCACCTGCTTCTGAAAGAAAGCCACCAGCGCATCAACAGGATCGGCATCCGTCGGCAGATCGAGCCGCGCCACCCCGGATCGACGCAGTACACTGTCGCGCATCTGAACAAATCGCTGCGACCGCGCTGTAAAGGCCTCCTGCCATGCCGGGTGATCCGTATCAGCCAGATAGGTTTCGCCCGTTTCAGCATCCTGAAGCGAGACGAGGCCGACTTTCGGCCATGAGACTTCCAGCGGATCGCTCAAAACGGCGGCGATCACCTCATGGCGGCGGCTGGCGACCTGAAGCGCGACCGCGTATTCGTCACGCGCTGCCAGAAAATCCGAAATCAGGAAGACGACCGCCCGCTTCTTGAGGATATTATCCACCGTGCGCAGTGCCAGACCGAGATCCGTCCCGCGGCTGCGCGGCTGCACCACCAGTGCATCACGGATCAACCGCAGGATGTGATTCCGGCCCTTGCGCGGCGGTGTGTAATGCTCGATCTGATCGCTGAAAATCAGCAGGCCAACTTTGTCGTTATTGCGGATGGCCGTCAGTGCGAGGACGGCGGCCAGTTCCGCCGCCTGTTCACGTTTACTGCGTGCGCCCGTCCCGAAGAAACACGACGCACTGGCATCCAGCGCCAGCAGCACTGTCAGTTCGCGCTCTTCCTGATAGCGTTTGACGTAAGGCACACCGCCCTGCCGCGCCGTCACATTCCAGTCGATCTCGCGAATCGGATCACCCGGCTCATACGGGCGAACGGACTCGAACATCATCCCTCGCCCCTTGAACATCGAGTGATAAGCGCCGACCAGTGTTTCGCGCACCAGCCGCCGTGTGCGCAGCTCAATCCGGCGGATACGGCGCAGCGTCTCCGCACTGACGACTGAAGTCAGTTCCTGGGATTGGGTGGTCTTCATCGCGGGTGTTGATTCACTCACGGCACAGGCAGACGGTTGAGCACCTGCGCGATAATCTGTTCAACCGTGACATTTTCAGCTTCGGCCTCAAAGCTCAGGATCAGCCGGTGACGCAGGATGTCCGGCGCGATCTGGCGGATGTCTTCGGGCGAAACGTAGCCTTTCCCATTCAGGAAGGCCAGTGCACGCGCCCCCCGCACCAGCGACAGTGTCGCACGCGGAGATGCCCCCACCTGAAGATACGAGGCCAGTGTCTTCAGGCCAGCAGCAGCCGGATCACGGGTGGCAAAGACGATGTCGAGGATATATTCCTTCAGCCGGTCATCCATATACACCGCGTTGACAACCTGCTGCGCCCGCTGAATCGTGGCCGCATCGACAATCGGCTGCGGCGCGGACGGACGTTCACCACTCATGCGGTCGAGGATAGCGCGTTCTTCCTCGCGTGCTGGATAATCGACAATCACCTTGAGCATGAAGCGGTCAAGCTGTGCTTCCGGAAGCGGATACGTGCCTTCCTGCTCCAGGGGATTCTGTGTCGCCAGCACCATAAACGGCTTCGGCAGCGCGAGCGTTTCGCCGCCAATCGTCACCTGACGCTCTTCCATTGCTTCCAGCAGGGCAGACTGCACTTTGGCCGGGGCACGGTTGATCTCATCCGCCAGCACCAGATGATGAAAGACCGGGCCGAAGCGCGGCGTGAATTCGCCATTCACTGGGTTGTAAATCTGTGTACCAACCACATCCGACGGCAGCAGGTCCGGCGTGAACTGGATGCGCTGAAAGCTCAGGTTGAGCGCCGCCGACAGCGTGCGCACGGCCAGCGTCTTCGCCAGCCCCGGCAGACCTTCGATCAGCACGTGACCATCACACAGCAGTGCCACCAGCAGCCGGTTTACCAGTTCGTCCTGCCCGACGATCACACGGCGGATTTCGCCTAACAGGGACGGGACGAATGCGGCTTCCTGCTGAATCCGTTCGATTAAACGCTCATTGGGGGGTTGTACAGCCATTTACGGGGTTGCCTCACAGGTATCCAGAGTCGTGCCGGCAAACTGCCAGTCAGAATTCGAGGTGGAGTCCGCTGGACGGGTGTAACAGTCGCAGTAGCTGGCATCCTGACCTGCGCCTTCCCACATCAGATAGCGCACATGTGTCTGCACGCAGGCACGCGCCTGGCCTTCATGTTCGGTCTGGTCGGCCAGCGATGCACTGGTAATCACCAGTCCCTGACTGCGGATTTCAGACAGCAGGCGAACTTGCAGCATCGGGTGCGCGGCTGGCTCCGGGATGCGATCTCCGTGCCACAGCGCGATCTCGCCCTGAACTGCCAGAATAAACAGCGCCAGCGGCAGCAGCATAATCAGCGACCACGCGATCACCGCGCAGCCACAGCCCGCCCGTTTGGTATAGGCTGCGCGCCGTCCCACATAGACAATCTCCGGACTTTCTTCAGAGGAGGGTGCTGCCGCAGCAGGTGGACGGGTACGCTCCCGTTCAGCTTGTTCAGTCGGCACCGTCGGATCAGTCCGTCTCGGCGGTGGGTTATCAGCATCCGGCACAGGCCGCTGCGCCATAAAACCTCGTTTCGTGTCTTAAGTATCCGCCGCGTCTGATTCCGCTGCAAAGCGCATCAGCATCCGGTCGGCGTCGTCATAGCTTACATGGACAAAAAGCGGTGCGGCATCAGGTGAGAGCGCCTGCACGCGCGGCAGAATCATCGGCAGATCTTCCACCAGTGGATAATCCAGCACACCGTCAAGCGGCAGCCAGTGCAGCGTCCCCTCATCACATTCAACGAGGTCATCGCGCTGGTCACTGTATGCCGTGAACACAAACAGCAGAATCCCGCTTTGCTCGCCCGCATCAATATTATACACAGCCCGCAGCCGTAAATCGCGGACGTGCAGGCCGGTTTCTTCGAGGATCTCACGCCGCGCACTCGTCAGCGGGTCTTCGTCGCGCTCGATATGTCCGCCGACACCGTTATACTGACCGGGAAAGACGCGCCGGTGTTCGCCGCGCTTCATCAGCAGCACATCATTACCATTGAAGATAAAGCACAGCGTGCGCGGAAGGACCAGCCAGCGCCCGTCGGTTGCATCTGCCCCCTGCTGTTTTGCACTCAAAATCGGCCCCTTATCCACGTTAAGACCGGTTCACTATAGCATACCATTGACTATCAGCCACAGGTGTATGGGTCTAAAGTACAGATTTCAGACGGCTGGCTAAGGTAAGAAATGTAAAATCTGCTTTCCTCAATGCGTGGGTCAGGCCATAATGAGCATACAAGGCGTTTTTGAAAGGCGATCCTCATGCGTGTATTTCGTGCTCCACCCGTATTCCTCCTCGCTGCGCTGATGCTGCTGTCCTTCAGCCTCCTGAACCCTGCCGCCACGGTCGAAGCGGCAGTGCCGGGGCTTTCCGGCGGATATACCCAGAATTTCGACACCCTGGCAAATACCGGTGACGGGAATTTCTGGGTGAATGAAGAAATGGGGCTGGCCACACTTCCGGGCTGGCGAATTATAAGCTTCAATGGCGCGCCACCTTCCACCTATCGCACCTCGAACTCCCAGACGAATGGCTCAATTTATAGCTGGGGATCAGACGGATCGTCAGAACGCGCAATTGGTTCCATAACATCCGGCTCCCAGCCAATGTACCATTACAGTGTGCAGCTCGACAACGATACTGACACGGTCATCACAGCAGTTACCGTATCGTATCGTGGAGAACAATGGGTCATCGGTGGGAGTAACAATGCCCTAAACAGCCTGACTTTTGACTATCAGGTAAACGCGGCAGGTATTAATCAGGGAACGTGGACCTCTGTTCCAGCACTCGATTTCGTCTCACCTAAGACGGCATCTGCTGCGCGAGCTGCAAATGATGGCAATTCACCCGGAAGTTTCACGAACCTTAGCGCTACCATTAATCTCACCCTACAGCCCGGTGCATCTTTGTGGCTTCGCTGGACAGACATTGATAACGGCGGAAGTGATCACGGGCTGGCGATTGATGATCTGGTCGTGACCATCAACGGTGCCCCTGTGCCCACACAGACCCCCGCCGCACCAACGGAGACGCCAGCCGCACCCACACAGACACCCATCATCCCAACCAATGCTCCCGGGACTCCGGGCGCATGTTCAGCCCCTGACCGCATCTATGAGCTTCAGGAAGGCGGAGCAAAACACAATCCCTCATCCTCACCTTCACCTGTGCGGACAGTGTCCGGTGTGGTCGTGGGTGATTTTCAGACCGGGCTGGAAGGCTTCTACATTCAGGACCCGGTTGGAGATGGCAATCCGGCCACCTCAGACGGCATCTTCGTCTATGACCCGCCGCCCCTGCTGGCAGAGGTCAGCGTCGGCCAGCGCGTCATCGTGACCGGCAGCACCATCGAGTTCAAAGGGGACAGTGATGCCCTCAGCGAAACCGAAATCATCGCGCAGTCCGTAACCATCTGCGATGCCACGCCAGTCGCCGTTACACCGATAGTCATCAGCCTGCCAATTGCCGATCTCAGCCAGTACGAGCGCTATGAGGGGATGCTGGTTCAGATCGTCGATGCATCATCCGGCCCACTGACTGTCTCAGAGACATTTACGCTGGCGCGGTTTGGCGAAGTCGTGGTGTCATCGGGTGGACGCCTCTTCCAGCCTACGATGTACACTGCACCCGGCACCGCCGCCCTCGATGCACAGGCCCTGAATGACCGCCGCCGCATCCTGATCGACGACGGACAGAATGGAACCCCAGCGAATGGCGCGGTCCCCTATATCCCGACGACGGATACGGCCTTCCGTCTGGGATTCACCACGCCAAATATCGTCGGCATTCTGGAATACGGCTTCGACAACTACCGGGTGCAGCCTACCACGCCGATCTCATGGACACCGGCCAATCCGCGCCCTGCAGCGGCTCCGGTGGTCGAAAGTGATGTGCGCATCGCCGCGATGAACGTTCTGAACTTCTTCAACGGAGACGGCGCAGGCGGCGGCTTCCCGACATCACGCGGGGCGGATACCTCCGACGAGCTTGCACGCCAGAAAACCAAGACAGCCGCCGCGATCATGGGCCTGAACGCGGACATCATCGTCCTGAATGAGATTGAAAATGACAATCCCTCCACACAATACGCCGCCATCGAGGAGCTGACCGATGCCGTAAACAGTCTCGCAGGTGGCAGTCCATACACCTTTATCGATATGGGCGTCGTCGGCACGGATGTGATCCGCATCAGCATCCTGTACCGTCCGGCAGCGGTGCAGCCAGTGGGCGGATATGCCATGCTCAGCACCCCACCCTTCAGTGACTCACGGCCATCGGTGGCGCAGCTTTTCGAGCACGCAGCCAGCGGCGAACGTTTTTACGTCATCGGCAACCATTTCAAATCCAAGGGATGCGGTGACGCGACAGGGGCGGATCATGATCAGAATGACGGGCAGAGCTGCTACAACGCCACCCGCGTCCAGATGAGCAATCTGCTGGCAGACTGGATCGCAGCAGATACATACTTCGATGCCGACCCCGATGTGCTGATCGTGGGCGATCTCAATGCCTATGCGCTGGAAGACCCGATTGAGACGCTGAAGACACGCGGCTTTGTCAATCTGGTGGAAGCCTTCCTCAACAGCGGCGAAATCCCCTATTCCTTCACTTTCTCCGGCCAGTCAGGAACACTGGACTACGCCTTCGCCACTGTCTCCATGCTGCCGCAGATCGTCGGCGCGGCGGACTGGCACATCAACGCGGATGAACCCATTGGCCGCGATTACAATGACGCTGTGACCACCTCCGGTGAGTTCAACGAGCATCGTCAGCCGTATCTGTACCAGCCAAACGCCTTCCGTTCCGCCGATCATGATCCGCTGCTGATCAGTATCCGCTTTGACGGTCCGGCAGCCACGCCGACATCCACACCTACCGTACCTGCCGCAACCCCTACGCCCACCCAGATCGCAGCACTCAATCTGATCGTCAACGGTGGCTTCGAAGCGCGGGACGCAAAGCAGAAGCCAGAGCTTTCCCCGTGGACACTCAAGAATGGCACCCGTGACAAGACGGTATGTGACAAGACGCCGAGCATCGCCTTTGAGGGCACATGTGCCTTTCGCTTCAAAGGTGGAGACTTCGAACGGGCCGCACTGATTCAGAAGATCGACCTCGCAGCACTTGATCTGTCCCCCGGTGATACCCTGAAATTTTCCGTGGCCTATCACATGCCAAAGGAAAAAGCGCAGCTCAAGGTCAAGGCCATTGTCGCCTATACCGATCCACAGCAGCCCAAAGGCAGCGTCAAGCAGACATTGGGACAAACCGCCGGTTATCAGCAGTTTTCCGGCGACATCACCCTGCGGGACGCGCCAGTAAAGACCATCAAGGTCAAGCTCACCCATCAGTCACCCAAAGGCAAAGCTTTTGTGGATGCCGTCCGACTGGAAGTCATCCCCACAGCGGGGCTGGTCGGGCTTCCCGGTTCGTATTGAACGTCAGTCAGATACTGAAAACAAAAGACCCCGACATGATCGGGGTCTTTTGAATAGAGAGCGGTTCTGATTTAGCTTTCCGGTGTCGCTTCAGTGGTGACTTCAGCGGTCGCTTCGTCAGTCGCTTCGGCGGTTTCTTCAGCCGCAGCTTCCTCAGTTTCGACTGCCTCATCGGTTACGACAGCTTCTTCAGTCTCGACAGGTTCGTCGGTAGCGACGGGTTCGTCGGTCGCGACAGCCTCGTCAGTTGCAGCAGGATCTTCGGTTGCAGCAGGATCTTCGGTCGCGCCCGGTTCCTCAGTTGCGCCCGGCTCTTCAGTGCCAGTCAGTTCAGCAGCGGTCACAGCCGCATCGAAGGCATCCTGAAGGCTGCTGCGGATTGCGGCCAACTGACCGAACGGCACACCAATCAGGCCGCTGTTATCAAACAGTGCATAATTGCTGTCACTGAAGATAAACCACAGCAGCGACTGAACGGCGGGATCAGCAAGGCTGGCTTCTGTCACGGTGACGCGAAGCTGATGCGCAAGCGGATAGGTCCCATCGGTCACGGTTTCGGCGCTGGGAGTAACACACGTGCCGCCATCGTTGACAGCCACGAGCTGAATACCCTGCTGATTGGCCGCGACCACATCCTGATAGTCCTGCCAGCCCATGAAGGTGATACCGCCCTCAACATTGGCAACCGCCGCCGCACGATACAGCGGATCGGCATTGGTTTCAGCGACATCTTCACGACGCGGGATCGCTGCACCGCCTTCAGCAGGGGTCAGCAGCAGATCGACCAGTGCGCCGCTCGTCGTCGGGACCACCCACGTAATCGGCGTGTCGGAGAAGCTGGCGTCCACCTGATTCCAGTTCGTCGGTACGGCTTCAGCTTCACCTGTGCCCAGTGCGCTGATGATCTGTTCGCGGGTCAGGCAGGCCAGATTTTCGTTGCTGCCATTGGCAACCAGCACTGCCGCACGGGAAGCCATGTTATAGCTCACCGGCGTGATATTGTTGGCCGCGCAGTTCGCGGCGCTCTCGGCATCCAGATCCCCATACGTGAACAGCACCTGAAGCTCGCCATTGCAGAAGCGGCGCACACCCGCAGGCACACCGTCAAACTGCGGTGTAAGTGTCAGACCGGGTACGCTGACGGTCAGTGACTGCGTCAGAGTATTGGTGTACGTCACGACATCCGCCGCACCACCAATGGTGAGCGCACCGGTGATATCCGAGCGGATGGTAAAGGCGGTGACATCACCGCTGAATTCACGGCCCACGGTACCAGCAGCAACGATTTCCTGCGCGGTGGTCAGCGCTTCATCGGTCAGCGGGGAATAACCGACAGCAGTGATCGCTTCAGCGCCTTCAGCCGAGGTCGCGAAGGTCAGCAGATCATTCATGCCTTCTTTTTGCAGGCTGGCCGCATTGACATAAGCGAACAGCCGGTCGCTCAGGCCGTAGCTGCGATCTGCAAGCGTATCGGCAGATGGAGCGATGCAGGTATTCACGGTTGGGTTATTGTATCCAAGCAGTTTGACGTCGGTATTCTCGCCGACCGATGCCACACGGACCACGCCAATGGCATTCGGGTCTGCCGCAACCGCGCTCAGCACCGCCGCATCGTCTGCGACAATCGTCGCATCGGTCCGCAGGCCGTCACCGAGGACGATCTGATCGATCTGCCCGTAGGCCAGGGAGGTTTGAGACGGCAGCACCACCGTGACCGGGTTGGCCGGGTAAGCACCGTTGACGGCTGTCCATTCCGTAGCCTGACCCGTGGCACTGGGAGCCAGCAGCGCATTGAGTTCGGTTGCGCCGAGGCAGGTGAGGAAGGTGTTTTCCGCGCTGGCGACAAAACCTGTCGCGCTGTAGCCCAGCGGCACTTCGATAAAATCGATGCCGGTGGTGGTGCACATGGCTTCTTCTTCGATGGCAAGTGGCCGGTTCGTCAGGGCGATATCGACGGTACCACCACACAGCTCCAGGATACCAGCATTCGTCCCATTGACATTGACACTGACGGTGGAGACGCCGCTGCCTTCAACGACGGCTTCAAATGCAGGGGCGGCAATACCAGAACCGGCGACATTGATGGTATTATTCTCTTGTGCGTATGCAAACGAAGACACAAGTAAAAACAATGCAAACAAGAAAAATAGCGGTGCCGATCCGAGTACAGATCTCGGCGCTGGCCGCTGCAAAAACATCATAGAAGACTCCTTCAATGTCGGAAATTACGCATCTGGTGGCATTGACCGTTCCGAAACCAGCGGAAATACCACCACAAAAGTCGTTTGTGAAACGTCGTGATTGTACCCTCAGACGTTCAATTGTCCAGCGCAAAATTCCTGACAGGCGCAGCAGCACCGATTTTATCTCTTACACAGATGCCCTGATATTCAGCAAAGGTTTTTATCATGAACCACGATGATCGCTCGATCTACGAACAGCTAGGCGGCGATGAAGCATTCCACCGCATTGTGAACGCGTTTTACCGCCGTGTCGAAGCCGATCCCCTCTTAAGGCCAATGTTCCTTGAGGATCTCGAAGAAAGCAGAAGACGCCAGTTCCTGTTCCTGACACAGTACTTCGGCGGGCCAACACGTTACATTGAGGAGCGCGGTCACCCTCGCCTGAAGATGCGCCACTTCCCGTTTGACATCGACCAGAGAGCCGCTGATGCGTGGTTGAGTCATATGCTGGAGGCCATCGACGAGGCCGAAATCCCGGAACCGGCACGCAGCGAAATGCGCGAGTATTTCGAACGCGCCGCGCCGTTCATGATTAATCGCAATACAAAATCCGATGACAGCATACCGCTGGTCGCACCTCACACACCATCCACGCCGTCGCATGGAGACTCTGAGCATGGGTCGTAAACGGCAGGCAAAGTTGCAAACCCAGCAGGCGCAGCGACAGGATCAGCCGCGAACCAGAAAGCCGTACAGGGCGGCATCAGATACAGATGCGGTTGAGGCATCCCGCAGTGATATTGAGATCATACTCAACCTGCCCCGGCTGGCGCGGATCGCGCTGATCCTCGTCCCGACCTTCGCCCTGGTGGTGGTCCTCCAGCCGCTGATTGATGCGATCTATCTGCGTTACTTCTTCACAATGGAAACCCGTAAC
>JAEZAF010000138.1 GCA_023430545.1 Chloroflexota bacterium
ATGCTCAACTGATGCATGACACCACCCTTGCCAGCCTGAATGGAGAATTCGCCACGGTTCTGAATACCAGTGATGTTTTAGCGCAGCTTCAACAGCACACCGCGCAATGATCCGCTGCGGCATCGACACACTTGAAATCCAGCGCATGGCCGAAGGCATTGACCGGCTCGGTGAGCGCTTCCTCAACCGCTTCTTCACCCCGGCGGAGCGCCAACAATGCGCTGACAAACCGGCACGTCTGGCGGCGCGTTTCGCGGCGAAAGAGGCAGTCGGCAAGGCCCTCGGCACCGGCATCGGTGATGTAAGCTGGAAAGAGATCGAGATCCTGTCCGATGAACGCCGCCGCCCGATCCTGCATCTGCATGGGAACGCCGCCGCGCTGGCCGCCGAACTTGGCCTCGTTCACTGGGATGTGAGCCTGACGCATACCGATACACTTGCCTCAGCGGTCGCGGTGGCGATGGGTGTGCCAATGGTGCCAACGGTGCCAGCACCGCCAGCACCGCCAGCGGAATAAACGTCCATCGCATTCTCTGCTATAATACAAACAGATGTTCGTTTCTATGCTGTTAAGAATCCGCTATAAGAAATAAACCGGTGTAAACACCGTCAACGCAGGCGCACAGCGGAGCGTACAGGCAAGGATTGTTAAGGTAAGGACGATGGCGAATAGCGATCTGCTTGACGAATATTTTCCACGGGATTTACAGGGGCGTCCCCTGATGACAGCGGCGCAGGATGCCCGTCTGGGTGTCGTGGTGGGCGGCTCACTCGCAAAGGGGCTGGTGGTACGGCTGGAAAGCGGCCAGTCCGTTGAGGATCTGGCGGTTGGACGCTATGTCGTCGTTCATGGAGAGCACAAGCGCTTCTTCTGTATGCTGACCGATGTCGAGCTGATGAGCGCCAGCCCGAATATCCAGAACGACCCGCCGGATATCACCGACGCCTTCGTGCGTGATGTCTACAGTGGGACTGCCGCCTATGGCACGATTCATGTCGCACCGATGCTGATGATCGCCGAGGACGACAAGCCGCGCCCGGTCAAGACCATCCCCGGCCATTTCTCGCTGGTCTTCAACGCGACCGACAAGGATGTGAACGACGTCTTCGGCGCGGAAGACACCACCCATTTCAACGTCGGTGCGCCGCTGGAACTGGAACACACGCAGATCAATCTCGACCTGCGCCGTCTGGTGGAGCGCTCAGTCGGTGTCTTCGGGAAAAGTGGTACCGGCAAGAGCTTTCTCACCCGCGTGCTGCTGGCCGGTGTGATTGCCAAGAATCAGGCGGTCGGGCTGATCTTCGACATGCACAACGACTATGGATGGGAAGTCACCGCCGAACATACCAGCGCGGTAAAGGGACTGAAGCAGCTTTTCAGTGACCGTGTGACGATCATCACCCTGGACCCGGAGTCGTCAAGGCGGCGCAACGCCCGCTATGACTTCGAGGTGAAGTTAAGCTATCAGGAGATCGAGCCGGAAGACATCGCCATGCTGAAAGGCACGATGAACCTCTCCGACACGATGGTTGATGCTGCCTATGTGCTGCGCAAGCGCTGGGGCGAGAAGTGGGTCAAACGTCTGCTGGATGGAGCACAGCTTGACCTTGAAGACGTGGTCGAAAACACCAATATTCAGGGTGGCACACTGGCCGCACTCCAGCGCCGTCTGGAGCGTTTCGAGCGCTGGGAATTCCTCGTACCGGAAGCGGTTGAAGACAGCGTGCAGCGCATCATCCAACTGCTGGTCGATCAGCGTAAGACCGTCGTGCTGGAATTTGGCCGCTACGGGAATTCACTGGAAGCCTACATTCTGGTCGCCAATTATCTGACACGCCGTATCCATGAGGCCTATGTCGAAAAGGTCGAGCAGTCACTGGGGGATAAGAGCCTTGTCCCGCCGCAGCTTCTGATCACGATCGAAGAGGCGCACAAGTTTCTTGATCCACTGATTGCGCGCCAGACGATCTTCGGCATCATCGCCCGTGAGATGCGTAAATACAATGTCACGCTGCTGATCGTCGATCAGCGCCCAAGTGGAATCGACGAGGAAGTCATGAGCCAGATCGGGACGCGTGTCACCGCCCTGCTGGATAACGAGCGCGACATCAACGCCGTCCTGAACGGCATCAGCGGTGCAGGTGGACTGCGGGAAGTGCTGGCGCGTCTGGATACCAAGCAGCAGGCCATCATCATGGGGCATGCCGTGCCGATGCCGGTAGTCGTCCGCACCCGCCTGTATGACGAAGCCTTCTACGGCGCAATCGAGAAGCTGCGGCTGAATCCGGCGCTGGATGGGGCCTCGGCACGCAGTACCCTCGGTGGTGGCAGCAGCCGGCGCATTGGACGCAATAACAACCAGTAATGTCAGGCAGACTAGCTTCAGCTTGGACAGGGGCAGTGTCTTTCAGGGGTGGGTATTTACACTGTATCTTTGGATGAATGTTTTGAAATACCGGATGACACACCCATTGTCCGTACACAACACGCAGAGGGTAGGGACACGGCATGCCGTGTCCGCCTCTAAACACCTGCACTGCGAATTTAAATATCTGTCTTTGAAAAGGCCCGGGGATGAGGTTGCGTTTTTCCGGATTTGATCGCACCACCACGCTGGTGATCGGTGTGCTGGTGGCCGCAGTCGCCATCACTGCCGCGCTGGTCGCCTTACAGTCCGGTCAGGGGACAGGTGTTGCGACGGGTAATGCGCGGATCGCCTATCTCTCGCCCACACGCGGCCCGTATCAGATCTGGACGGTTGATCCGGCTGATCCCTCGTCTGCCGTGCCGCTGACAGAGATGCCCAACGGTGTCTTCGACTACAATGTGAGCGCTGATGGCCGTCAGATCGCATTCACCGCAACCGAAACCGACCTCGACGGTTATCAGCTTTATCTGCTGGACGTACCAACCCGCCAGACCAGCCTGCTGCTGGACTGTGTCACTCAGGATGCTTACTGCACGACTCCGGTCTGGCGGCCAGATGGCCGGATGCTGGCCTATCAGCGTGTCGATCTCAACACCGCGCTCAATCTGCCGCCGAGTCCGCCGCGGATCTGGCTTCTGGATCTTGGCACGCAGCCCTTAAATACCTTCCCGCTGACCGCCGATACCGAGATGCTCGGTTCGCAGCCGGTCTGGTCCGGGGATGGCAGCCGCCTCGCATTTTATGATGCCAATTCGCAGCAGGTCATGGTCTACAACTTCGCGGAAGCTGATGAAGCCGCCCGCCTGACTGGTTTTCCGGCTGGCGGCGGCAGCGTCGGCGCGCTTTCACCCGATGGCACGCAGTTGATCTTCCCGGAATATGTGATGACCGGCCCGCTGCCGCATATGACATTCCGCATGGCTGATCTGGTAAATGGCGGTGTGCACCCGCTGATGAAAGAGGATGAAGCCGCCGACGATTATGCGATCACATGGCATCCGAACGGCCAGCAGGTGGTGATCGCGCGGGTGTATCATGATGAGCGCTATACACGCGGCTATCAGGTCTACGGTGTCGATCTGGCATCGGGCAGTCTCCAGCCGCTGATGGTCGATCCCGATTATCAGCATACAGCGGTCCGCTTCAGTCCGGATGGATCACAGCTCGTGATCGACCGCTACAATCTGGCCGAAGCGGATGCGACTTCCACAACAGAGGTCTGGACGTATACCTTCACCGCTGGCGGGATGACGGACGGCACGCTCACACGAGTGGCCGCTGATGGCTTTATGTCCAGGTGGATGGCTGGAGATACCGGCATGGCCGCAAGTGGGGCAGTAACTCCATGAGCCTGCGTCAGCGTCTGGGATTTGACCGCACCGTCCTGATCGTGATCGGCATTCTGGTCGCCGTAGTGCTGCTGACGGCGGTCTTTCTGCTGGTGCAGCCCCCGCCCTCGACTGCGCCGCTGCTGGCCTACCTTGCCCCTTCAGCGGGGCCATTCAATATCTGGCAGGTAGACCCCTTACAGCCGGACAGCGCCCGCGCCCTCACCCAGTCCGAAACCGGTGTCTACGATTTCGCGGTCAGTGTCGATGGCCGTTTCATCGCCTATTCGGAGGAAGACAGCGCAGGCCGCACCGCGAACCTGATGCTGTATGATCGCACGCTCAACAGCACGCGCCTGCTGGTGGACTGTGCTTCTCAGGGTGCTTTCTGCTTTTCCCCGGCATGGCGCTCGGATGGCCTGATGCTGGCGTATCAGCGGCGCGAGGCCGACAGTGCGCTGGCGGCGGGTTATCTGTGGCTGCTGGATCTGAGCGTCGAACCGCCGACGACCACACCTTTATTTCCCGAAGGGGATGTCTATGCCGGTGATCCGCAGTGGTCAGCCAATGGCAGTCGGCTGGCATTTTACGATGTCGCCAGCCAGAGTGTGCTGGTCTATGATTTCGCGGCATCCAGCGAACAGACACGGGTTTTCGCGCTGCCTTCCGGAAACGGCAGCAGCGGCAC